>CAXTUR010000337.1:0-2015 GCA_964247455.1 uncultured Acidobacteriaceae bacterium | reverse complement strand
GGCGCACGTTGAAGCCCAGCCGCCCCGCCGCATCCTGCTGCAGCTTGCTCGTCGTATAAGGCGCAGCCGGGTTCCGCCGCCGCTCCTTCTTCTCGACGCCGCGCACACTCCATGTCGCACCCTTTAGATCGTCCAGAACCTCATCGACCGCCTCCTTATCCGGCAGCGCGTTCGCCAGGAAAAGTTCTTTGCCCTCCTTGTCCACTCCATTCGGCACCCGGATCGGCTTGCCTTCAATCCCCACCAGCCGCGCCGCAAACTCCTGCGCGCCCTTGCCTGGATTCAACAATGCATCGACTGTCCAATACTCCACCGGCTCAAACGCGTTGATCTCCGACTCACGCTCTACAATCAGCCGCAGCGCCACCGTCTGCACCCGTCCCGCGCTCAACCCACGCCGCACCTTGTCCCACAGCAAGGGTGAAATCTGATACCCAACCAGCCGATCTAAAACCCGACGGGTCTGTTGAGCGTCGACCAGATTCTCGTTCACATCCCGCGCATTTAAGAAGGCCGCCTTGACCGCCTTCTGCGTAATCTCATTGAAGGTCACCCGCCGAATCTTCGACTTGTCCTTCATCATCGGCAACAGCTGCATGGAGAGATGCGCCGCGATCGCCTCTCCTTCGCGGTCCGGGTCCGGTGCCAGATACACCATGTCCGCCTTGGCCGCCAGCTTCTTCAGCCGGTCAACGATCTTCTCCTTGCCCGGAGACACGATCAGCGTCGGCGCAAACGTCCGCCGCTTCAGCTCCACGCCGATATCGTTCTTTGGCAGGTCCATAATGTGGCCGATCGAGGCCTCCACCACGTAGTCCGAGCCCAGATACTTATTGATCGTCTTCGCCTTCGCTGGCGACTCCACGATCACCAATGACTTTCCCATCGCTACCTTCAACTTTCTTCAACGATCCCACCGGAACCCGGCCGCCCATCGGCCCGCTCCGCACAAACCTCGTTCGACTGCGTTCAATGCGAACCTACCACGCTTCCGGCGGCCCGTCATCTTTCCGCAACGCTGAAAGGGACGCTCCCCACCCACAAACGTCACGCTCTCGTCCCAAATCAGAAGGGCTCAATACCGATCAAAGCGGAGGACACCGATCAAGACAGGTCAACCCGTACTGATCCGTCCATCCGCCTTCATCGGCGTTAAGTCGTCAGAAGCAGCGCACGTAATGCTTTCCAGGCAACTGCTTTACCCGCCCAGCCAGCTCCAGCTCAAACAATGCAGTAAAGATCTCCGGGGAAGCCAACGTGCCTTCCAGCACTTCAATTAGCCCATCCAGCTGTATCGACTCATCGTGCCGCAGCCGCTCAAACACCAGCCGTTCCCCCTCCGGCATTGGCCGCTCCTCAAACAAAGATGCCGCCCCGCTCAACTTCGATTCACCCCGCCCCCCCGACGCCTCCATCTCCTGCTCGAGCTGGGTACGTACTTGCGACGGCAAATCCTCCCACACATCCTCCCAGGTCGCCGTCAGCTTTGCCCCCTGCTTAATTAAGGTGTTCGGCCCCCAGGCATTCTTGTTTGTCACATTGCCTGGTACGGCAAACACGTCGCGATTCTGCTCCATCGCGCACCGCGCCGTAGTTCGCGTTCCCGAGTACTCTCCCGCCTCAATCACCAGCACCCCGACGCTCATCCCGCTCAAAATCCGGTTCCGCACCGGGAAGTTCTGCGGCGCGGGAAACGTCCCCAGCGGGTACTCGCTCACGATCGCTCCGCCACTCTCCACGATGCGCTCCGCCAGCTTCTTGTTCTCCTTCGGGTAGATCACGTCGATCCCCGTCCCCCAGACCGCTATCGTCACTCCGCCCGCGTCGAGCGCCCCCTTATGCGCGGCAGTATCCACCCCGCGCGCCATGCCGCTGAAGATCGCCAGCCGCCGGTTCGCCAGGTCCCGCGATAACAGCTCCGCCATCCCCGCCCCATACGGCGACGGCTGCCGCGTCCCCACCACCGCGATGCCCGCCCGCGCTAGCGTCTCCTCCTTTCCGCGTATCCACAACAC
>CAXTUR010000336.1:0-2023 GCA_964247455.1 uncultured Acidobacteriaceae bacterium | reverse complement strand
GGCGGCGCGCTGCAACCGTGCGTCGTCTCGCAGCCGGTGGTCTCGAACTGGATCGTCGAGTGATGAATGTGGAAGCGGTCGCGCAGGGCGGAGTTTATGCCGTCGAGGATGGGGCCGCACTCTGAAATCGGCATTTCTGCGATCTGGATGTGGCTGGCGAGCGCGTGGGAGGACGAGCCGAGACTCCAGACGTGGAGGTCGTGAACATTCAGCACGCCCGCTACTCCCTGCATGGCCGAGCGGATTTCGGCCAGGCGCATGGCTTTTGGCGTGCCTTCAAGCAGGATGTGGAGCGTCTCGCGGACGATGCCGACGGAGCTATAGAGGATCATCCCGGCGATCAGGATGGAGAGCAGTGGATCGATCCACGTGAGGCCGGTGAGCAGAATGCCCGCACCGCCCGCGATCACCGCCGCCGTCGAAAGCGTGTCGCCCAGCATATGGAGAAAGACGCCGCGGATGTTCACGTCGCCCGAGAACTTCCAGAGCAGGCTGGCGATGGCTCCGTTCATCACGACGCCCGCCGCCGCGACCATCACCATGAGGCGGGGCTGCACGGCGACTGGCGCGGTAAAGCGCTGCAGGGCGGAGAAGACGATCCAGGCCGAAAGGACGATCAGCGTCAGCGCGTTGACGAAGGCGGCCAGCACCCCGGCGCGCTGATAGCCGAAGGTCTTTTCGTCGGTGGCTGGGCGCGACTGGAAGTAGACGGCCACGAACGAGAGCAGGATGGCAAGCAGGTCGCTGACGTTGTGGCCGGCCTCCGAGATCAACGCAAGCGAGTGGGCGCGCACGCCGAAGTAGAACGTGGCCACGACGTAGAGGAAGGTCGCCGCCATGGAGCACTGGAGTACACGCTGCATGGTGAGGTTCGGGCTGGCGACCATGTGCATAATTTCAAGTGTAGTCTTCGCCGCCGGGCGGCTTCAAACGGAGTGAGTCAACGTTCCATCCTGTTGAAGTCCGCTCCACTCCTCGGCAACGACGATGCTGTCCTGAGGATTGTGCGGATCGTAACGGACCTGAATCGGGAGGTCGACCCGAAGATTGGAGACCTTCTGAGGCAAGGCGGTTACATCCTGCGCGCACTCATACGTCACTCCGGCGATGCGGTAACGATAGAGCAGCACGTGAGGCGTCTCCCACCTTCTGTCGGTGGTGAGATCCAGGCTGCCGTCGTCGTTGTCATCTTCGGTCACGCCGTCAACGCCAATGATGCTGCCGTCGATGATGCGTCCAGCCTCGGCGAGCAGGGTGCGGCGGTCGAGTTCCAACGCCTCAGGGTCAGGCCGCTTGCGGGTGAGCGCCCACCAAGCTACCGCAGCAGCACTCAGTATCGCGATGGAGAGCGCGCCCACCTGTTGCCGGGTGAGTCGCGCGAGGTGCAGGTGCGAGGTGAGTTCCGGGAACACGGGCCTTTGGAATCAGCATAGCCGATGCGCCCGCTCCGTGCGTTTTCGCGGGAGCACAAAGCGATATACTAGAGTGTGACTACGAAGCACTCTCTATTTAGACAATCAGGCCATCCACTCGACCTTGGCGACGGCCGTAGGGTCCGCTCGACTACCGTGATCTGCGTCCGGCGCGGCGACTCCGTCGTGATGGCGGCCGACGGGCAGGTGTCGATCGGCGGCACCATTATGAAGGGCTCCGCGAAGAAGATACGGCGGTTGTACCAGGACAAGGTGCTGGCCGGGTTCGCCGGGTCGACCGCCGACGCCTTCTCGCTCTTCGCCCGCTTCGAGACGAAACTTGAACAGTATGCAGGCAATCTTGGCCGCGCGGCGGTGGAATTGGCGAAAGACTGGCGCACCGACAAGATGCTCCGCCAGCTGGAGGCGCTGCTGATCGTTACGGACGCCAAGCAGACCTTTCTGCTCTCCGGCACCGGCGACGTGATCGACCCCGACGAAGGCATCGCCACCATCGGCTCCGGCGGCAGCTACGCGCTGGCAAGCGCGCGGGCGTTGCTGGAGAACACGGAGCTTTCCGCGCGGGAGATTGCGGAGAAGAGCCTGCGGAT
>CAXTUR010000335.1:0-2036 GCA_964247455.1 uncultured Acidobacteriaceae bacterium | reverse complement strand
CTCCTGTGGCTGTGGGTTAAGAGCGCGTGCTGATCTACGCTCGTTGCACTTGGCTTTACAGCGGATCAGTCGAGAGCAGAAAAGATCTCCGATCGATCAAGGAAGATGGGCGAGTTTTGAATGCTGAGGCGACCACGGAGAGTACCTCTTATCAGTACATTATGCGCCGATCCGCGGGAGACGCGGATTTCCTTCGGGATTGACAACCAGAAAAGCTACACATTGAAGGTAGCGGGAGACAGGGCGCGCAGGTGGCGTTTCCGCTCCGTTTCGCCGGAGCGCATCTCGCGGCGGCGTCCGGCGTCTTCGTAGCGGCGTTTTTGGTGGTCCGTTTCAGGCAGCACGGGAGGCACGAGGAGCTTCTGGCCAGTCTGGTCGACGGCGACGAAGGTGAGGTAGGCGGACGAGACGTGCCGGAAGGCCTGAGCGCGGATATCTTCGACCATAACGCGGACCCCCACTTCCATCGAGGTGCGGAAGGCGCGGTTTACGCTGGCCTTCAGGATAAGGAGCTCGCCGACGCGGACCGGGGAGACGAAGTCGAGGTGGTCCATGCTGGCCGTGACGCAGATGGCGCGGGCGTGGCGGGAGGCGGCCATCGCGGCGGTGAGGTCGATGTACTGCATTAGACGGCCGCCGAAGAGGTTATGGATGGCGTTCGAGTCGGCGGGAAAGACGATCTCGGTGCGCTCGGACTGGGAGGCGGCAACGGTGCGGGGGATGTCGGGCATTGTTGCCAGTGTACGGTTTGGCGCATCGTATGGGTATGGACAAGATTGCGGGATTGACGGAAGTGTTACAGACGGACCCGGCGAACGCCTTTGCGCGGTATGGGCTGGCGTTGGAGCATATCGCGCAAGGGAACGACGAACAAGGACTGCTGGAGTTTGCGCGGTTGCTGCGGGACAATCCAGACTACGTGCCCGGGTACCAGATGTCGGCGCAAACGCTGGCGCGGATAGGGCGCAAGGATGAAGCATTGACCCGGCTGCACGAAGGCATCGCGGCGGCGAACCGGACAGGAAATCAGCACGCGCTGGCGGAGATGGAAGGGCTGCGGCAGGAGCTGAAGGGTGAAGGAGTGGTAGAGTAGGGGCGTTGCGGAGGGGTGCGATGCGGCGTGTGGGTGCGCTTCTGCTGGGGTTGCTGGTAGGCGCGCGAGGCGTGGCGCAGCAGGCTTTCGGCGGTGGGGCCGAGACGATTCACACTGTACATGGGGTGGTGGTGAACTCTGTGTCTGGCGCGCCGGTGGAGCGGGCGCTGGTGACAACGGCGGACCAGCGGATGGCGCAGCTGACGGATGCCGAGGGGCGGTTTGCGTTTGAGCTGCGGGTTGGTGGAGCAAACTCGCCGGGGTTTGCCTACGCTGGACCATCATCCGGCTTTGTAGGTGCAGGGCTTTACTTGATGGCGCGTAAACCGGGGTATCGACCATCGGAGCGCGCAACGGTGCTCTCCTTGACCGATGTGTCGGTGCTGGAGGGTACGGTCCGCGTGCCGCTAGTTCCTGAAAGTGTCGTTGCCGGGCGCGTGTTGGTCGACCGGCCGCAGCCGCCCGTAGGGGTGCCGGTGCAATTGATGCAGAAGCGAGTGGAGGATGGACGCGGCGTGTGGCGGGCCATGAACTTCCAGCAGACGAACGCGCGCGGAGAGTACCGCTTTGCCGACCTGGCCGCGGGCGAGTACAAGGTACTGACGCGGGAGTGGACGGAGCGCGCAGTGGGGGCGCGGAACGACGAAGAGCCAAAGGTCGGCTATCCGCCTGTAGGGTATCCGAACGGGACGAATCTGCAGACGGCGGCCCTGATTCCTGTGACGGCGGGCGCAACCGTCGAAGCCAACATCACGTTGCGCGCTTCGCCGTACTTTCCGATTGAGATCGGAGTGGCGAACCCGCCCGCTCAAGGCATCGCGGTGCAGGTGGAGGATGGCGACGGATGGACCGGCTTTGCATTGGGGTATGACCAGCGAAAGCAGAGCGTGGTGGGCTCGCTGCCGGCCGGGAGCTATAAACTGCTGCTGACCACATATAACGG
>CAXTUR010000334.1:0-2046 GCA_964247455.1 uncultured Acidobacteriaceae bacterium | reverse complement strand
AGCATCACTTTGGCGGCGACGATCTCCTGGCTCAACCGTGCTGGTGTGGCACTCACATCCACGATGACACCGTAGGCGGTGTCGACCAGCAGGTTGGTCTCGTAGGCAAATACACCTGTCCCGTGCTTGTTGCTCCAAGCCGCCGCCGGGTCGGACGGCGAGAGGTGTTTCGGGGCGTCGTGCTGGGGTTCGTCTGGCTCGGGCGGTGCTGCAGCAGCGAGCGCCTCGAGATACTCGCGCACCGGGCGGGTCTGAGCCTCGCGATCTGCTTCCCATGTCTCAGGCGTGCTGCGTCCAGGCAGGCGCTTATGCCGACTGGCGCAGGCTTCGACTTGGCTGCCATCGGCGGCCGCCTCGTTCCCGGGAACCAGACCAGCCTCGGTACAACGGCGCACGACCTCCTCAAACACCGCGCGGAACACGCCGGCATCCCGAAAGCGGCTGTGGCGATTTTTGCTGAAGGTGCTGTGATCCGGCACCGCACCATCCAAACCGAGGCGGCAGAACCAGCGATAGCCCAGGTTGAGATGCACCTCAGCGCACAATTTACGCTCGGACCGCATGCCGTTGAGGTAGCCGATCAACAGCATGCGGATCATCAGCTCGGGATCGATCGAGGGGCGGCCGATCGCGCTGTAATGGGGTGCCATGACCCGGCGGATGAACGCCGTGTCGAGCAGCATGTCGACGGCGCGTAAGGGATGGTCAGGCGGAACATGGTCCTCGAGGCGGAACGTGTAGAATAGCGGCTCCGCCATCACCCGATTGCCCATCATCGCCGTCTCCATCGCTCTTCCAACAGCAGAGAATCACGCCTGTTCGTGTCGCAGCAACGACAATCGCAGCTCCTTTTTCAACGGCATCAGGTGTATCCCGGTGCGGACGCTCCCGCTCCGCTCCAGCTCGGCAGCGATGGCGCCGATCGCAGCGACGACGCTGGCTGCGTCCAGCGCCTCGGTGCGCGTGGGCCTGAGCAGCGTGCGCAACAGCCCACTCTCCGATGGCGTAAGCTCGACGGCGTCCGGCCGGGGAACGGGAATCGCTCCAGGCTGGGAGTTCATCTTGAGCAGCTCGGCGGCGATCGCGCCCAGCGCCGCCCAGTCGGTGGCGAAGGAGCAGGCAGCAGGCGCACCGCCCCGTTCCACGAGTATGCGGGCGTGACCGTGCCCGGAGGACGGCGCAGCGAACCACAGGCTCCACTCGAAGCCGGTGAGCTTAAAGTCAGGCACGCGGCCGCCGATGGTCATGATAGCCGTCGGCAGTAGACGGCCATGTATGATGCCCTGCGCGTGCAGTAGGCCGAGGCCCTGGGCGGTCCTCGCCAGGTTGCGCCAGAGGACTATCCTGCTGGTCGGGGCGGAGAGGTGGAGCAGCCAGTGGTGCCGGTCAGCCCGTTCCCTCATGCGCGAGAGCGGCATGCCGGCGTCCTCCAGCACTACCCCGAACTCCTGGTCGTCCTCGACGAACTCCATGACGTTCACCACGAGGTCGTCCGCACCCGCCGTGGCCATGAGTCGTTGTACCTGCCGGCGCTCGTGTTCCCAGAGCTGGCGGAGATCTCGATCTGCCGAAGTGCCCGTCTTCCGCCATATGCGGAGCATCCGCTCAGCTCCGGTCGCCCGCTCCACGACCCTGTGGAGGGCTGTGCGAAGGATCGGCCCTTCTATGACCGCGATTGCATCGCCCTGGAAGTCGAACCGCTCTTCGAGGCGTTCTGCCCGCCGTTTGCTCGTGCCTGTCCTTAACATGCCCGCCCCTCGCCATCCGGCTGGACTGGCCGGCCCCTTTTGACATTACCTGAACCATGCAGAACCGTGCAGCATCTCTGTTGAGGCATGGCCTCCCTGGCGACCACAGAGAACAATGTCTGCTTCTGGGAAGCTGCCCCAAGCGCCTAAACGTCCGGGATGCGGCGCGAAGCGGCCCCCATACAGTGGCAGCAAACGTCCACTTCCGGGATCAGCCGAAGTTCCGCCCTACGGCTTACATGAGGTCGATTGCGTTGAAAAGGCGTTTGTGGGACTGGCTGGAGTGGCCGGCTTGTCG
>CAXTUR010000333.1:0-2052 GCA_964247455.1 uncultured Acidobacteriaceae bacterium | reverse complement strand
CGACCTGTCGCATGGGTCGCGGCCGACATCGTCCGCATCGAGGACGGCAAGCTCGCCGAACACTGGGACGTGCTTCAGGACGAGGCGACCAAAGCGCAGTCCGTCAGTGGGTTGCCGATGTTCGGCGACAGCTTCCCCGACTGATCGTCGTTCGTTCAGCACCCGCGCCTTGCGACGGTCGCCGTGTGGCCGCGTTGAATTGAGAACATAGTGAACCGCTGAGAACTCTTCCTGCTTGTGGCCGGGAGCAGACTAGCGGCTTTCCGGTGGAAGAGGGGAAAAGAAGACGTTCTCTTGTTGGCAGGGTCCGGCCGAAAGCAGACAGTCTGCTCTCGGACGCGGCGGTGAACCCAGCGGACATCCTGCTACGCGGTCATGCGGCCGTTGCGGTGACCGCAGCGACACTGAATCGGCTGTCGCACGCTAGCATTCGAGAGCCGCTGTCGGCTCGGCTAGGCCGCGACTAACAAATCGTCACCTGCGCCAGGATGGCAGCCAATCAGTCCCAGGCGAGTGCTTTGGCCGGAGAGTTTAAGTTCGCCGTTCCAACTCTTGCCGGCAAAGCAAGCGTTTTATCGAACAGCGGACCGCGTCAAGCTTGGCAGCCGGGCTTTCGCGCTGTGGTCCCGTTGGTCGCATCGATAACGATCTCCGGCAAACCATGTGTGGTCTGGCGAAAGGCCACGGTGCCCGTGCCGGTGCTGTGGAACGCGTCGGTGTCACGGTGAGCGGCTAGTCGGGCAGTATGGCGATGGAGTCGACGCGCTCGGGATAGAAGGCGAGGTGGCCCTTGATCGCGGCCACCGCGGCATACGGTTCCTCATAGCTCCAGACGGAATTGACCCCTCGCTCGCCACCCGGGACGATGCTGAGATAGCTGCAATCGCCTTTGTAGGGGCAATAGGTCGTATGGTCGGTCGGATGCAGGGCCGTCATGTCCGCGTCGGCGCGCGGGATGTATTGGACGGCCGGGTAGGCGGCCTCCCGCAGGGTCAGCGCGTGACGGCTATCGGCAACCACGTGCCCGGCGGCCATCACGACGACGCGGCCGGGTGTCGGCTCGATCGTGATCGGGTGGTCGGGCCCGGGAATCTTGACCGTCTTCTCGCTCATGGGTGTGTCCTTCTCTCGAGTTGTCATCAGAGCCGTGAACCGCCGTCCACGCGCAGGGTGTCGCCGGTGATCCAGCGTGCCGCGTCAGACGCCAGGAAGGCCACGGCGTCGGCGACGTCGTCCGGTTGCGCGATACGCTTCAGCGCCTGCATGCCAAGCGTGACCGCCTGCCCCGCCTCCGTCTTGGTGAAGCTGGACATGTCGGTATCGATCACGCCAGGCGCCACGGCATTGACGCGGATTCCCCGCTCACCCAGGGCCAGCGCCAGGTGCTTGACCAGCGTGTCGATGGCGCCCTTTGTGGCGGCGTAGGCGGACAGCGTGCCGACCGCGGTCCGCGCCGCCAGGGACGACAGCAGCACGATGCTGCTGCCCTCGCCCAGCACGGGCAGAAGCTGCTGAACGAGGAAGAACGGCGCCCGAACGTTGACCGCGAACAGCCGGTCGAACTCCGCCACTGTGTGGTCCTCGATGGGGGCGGCCTTCGAAATCCCGGCATTGGCGACCAGGATGTCGAGCCGCCCGCCAGCGATCCGCAGCACCTCGGCAGCGAGCCGGTGCGGCCCGTCCGGTGCGGCCAAGTCCGCCTCCAACACGTCGGCCTGCCCCCCGCCGGCGAGAATGGCCTCGGCCGCCGTCTCGGCCTCTGCCTTTGAGTTTCCGTAATGGATCAGCACCTTGGCCCCTTGCCGCCCCAGCGCCAGCGCGGTCGCCCGGCCGATGCCGCGGGACGCGCCGGTTACCAGGGCTGTCTTGCCCGAGAGCGGGGTCATGCCGCCTGCTCCAGCTTGGGGTATCGGCGGTCGTCCAGGTAGCCCGCCATGCCGCCATAGTAGAAAGTCTCGCGGTCATAGGCGTTGAGCGGATGGTGGTGGCGCAGCCGTTCCGGCAGGTCGGGATTGGCGATGAAATGGCGGCCGAATGCCACGAGATCAGCAC
>CAXTUR010000332.1:0-2113 GCA_964247455.1 uncultured Acidobacteriaceae bacterium | reverse complement strand
GGGCAGGTGGCGGTGGACTTGGTGGCGGTGGATTAGGGTTGAGCCTTTGGGCGCGCCCTGGGTTCACGACGGTCAGGCTGTCGTAGGCTGTCGTAGGCGGGGCGTTTACGGGCCGGGATCGGTGGTCTGCTACTTGCCGATCTTCATATTGGAACTTTGCGCGGAACCGGAGAGCAGGGGAGCGATGGTGAGGTTGGCGACGGCCCCTCCGAGGCAGATGGCGCTGTTTCCGTAGTTGCCCGATTTGTAGTGATCGACGGCGGCATTGAACAGCGGACCGACTTCCCTGAGATGGGCGGTGGGGGAAGAGATTTGGCGTGTTTCGACGAGGGTCACGTTGTGCTTGACGGTCTCGCCGAAGCCGGTGGGGAGGGGGACGCCGGAACTGTGAAGAAGGCTGTTGATGCCCAACACGCCCTGGGTGTAGGGCTGCGGCGTCCTGCCGGAGGGGACGATGGACTGCAGCTGCTGCTGAAGGTCGCCGCGGTCGGTGATGACGGGAGGTGTAGCCATGGGGATTCTCCTTGGTGGAGAATTATAGCGCGGCGCCGGGCTGTACCTGTGAAGAACGGGTTTCGGGGATGGCGGATCGTTGAAGATCGTATGCTGGATCTCAGGAAGTCGATGGATACGTACCGTTGAGTGGACATTAAGATCAAGCCGTTATCAGCCGCCGTGTTGTTTCTTTGCCTGGCCTCGGCCGGGCTGTCGCAGTCACCGTCGCGGGAGGGGACCGCGCTTCAAGCTCCTCAAGCGCCTCAAGGGGGGCAAGGGGGGCAAGGGGGTCGCGCGCGCGTGATCGTGTTCGTGCATGGCCTGCATGGAAGCCGCGAGTCGTGGCGCGCCGCGAATGGAGCGTATTGGCCGGAGATGGTGGGCACGGACTCCCGTTTCGCCTTTTCGGATGTCTCGGTCGCGGAGTATCCCACGCCGGCTTCAAACGGCAAGATGTCGAGCGTCCGGCTGGCCGAAGTTCTCTGGAACAGGCTGCGGGAGGACCATGTATGGGAGCATCGGGAGGTCGTGTTCATCGCGCACAGCCTGGGCGGCATACTGGTGGAAGAGATGCTGTTGCGGCATCCTTCGGAGGCGGCGAAGGTCAGGTTTATCGTCTCGTATGGAACGCCGCACGAGGGCTCGACGATTGCCCGGATGGCCTCGTTTTATGACAAGGACCCGCTGCTGGACGATCTGAGCGATGCCGGCGACAACATGTTTCTGACGCAGCTGGAGGAGAGCTGGCGGGGGCACGATTTTGTGAACGGCATTCACCGGTTCTGCGCGTATGAATCGGAAGACACGCGACCGGAGAACGGGGTGGGGCGTTATCTGAAGACACATGCGCGCGTGGTGAGCTACTTCAGCGCCACCTACGGATGCGACGTGACGACGCCGCCGCGGGAGATTCGCGCCGATCACGTGAACATGATCAAACCCCTGAACCGCAAGGCGAGCGCTTACGACTTTTTCTATAGCGTGTACCGCGACAACCCGATTCTTGAAGAGCGCGTGGTGACCCGGAGCCAGGCGGTTGCGGGGCTGGAAGCAGGCTGCGACCAGACGAATGAGAACGCCGACCTGCGGGTGCCGGTCTTCCTCGACAGTACGCTGCGCGAAAAGGTGGTCGCGGCGGCGGCCTCCCTGATCGACACGCGGGACCTGCACGATGTCCATCCCAGCCCGCCTATCGTGACCAGGGTCGATCCGAACGGCGTGGCGCACGTTCATTACGGCTTCAGCGGGCCGGGCAAAACGCTGTTCGTTTGCCACGGCACCGCGCGCGCGTCGTTGCAGATCCAGTTTTCCATTTCACAGCAGGTGCCTATGCGCGAGCCGCAGAACTGAGCGGGGGCAGCGTTGCATGAGCGGCGCGGGATGCACCGCCGTTCGCGGAGGAAGAGCATTAGATGGGAACTCCGTGGGGACGCGGACGGGTAAGCTAGGGGGATGCTGGATGCCAGGGGTGTGCCGCGGGTCGCTTACTTTCCGGATTCGTTCCATGAGGTGAATGGGGTGGCGCATACGAGCCGGAACTTCGCGGCGTATGCGGAGCGGCGGGGGCTGCCGTTTTTGTGTGTGCGGGCGGGCGGGAGCAAGCCGGCGGTGGAGCAGG
>CAXTUR010000331.1:0-2137 GCA_964247455.1 uncultured Acidobacteriaceae bacterium | reverse complement strand
CTACCTACTCTCCGAGTTCCGCCTCGAACTCCTCGCCCGCGGCGGCGAAGCTCCCCTGCTCGCCCGCTCGTACGAGTTCCCCCGCGACCTTCGAAAGCTCCGCCCCGGCATCGTCGACCTGCTCGTCGAGGTCGCCCGCCCCTCCCAGATCGGCGTCAACCCCTACCTCCGCGGCTTCTTCTTCTCCGGCATGAGGGCGCACATCGTCGAAGATGTCCTCTCCGTCGGCGCAAAGGCTGCGGCTCCTACGCCGAGCTTCGACGCCGGTGCCACCCGCGCCTTCTCCTTCGCGGCCATGCAGCAAGCGGCGACGCCAGACGTGCTCCGCCGCTCCAACACCCGCAAAGTCCCGCAGTGGACCTTCCTCCCGTACTTTTTCTCGCAACTCGTACTCAGCGATAGGACCGCCCTCGAAAGCTCCCGCTCCTCCACTAAAGTCTCCGCCGTCAAGCGCGTCCTCGCCGCCTGCCTCTGCGCCCTCTTCGCCCTCTACCTCGTCCTGCTCACCATCTCCTTCTTCAACAACCGCGCGCTCGAGCAACGCGCCGCCGCTAACACCCGCACCGTCGCCATGGTCACCGGCAAAGACGCCATCGCCAACGTCTCCGACCTCCAATCCCTCGATCAGCTCCGCCTTCTGCTCGTTCAGCTCGACGGCTACCATCGCGACGGCGCGCCGTTGAGCTACCGCTGGGGCCTCTATCACGGCGACCAGCTCCGCGCCTCCGTCTGCCGCGCCTATGGCACCCGCTTCAACCGCCTCCTGCTTGCGCAAACCCAGGCCAACATCACCACCAAGCTCGCCGCGCTCCCCGTCAAAGCCGCACCGGCGGACGAGTACCAAGCGACCTACAAGCCCCTGAAGGCCTGGCTCATCACCACCTCCAACCCCGACAAATCCTCCGACTTCCTCCCGCCCGTCCTCCAACAGGAGTGGATCGCCGCCCGTACCATCTCGCCTGAAACCCAGCAACTCGCCCAGAATCAGTTCGACTACTACGCCGCCGCGTTGCTTGAAAACCCAAGCTGCCTCACCGCTCTCAACGGCTCCAAACCCGACGCCACGCTCCTCGCCAACACCCGCGGCTACCTCAACTCCTTTGCGGGGATCGACCACGTCTATCTCTCCGTGAAGGCCGCCGCCGACCGCCGCTTCCCACCTATCGAGTTCAAGAAGCTCTACCCCGCCTCGGTCGGTACGGTCACCGCCCCCACCATCGTCGACGGCGCATTCTCGAAAGATGGCTTCACCTTCATGGAAGACGCCATCAAACACCCCGACCAGTATCTCTCCGGCGAGGAGTGGGTCACCGGCCCCACCACGCAAACAGTCGACCGCACGAGCCTGGCCGCCCAGCTCGAAGCCCGCTACCAGACCGACTTTCTCTCCGCCTGGCGCACCTACCTCAAGACCGCCCACATCGTCGGGTTCGGCGCGCTGCCCGACGCCGCCGCCCGCCTCCACACCCTCGACGGCCCCGCCTCCCCGCTGCTCGCCATCCTCAGCGTTGCGTCGAAAAACACGGCTGTCGCCAATCCAGCCTTCGCGCAGCCCTTCCAGGCCCCGCAGTCCGTCACCCCGCCCGCCGGTCCACCTGTCAACCCCGGCTATACGGAAAAGCTCGCCGGGATCGAGCAGGCCATCCACCAGGCGCTCGGCACCACGCCCCCGGCCAGCGATCTTTCCGGCATCAACTCCGCTAACGGAGCCGCCGACTCCGCCGTCAGCGCCCTCCGAGGCGGCTTCCAACCGCCCGATCCCGCAGGTATCGCCGATACTTCAACCGAGCGCCTACTCCGCGAACCCATCCAGATGAGTCCTCGGCAAGGTCCCCTTCAATCCCGACGCCACCACCGACGCCACACCTGAAGAGGCCGCCACCTTCTTCGGCCCCACCGGTCCTATCGCCGCCTTCGCCACCGAGCAGGCCAAGCTCATCGCCTTCAACGGCACCCTCTACACCGCCGTGACACCCGGCACGGTCAACCCAGCCCTGCTCACCTTCCTCAACGCCACGCACGCCGTCGGCACCACGCTCTTTCCTACCCCCGGCGCAACCCACCCCACCCACACCATATCCAAAGCCCAGCAGTCCACGCCCCACCAAGCCCCGGCCACGCACGAGATCGACCGCGC
>CAXTUR010000330.1:0-2188 GCA_964247455.1 uncultured Acidobacteriaceae bacterium | reverse complement strand
GGGCGGCGGCGTTGGCGGCGGCCTCCATCATGGCGGGGCCACCGGCGGCGTGGATTGTAAGGAGGGAGGCTCCAGTCGACGCGGCGGAGCGGACGGCGGCGGCGGCGGTGTTGGGGATGTCGTGGATCTTGAGGTCGAGGAAGACGTTATAGTTGCGAGCGCGGAGTTCGGCGATCAGGGCGTTGCCTTCGGCGTAGAAGAGCTCCATGCCGACTTTCAGCCAGGTGCAGGTGCCTTCTATCTGTTTGAGAAAGGCTTGTGTTGTTCTAGCGGAAGGAAAGTCGAGGGCGACGATGAGCTGCTCTTGGAACGTGGCCATGTACTAAGTTTAGAAGCCGATCTTGGTTGCTATCCACACTTCTGTACGTATGTCGAGATCGCATACAAGAAGGGCAGGGGCGCTCTTGGAACGGCAACCGCAGGTCCTTCGACTTCGATCGGCGCATCAAGCCACGCCGATCTCCGCTCAGGATGACAAGTTATGTCGTCGGTCAAATAATATGCAAATGATATGCGATGACCTAGTTACGTCTCCGTCCGCTCAACAGTTGGAGTGCGGCGAGGAAGATGTTGATTGCGTCGAGGTAGATGGAGAGGGCGAGCGAGGTGGCGGATCGGCCGTCGCCGCCGTTGCGGATGCGGGCGAAGTCGCCGACGGTTAGCAGGCTGAAGATGCCGAGCGTCAGCCAGGAGTAGGTGTCCGGTGTGAGGAAGTGCAGGAACATACTGGCGATACCGGCGAGGATCAAGACGAGCAACGCAGCGGTAGCGATGCCGGTGACGCGGCGGTAGTTGATCTGGAACATGTACGCGATGGAGCCGAGCGCGCCCATGCCCAGGCCGGTCGTGGCCGCGGCGTTGAAGACGACCGGGAGGCCGACGGTCTGGATGTAGCGGTGGATTAGTGGGCCGATCTCCCAGCCCATGAAGTAGGTGAGCGTGAGGAAGAGGCCGAGGGCGACGGTAGGGTTGGCCCGGCGGGCGGCGCTGATGGCGAAGATCAGGACGAAGACGGCAATGAGGCCAGGCAGGGTGCTCCACGCGGGCGCGGTATAGACGCCGGCGGCGGTGATGAGGAAACCCAGCGACGTGATGGCAAGGACCTTCGACAGCAGGGAGGCGGTCTCTTCGCGGGGAACATCGATGAGGGCGGGATAGGCGTTCATGTTGTAGTTCGGCATGGCAGTTGTTAGACGCCGGAAAGGAGCTTCAGGGATCATCCCGGTGCGACGGCGTGGTAGTGGGACTGTATGCTTTCACCCATGCGTACGGTGCTGACGATCGCAGGGTTCGATCCTTCATCTGGCGCGGGGTCGACGGCAGACCTGATGGTGTTTGCGGCGCACGGGCTGTTTGGGACGTCGTGCGTTACGGCACTGACGGTGCAATCAACCGTAGGCGTTGCGGCGACGCATCCGGTTGGGGCGGAAGTGGTGCGGGCGACGCTCCATCATCTTTGTGACGACTTGCCCCCAGCAGGGATCAAGATCGGAATGCTAGCGACGGCGGAGATCGTTGGCGCGGTGGCGGACTTTCTGGAGCGTTGGCCCGGGGTGCCGGTGGTGCTGGACCCGGTGATCCGATCGAGCTCGGGGCGGGAGCTGCTTTCGGCTGCGGGTGTGGCGGCGATGCGGGAGCGATTGCTGCCCCTGGTCAGTGTGGTCACGCCGAATCTCGCGGAGTTAAGTGTGCTGGCCGGGGTGCCGGTCAACGATACGGACGAGATGCTGGTTGCGGCGCGGCGGCTTCGGGCGGAGTTTCCGGCGTTAGCGGTACTGGCGACGGGCGGACATCTCCAGCGGCCTGACGATCTGCTGATTACCTCCGATGGGAGGGCCGATGGAAGGGAGGAGTGGCTTCGCGGGGTGCGGGTCGCGACGACCTCCACCCACGGGACAGGATGCGCGTTTGCGAGCGCGTTGCTGAGCCGGATGGTGTTGGGCGAGACGATGCCGGAGGCGGCACGGGGAGCCAAGGAGTATGTCGCGGAGGCGATGCGCCGGGCGAAGCCGTTGGGGCGAGGCCAGGGGCCGTTGCATCATCTTTGGCCATTACGGAAAGAGGACGATACACAGGCTGCTCGAAAAGAATAGGTCTGCGGGCGTAAAGATTCGCCGGGCTGTGCCGATAAGGGAACCGACGGAGGTTCTACATATGTCTGCTTCCCCGATGCCCACTCCCTTTCTTG
>CAXTUR010000329.1:0-2252 GCA_964247455.1 uncultured Acidobacteriaceae bacterium | reverse complement strand
CATCATGGCGGCGGAGTAGCCTTGTTCGCGTCGTTCGCGGCTCAGAGCGATTGCCATAAGCACTTCTTCTTTCTCCACAGCGAGGTACCAGGTATCGATGCTCTCCTCGGTGGTCCGTTCAAGAATGGTGGCCAGGGTTTCGATCTTGCGTTTGTGTAGAGGACCTTTGTTGATCCTCTGCTTGATGGCGTCGAGCAGATCGGTGACTTTCATGGGTTTGACGAGGATCTCGTCGGTCTGCATCAGAATGGCGTTGGCGGCCTCGGACATCTCGGGAAAGCCACTGAGCAGCAGCGTGACGGCGTCGGGATTGGAGTGGCGCATGGCACTTACGACGGTCAGGCCGTCACCGGAGCCCGGCATATGGAGATCCGTGAGCAGCACATCGTATTTATGCGAGGAGACGAGGCGCAGGGCCTCCTGGACCCGTGCCGGCACAGGTGACCTCTAAGCCCTCCTTTTGGAGTATGGCGCAGAGGCTGGTGCGGATGATTTCATTGTCATCGACGACTAGGATTTTGCGGAGTTCATGGGCGCCCTCTCAGTGGTCGCAGACGAATGTCCGAGTGTCCTCGCTATGAGCTGAACTATACGCTGTGTAATCAATGTGACGGATAAAGTTTTAAGCGGACGACAGATTTGGGACGGACGGGTGCGTTGAGAGCAGTTACCGGATGGTGTAGCGGTACAGACGTGGATTCGGTTTGAACAGCCATAGAAAGCAAGGACAGCAACCTTGGCAAAGCAGGCTATGCCGGTTGCAGGGTAATGTCGGTGATCTCCGGCGGGCAGTTAAGGCGGAACGGAAGACCGGTCGTGCCGATGCCGCGATTGACGTAGAGCTGGGTGGGGCCAAAGTGGAAGAGGCCTTCGACGTACTTTTCGCCCATGGGTGGAAGGACGAGGGGGCGCATGAAGGGAAGCCGGACCTGTCCGCCGTGGGTGTGGCCGGAGAGGACCAGGCCGACGCGCCAGCTCTGCGGGTGTTGGACGAGCGTGTCGATGTAGTCGGGTGCGTGACACATCAGGATGAGAGGACCGCCGTCGGCAGGGATGGCCGTGTTCAGGCGAGGAGAGCCGGTGCCGGGATCGTCGATGCCGGCGAGCCAGATGCGCTGGCCACCGCGTTCCAGGGGGACGTAGCTGTTGACGAGGACAGGGGTGCCGTGGCGTTCCAGCGCGCGGGTGACAAAACCTGCGCCGATGACGTTGTCGTGATTGCCGAGGCAGGCGAAGCGCTGGCGGCAGGTGACCGTCGCAAGCAGGGAGGCACATGTCTCGACGGCGCGGAAGGCGACGCGATGGGGGAGCGGACCCATTGAGGCGAAGTCACCGGTGAGGAGGACGAGGTCGGGCTGGAGCTGGTTGACACGGTGAAGGACCAGGCGGAGGAACCATGGCTCGGTGAACTCTTCGAGATGGATGTCGCTGACCTGGACGATGCGGAATCCGTGGAAGGCTGGAGGAAGACTGACGAGGTGGATGGTGCGGGGGAGGACTTCGAGGTCGTGGCGGGCAATCATGCCTGTGTCGAGCGTGAGGCCTACGCCAAGGGCAGCTGCTGCGCCGAGAAAGTCGCGGCGGGTAAGCTTTGTCCCTGCAAGCCGGGTTGGCGATTGCGCCGTTCGCTGACCGACGGGCTGCTCCATCACGCTCATATGCCATTGTATCGGCCTTACAGGGTACGGTGATAGCGGGTGGGTAGAATGGGACGGATGAGTTTCCCCACCCGGAAGAGGAAGGCTGCCGCTGCGGCGATGGCGGCGAACGTGGGTGCGCTGCTGGTGACGCATCCGGCGGACGTGCGGTATCTGAGTGGATTTACAGGGTCGAATGGAGCTTTGGTGCTTGGCTCCGGCCGGGCGGTGCTGTTTACGGACGGGCGGTATACGTCACAAGCCAGAGCGGAGGCGGTGGGGACGCGGGTGGTGATTGCTCCGCCGCTGAAGTCGGTGCGGGTGGTTGCTTGCGAGTGGATGGAGGCGGCGGGCGTGACTCGGTGCGGGTTCGACGCGGCGCACACGACGGTGGCGGAGCTAGCGGGGATGCGGAAGGCGCTCGCGGGCAAGCTGCGGCGGGGGTTCTTCAGCGCGGTAGGGCCGGTGGTGGCGGGGCTGCGCGAGGTGAAGGATGCGGACGAAATCGCCAAGCTGCGAGCGGCGGCTGGGCTGGGGTGCCGGATCTTCGAGGAGATGATCGGGGTGATCGAGCCCGGGATGACAGAGATCGAGGTAGCGGCGGAGCTGGAGTAT
>CAXTUR010000328.1:0-2283 GCA_964247455.1 uncultured Acidobacteriaceae bacterium | reverse complement strand
GTGGCGGGCCAGGCGGAGAGGACGGTGGCGGCGGGGAAGCGTTGCTGCAAGATAGCGATGGCGCGCTGGTGGAGGACGATCATGTCGCGGTAGGTGAGGTTGTCCTCGGGGGCGAAGGCGTAGGGCGGGTCGATCCAGAGGCCGCAGAGGAAGGCGGCGGCGGAGAGGGCGAGGAGCCAAAGCCAATGCGGGAGGCGGCGCTGCCACTCCACCACGCAGAGCAGCAGGACGAGGGGGAACATGGGCAGCAGATAGCGGGTGAGGAGCGCGCCGCCGAGGATGGAGAACTCCAGTAGATTGGCGACAAGGATGACAGCGATCGCGGCGAGAAGATCGTGCGGCAGGCCGGGGCGGCGCGGCTTCATCCGCAGGACGGCCAGGGCACAGCCTACGGGCACGAACATGTTCATGTGGGTGAAGAGGTGCAAGACGCGATGCCAGAGGGCGAGCGCGACGCGGTAGGCGCTGAGGTTGGCGGTGGCGTTGTAACGGAGGAATTCGGGGTTGCCGAAGACGAAGCCGGTCTGGCGGTAGTGGAAGGCGTACCAGGCGATCAGCGGCAACGCAGGGAATGCGAGCGCGGCGGCCCAGGGGAGGGAGCCTCGCTGTTTACGAAGGTACTGGAAGGTCTCCCAGGCGGCGAGGGCGAGGGGGGTGACGATGGCCGTCTCCTTCGATAAAGCCGCAAGGGAAAAGAGGACGGCGGCAAGGAAGAGCTCGCCCGGTGTCTCGCGTGAACGAGTGCCGACGCGCTGTAGATGCGGGAGGTAGAAGCTCAGCCCCCAAAGGGTGAAGGCGGCGGCGAAGATGTCGGCGTGGGCGAGGGTGGATTGGGCGAACCAGACGGGATAGAGCGCGGTGAGGAGCGTGGTCGCGGCGGCGGCTGTTCCGGCAACGTGGCGTGCCAGACGGTAGACGCCGAGCAGGGCCGCGGCGGAGACGAAGGTGACGAGCGTTCGGGTGTTGACGATGGCCGTGCCGGCGATGCGCCACCACGCGGCGAGCAGGATGGAAGGCAGCGGCGGGTGGGCGTTGGTAACGGTGGACTGCGGGATCAGGTTGCCGGTGTGGAAGAAGTCCAGAGCGGCGGGGATGTAGTAGCCCGCTTCGTCCCAGAAGTAGGGGAGTCGAAGCAGCGTCCAGTGCGATAGATAGATCGCGGCGAAGAAGAGGGGGTAGAGGAGGGCGAGCGGCAAGGGGTTGGCCGTTCGGCTGAGGCGGCGCAGGGGGTTGGATCGCAAAGGGCTGGCGGCCACCGGCTTAGTTGACCGGGCCGCCTGCCTGGGGGAGCGGCTCAAGGGTCAACTCGCCGAAGGTGTGCTCATACTGGGCGAGATTGTGGCCGAGGATGTTCCAAAGAGCCTTTGCTTGCTGCGGGCTGAGATAGATGCCCTGGAAGTTCTCGACGACGACCTCGCTCGGGGTGTTCTGGTGCATGGTGCCGAAGACGAAGAAGAAGTCCCAGACGGACATGCGAACCTGAACGCTGTTGGCGTAGGAAGAACGGTAATCCGCCGTGTTGGCGATGCGAACGGTGGGGTCTTGCTGGTTCGGGTTCTGCGGCGTATCGGCCATGAAGTTCCTCTGTCGAATTGAAGCTGGTGCGAAAGGGGGGACTTGAACCCCCATGGATTGCTCCGCCAGATCCTAAGTCTGGTGCGTCTGCCAATTTCGCCACTTTCGCGGGCTTAGCTTATTGTACGGCAGGGTTAGAGGGTAAGCGACGGCGGGGCGACCTTGGGGTCGGTGGCGAAGGTGGGATGGGGGGTGGCGGCCATGGTGAGCTGGATACGGCTTCCCTGGGCGATATCGCCGTGATGGAACCACGCGCGCTGTTGCGGCTTGCCGTTGAGGGTAAAGGATTGGATGTACTGGTCGGTGGGGTTCTGGCGTGTGATGTCGATGGTAAGGGTGCGACCGTCGCCTAGCTGGACGGTGGCGTGTTCAAAGAGCGGAGAGCCGAGGATGTAGTTGCCGCTGACGGCGTCGACGGGGTAGAAGCCGAGCGCGGAGAGGACGTACCAGGCGGACATCTGGCCTACGTCTTCGTTACCCTGCATGCCGTCGGGGTTTGGGGAGTACATGGTCTCCATCAAGGAGCGAACGCGGGCCTGCGTCTTGGCGGGCGCGCCGGCGTAGGTGTAGAGATAGGCGATGTGGTGCGAGGGCTCGTTGCCGTGTGCGTACTGCCCGACCATGCCGGCGATGTCGGGCGGCGCGTCGGCGGGGAGGGTGGGAGCTGTAGTGAAGAGCTGGTCGAGCTTGGCGAGCAAGGGTTGTCGG
>CAXTUR010000327.1:0-2292 GCA_964247455.1 uncultured Acidobacteriaceae bacterium | reverse complement strand
GTGTCTTTGAACGCCGTGATCTGCGATGCCGAGCGGCTGCCGTCTTTCTCGGCAAATAGGACGTTATAGTCCTGCCGCGAGTTGAAGGGCGGATCGAGGTAAATCAAATCCACCGAGTTGTCGGGGATGTACCGGCGGAGAACGTCGAGGTTGTCGCCGTAGTAGAGGGTGTTTTTGTCGGTCATCGGCTTTAGCTGAGGATAGCAGGCGACCGGACACCCTACCGGCAGGGGACGTTATTCCCTCCGTGTAGCCAACTAGAAAGAACACGCTGCCACTTGACAAACAAGTGCCTCATTTTGCTCCTCACACGCACCATGGCCGGCGCGGTCATCCCGAAAGTTCGGGGTAGACCTCAGACCTAAAGTATCTGTAATGAGGACTTTGAGACTCGCGGAAAAAAGTGCGAAGTCTCCGTTGCGGCACGTTGGCTACAGCGGCTGATAGTAACGGCTCTCCGGCGCGGCGCAGCCTTGGCAAAGGGTTTGGCCGCCGCGCAGCACTTCGCGGTCGTAGTTGATGCCCTCGCCGCAGACGGCGCAGACGATGCGGGCGGATTTGTAGCCCGGCATCTCGCGGGCGTCGAGCGGAACGGCGACCCACTGCTCGGCGAAGAGATCGGCGTCGGGCATCTCGCGGTAGGCGCGCATCTGCTGTAGGTTCTTGTTGTCCGGCTGGCTGTCTATTTGGGGGAAGAGCTCACGGGCGCGCTGCTTGGAGGATTCGAGCGCGGCGATCCGGATGGCCTTGCCGGTGCTCAGATCGACAAAAGTGGCGGCCATCTTGCCCCAGTCGCGGAACTTGAGGGCGCGCTTGCCTAGGCGACAGCCGGTGACGACGGCGATGGCGTCGGTGGCGCAGCGATCGATCTCGACGAAGGTGACGAGGCGCTTGCGGTCGCGGCCCTTTGGCTCGTCCACGCCTAGGCGCGCGCAGCCGAGCATGGCCATGCGGACGCCGAGGATTTGGCCGGCGCAGAGATGACCGTGGGCGATCTCGGCCTCGTGGAGGAGCTCGTCGAAGGTCTGCATGATTAGCGGCGAAAGGCCTGGGCGATCCTCTGCTCGGTGTTGTACTGGCTGAGGGCGTAGACGGCCCAGATGGTCGCTGGAAGCCAACCAATGAGGGTGATCTGGAGCACGAGGCAGACGACGCCCGCGATGGGTCGGCCAATGGTAAAGAAGGTCAGCCAGGGTAAGAGGAACGCAATCAAGAGTCGCATGGTGATGACTCAACTATAGCGGGTGAGCGGCTTACGGGCCTTCGTCGTTGTCGCCTTCTTCCACCAGGGCGACGGAACCGACGACGTCGTAGGTGCCGGGATCGCCGCCGGTGGGCTGCAGGGTGACGCGGAGGGGAAGGCGTTGCCACCTGGCTGGCTGGCATACGGGGACGAAGTGGTTTTCCTGCGGCCACTTGCCGATCGGCTTCTGGACGACGGCTTTGCGCGCGCCGAGCTGGGCGACCACGGCCATCAGGCCTCCTTTAGCCGTGGCGGTGACACCGCAGTAGGCCGCGTAGTCGCGAAACCAGACCACGTCGGAGACGCCGGCGTCGAAGTCCGGCAGGTGGAGCGCGGTGATGTGGCCTGTAACGCGGTCGACCAGGAGCCAGGGGCCGGGCTGCCAGACCCAGCGTGCGGCGCTCTCCGACGGCAGAGCGTCATTCAGGCGGAAGGCCCGGCGGACGGTGAAGCTCCTGTCGGTTACATCGTGGAGCTCACCGGTGGTCCACTCCTTTTGGCGCTCGTCGACGAAGAGCGGGCGGACTTTGAGGGTGGTCGACTCTTCGCCGCGGTCCTCGGCTTTGACGTCTGGCGGCGTGTAGGGGACGCGGCGCATGGGGCCAAGCGCGACGGTGTGGATCTTCGGATTGGCGGCCCGGGACGGCGGAGCGCACAGGGAAAGCAGCAGAAGCGCGGGAGCGGAGCGAAAGGCCTGCATGATCCGGGAGGGTAAACCGCGCGCGCTCTGGACGCAAGCTCCTGGGGAGAGGGTGCCGTTATGGGTACGCCGCGCGCCTTCTTATCCTCAGCGCGGGGGTACGCTCCCTTGTGGTTGCGGAGTAGAATCTACGCTAGACGACATTGATTACTGGGGGCGACACGCATCGTTCCGACCTTTACCGATTTGGCTGAAAATTGTGACGGCCCACGCTTTGCGGCGTAACCCATTTTAGGAAGCAATGAAAGGAAACACCGATCTCTATGTGGAAACCCAACCAGCCCGGCACCTCGCCCTCGACCCCGGAGCCCATCCGCCCATCCGTTCCGGCCACGCCGAGCTTTGAAGC
>CAXTUR010000326.1:0-2302 GCA_964247455.1 uncultured Acidobacteriaceae bacterium | reverse complement strand
ATGTCGTCGGGGGTGCGGCGCTTCCACGGGTGGGTGCCGGGCGGCGCTTGGAGGCCGAGGTCGTGGCAGATCTCGGCGATGATCTCGGCCACCGGGCGCTCGCCGATGTCGTCCTCGATGTCGGGGCGGTCGAGGCGGTCGAGGAACTCCTCGTGCAGCGCGCAGGCCTCGTGGTCATCTTCGGCGTCGCGCTGGATGGTGTCTTCCACCGCGCGGATGATCTGGCGGCGGGCGGCGGTGCGGGGTGCGGCGGTGCTCACGGGCTCGTCGAGTTTGCGGACGAGCAGCACGGTGCGGCGGATGGTGCGGGCGAGGCCGTTGAAGGCCGCGGACGCGGCGGCGGCGGACGCCGGTTCGGCCTCGGCCTGCTGCTCGACCAAATCCACCAGGTTGGCGGCCACGTCGATCAGCCTGCACAGCACCTGGCGATGGTGCTGCGCGTCCTGCTCGGGCGCGGCGTGCGGCGTGGCTGGGACGGGGTGGAGCGCCATGAACGGAAGAAGAGTGCGCCGGGAGACCGGCCAGGAGTAGATGGTGCGAGTCCATTACGATGAAGGAGTAGCGATCCACATCGGCCCCGAGCCGTGCGCAGTCGTCTGTGAGGACGGCGGCGAAGCGTCGGCAGGGGATCATGCAGGCCAGCCATTGAGCCCCGAAAAACGTTTCATCCCGGGTGCCGACGGCGTTCTTTTGCCGGAAGGCAACACGGGCCGGCGCGTGATTGCGAGCACCGGCCTGACCCGGCGTGGTCTGAGACCCTGGCATGTATGGACGCCCCTGGCACGGGAACCGGGAGATCTCTGGATTGGCCATTGGCCCTGTTGGGCCGCTGGTCCGTGGCGGGAAGGCGAGGAGCCGTAGCCGCCGATGCACGATCCAGAGAAGTCGGACTCCGGCATAGTAGCTGTGAAGCCTGCGAACAAAGGTGGTCCGCCGCCTGCGGAGTGGGTGGAGCCAAGGCCGGGGACCAAGGGGAACGTGGGCCAGCAAAACACGCACCGGACGCAGAGCCGGGTGCGCGTGACCCAGGCGCTGGACCGCGTACGGACAGCCGCAAGGCACAGGAAGAAGGAGACGTTCACGACGCTCCTACACCACATCAACACCGACACGCTCCAGACGGCGTTTTACGCGCTCAAGCGCAAAGCGGCGCCCGGCGTGGATGGTGTGACGTGGCGGGACTACGAGGCTGATCTCGGGCGCAAGCTCGCTGATCTGCACGGACGGGTCCACTGGGGAGCATACCGGCCGCAACCATCGCGCCGCACCTACATACCAAAGGCAGATGGCAAACAACGGCCGCTGGCGATCGCAGCCCTGGAAGATAAGATCGTCCAGGGCGCGTGTGTCATGGCGCTCAACGCGATCTACGAAGGCGACTTCTGCGGCTTCTCCTACGGGTTTCGGCCTGGACGGGGACCGCACGACGCGTTGGATGCCCTCTCCACAGCGATCGACACCAGAAGAGTGAACTGGATACTTGACGCCGACATTCAGAACTTCTTTGGGAGTGTTAGCCAGGATTGGCTGATACGCTTCCTGGAACACCGGATCGGCGACAAGCGCATCCTCCGCCTGATCCAGAAATGGCTCAGGGCGGGGATACTCGAAGACGGGATCGTGACGGTCGATGACAGGGGAACTGGCCAAGGCTCGGTGATCTCACCGCTCCTGGCCAATATCTACCTGCACTATGCGTTCGATCTCTGGGCCAATCGCTGGCGACAGCGAGAGGCCCGGGGCGACATGATCATCGTGCGCTACGCCGATGACCTAGTCGTCGGCTTCGAGCATGAGGACGACGCACGCCGTTTCCTCGATGCGATGCGTGAGAGACTGGGGGCGTTCGCGCTGTCGCTCCATCCGGTCAAGACCCGCCTGATCGCGTTCGGCCGCTATGCAGCGGCCGGGTGCAAACGGCGCGGGCTCGGCAAACCGGAAACCTTTGCATTCCTGGGGTTCACCTTCATTTGCGGCACATCTCGAAAGGGGAGGTTCCTGCTCAAACGCAAGACCCGCCCCGACCGCATGCGGGCGAAACTCCAGGACATCAAAGCGGAGCTACGGCGACGCATGCATCAGCCAATCCCGATGCAAGGGCACTGGCTGAAGCAGGTCGTAACGGGGCACTTCGCCTACTACGCGGTTCCAACCAATAGCAGGGCGCTCGACGCGTTCCGCTATCATGTGACCAACCTCTGGCGGCGCACGCTGCGGCGGCGCAGCCAGAAGGACGGCTGCACATGGGAGCGCATCACGAAGATAGCCGCCGCCTGGCTCCCCAAGCCGCGCATCCTTCATC
>CAXTUR010000325.1:0-2323 GCA_964247455.1 uncultured Acidobacteriaceae bacterium | reverse complement strand
GGCCAGGACGCCGACTCGCAGGCCTTCTACAACGCCATCCGCGGCGCGCGCGTCGCGGTCCACAGCGGAGCCATCAGCATCGTTGGCCGCCTCCTCAACCTCGAAATCCGCACCGCCCCGGTGAAAGAAGGCGATCCCGCCGGAGCCGAGCGGCGTTATCTTACCGTCATCTCCGACGCCGGCTCCGTCCGCACCATCGAGCTCACCTCCACCACCGAAGTCCGCCTCCTCGACCCCGCCCTCCACATCGACGTCACCCGCTACCTGCAGCTCCTCGCCGATACCCGCAACCAGGGCCTCCGCCGCCTCACCCTGCAAGACAATGGCTTAGGCATCCGCGACCTTCGCGTCTCCTACATCTCCGAAGTGCCCGTCTGGAAGTCCACCTATCGCATCCTCTTCTCCGGCCCCGCCGCCGCTGGTTCCGCTTCAGGCGCGAAAGCGCCATCCGGCAACCAAACTGCCACCCTCCAGGGCTGGTCCGTCGTCGACAACACCACCGGCACCGACTGGCTCAACGTCCAGCTCTCCCTCATCGCCGGCGCACCGCAAAGCTTTATCCAGCCCCTGAGCATCCCCTATTACACCCGCCGCCCCGAGATCCCGCTGCCGCAGGAGGCGCAACTCTCTCCGCAGACGCACGACAGCGGCGAGGATGATGCTCTTCAAGCACCTACGAAAATTCCGAAGGACACTAAGATGCTGAAGGAAGAGGGTGCGCCAACGCCGGCATCTCCTGCTTTCGCCGGCATGTCAGGTATGGGAAGCGGCTCAGGTGGCGCAATGGGCAGTGTTGGAAATGGTCCGTTACGCCAAACGACTACTATAAATGGTCCTCAATACGACCGCTTCCTTGCGAAAGCTGCAGCTCCCACCATCGCCTACGAACAAGCCGCCACCGACTCCCTCACCCCCCAAACCACCACCGCCGCCTTCGACGACTTCTTCGCCTACACCCTCGATCAGCCCATCACCATCCGCAAAAACGAGTCCGCCCTCGTCCCCATCCTGCAAACCAAAATCGACGCCGAGCGCGTCACCCTCATCGACCCGCAACGCCAGGCTCTGCGCGCCCTCTGGATCACCAACACCTCCGACCTGACACTAGACCGCGGATCCTTCGCCATCGTCGAAAACGGCTCCTTCGGCGGCGAAGGCCTGCTCGACCCTATCCACCCCAAAGAGCGCCGCCTCCTCTCCTACGCCGCCGACACCGCCGTCCGCGTCTCCACCGAAAGCAACCTCAACTCCTTCCGCGCCACGGGCGTCACCATAGCCAAAGGCGTCCTCGTCTTCCGCACCGCCGAGATCGTCGAGCTCGAATACCTCCTCCACAACTCGGCCGCCAAGCCCCGAACCCTGATCCTCGAACACCCTCGCCGCCAGGGCTTCACCCTTGACTCCGACCCGAAACCCGAAGAGACCACCCCTGCCGTCTACCGCTTCCGCGTCCTCACCGCCCCCGGCGGGACCGTCCGCCTCCACGTCGGCGAGAAGCGCCTCGGCACCGCCCGCTACCAGCTGCTCCAATCCGACGACAACCAGCTCACCTACATCCTCAATCAGTCCCGTCACAACCCCCAGCTCGAAGTCGCCCTCCAGCCCATCCTCGAAGCCCGCCGCCGCGTCGCCGACGCCCAGACCGCGCTCGATGCTGTCAACGAACGCCTGACCGCCCTGCGCGCCGAAGAGGACCGCCAGCGGCAAAACATCACCGCCCTCAAAGACGCCGACAAGTCCTCCCGCAACCGCTTCGTCCACGACCTCAACGCCACCGAAGACCGGATCGCCGCCACCCAGCGCGACGACACCACCGCCGACGCCGCCCTCAAATCCGCCCAGGCCGATCTCGCCGACAAAATCACCGCGCTCCAACTCGACCAAACGCTCTAGCGCCCCCGGCTGAAGGCCGTAGCCCACGGCATCTTGTATCCCTGCTCACGGCATCATATGCCTATAGATTAGCCCCCAAGTTCATGGCGGCTAAGGAGCTTCAATGACTAAAATGCGTTCCGTCCTTACACTTGGAGCGGCGACTCTGCTCACGTTGGCCACCGCCGCTCAAAGCGTCAAAGTCAACTGGCGTGAGAAGGCCCCATTCTCCGACTTCCGCACCTTTCAGTTGGCATCTCAGCAGCAGGATGACTTCTACACGCAGTTCGTGCCCAAGTACCTTACCAGCGCGCTGCAATCTAAGGGGCTTAATCTGACGACGGGGAGCCAGCAACCCGATCTGAAGGCCGTCTTCCATTTCAAGACTCAGGACGTGGTCGACGCCACCACCACCAGCGATGGTTTCGGGTGGGGCGGCGGTCCCTGGGGC
>CAXTUR010000324.1:0-2333 GCA_964247455.1 uncultured Acidobacteriaceae bacterium | reverse complement strand
TATACGCCGGGGGTGACGCGCTTCGATGCGCTGCAGGAGGTGGGCAAGGTGATCCATCCGATCCTGGCGGCGGGGCAGATCGAGGGGGGCGTGGCACAGGGAATCGGCTACGCTTTATATGAGAAGTGCGTCTGGCGCGATGGCGTGATGGTGAACAACCAGATGACGAACTACATCATGCCGACATCGGCGGATCTGCCGCCGATCCATGTGCATTTTGAGGAGATTCCGTTTGAGCATGGGGCGTATGGAGCGAAGGGAATTGGGGAGCTGCCGATGGATGGGCCGGCTCCGGCGATTTTGAATGCGATTGAGAATGCCACTGGGGTGGCGTTCGATCATGTGCCGCTGCTGCCGGAGGATGTGTTTGAGGCGATGGTGGAACTCTGCTCCGTTTGTGCCCCGGATCGAAAAGCCGAAACCCTCACTAACTCTGTTCCACGTACCGTTTGACGGCTTGATGTGCGACGTTAATCTCTTTCATCCGTTGATCCGCGAGTTCTTGAAGTTCTGGTCCAAGCCCCGTCGTCTTGTCGGGGTGGTACATCTGGGCCATGTGACGGTACGCCGCAACGATCTCCTCTGTGGTACATCCCGGCTGAAGCCCAAGGACGGACATGGCCTGCGCAACATCTACCGGAACACTTTGAGTAGCAGGATGATCGCGACTTGAGGGTTGCTGAGTTGCCGGCTCCGAGGGCGGGTGGCGTCCGCGACTAATGAGATGGTCCGCCGCTTGATTCTCCTTCTTGTCAGGAGGATCGTGGAGGCAGGTTTTTACAAGGAGGATCATCGCTATGCAGATACAGTCCGTTGGCATCGACCTGGGGAAGACTACCTTTCACCTTGTGGCACTTGGAGCAGCTGGCAAGCTGCTGGTGAAGAAGAAGTTCACGCAGAAGCAGCTGCTGGTGTACACGGCCAACCTGCAGACTTCGCTGATTGGCTTGGAAGCCTGCGCCGGAGCTCACTTCCTTGGGCGTGCCTTGCGCCTGCAAGGTCATGACGTTCGCCTGATCCCGGCGCAGTTCGTCAAGCCGTTTGTGAAGTCGAACAAGAACGACTTCGTGGATGCCGAGGCGATTGCCGAGGCTGTCGACCGCAAGAACATGCGCTTCGTTCCGATCAAGACCGACGACCAGCTGGACCTGCAGGCGATTCACCGGGTTCGCGACAGGCTGGTCGCACGACGTACGTCGGTGATCAACCAGATCAGGGCTTTTCTGCTGGAGCGTGGCATGGTGTTCGAGAAGAAGCCGGCGAAGCTGAAGACCGCGATGGCAGACATTCTCGAGAACGCAGAAGCCGATCTGACGCCGCTGATGCGCAACCTGATCGACACGCTGTGGGGCGAGTGGAAGACCGTCGAACAGCAGGTCGAGCAGCTCAACGACGAGCTGGAGCGCATCTCCGCAGCCGACGCCGGCTGCACGCGCATTCGCAAGATCCCAGGCATCGGACCGGTCATTGCGACCGCCATCGTCGCGGCGATCGGCAACGGTGCCGCTTTCCGTAAAGGCCGGGAGTTCGCTGCCTGGCTGGGCATCGTGCCGCGGCAGTACTCGACCGGAGGCAAGGCCAAGCTGTTCGGCATCAGCAAGCGAGGCAACCGCTACCTGCGCAAGATCTTGATCCACGGTGCGCGAGCGGCCGTGTTGCGGATCAAGCGTGAAGGCGTATCGATCGGGGCGTGGCTCGATCGACTGGATGCCAGAGCCCACAAGAACGTCGTCGTAGTCGCGATGGCCAACAAGCTTGCCCGCATCGCGTGGGCGGTACTGTCGAGCGGCAATGAGTACAGGCCGGCTGCTGTGCCCGCCTGAGCGAGTGAGGAAAAGACGCCTTCGGCTTGGAAACGCTCCGCGATCCCACTTTCCCACACTCCGACGACGAGTTATAAAGTTTCCCCACCAAGGTCTGCATAGGAGCAGCAAGGACGAAAGAACAGTCACACCGGCGTGTCAGTAGCCTGATCCTGCTAATGGTCTTCAACGACCGAGCGACTTATAAGGACCGATACGCGCGCATCTCATCCTGGCCAGGAGAGACGATCTCCACTTGAAGGCCGAATACATTTGCGCAGACTTGTCTTCTCGCCCAAACTAACCCTTGCAGTCGTGCGGCGGACCATACATTAGTAGACGTCGCGCTGATACCGTTTATCTTTTTTCATGCGGCCGAGGTACTCGGCGGCGTGGTCGAGCGTCCCGTTTGAGCCTCTTGCGATTACGTCCAGCAGAGCCAGCTCGACGTCCTTGGCCATGCGCATGGCGTCGCCGCAGACGTAGAAGTAGGCGCCCCGCTCCAGCCATTCATACAGATCCTTGGCGTGC
>CAXTUR010000323.1:0-2334 GCA_964247455.1 uncultured Acidobacteriaceae bacterium | reverse complement strand
CCGTCGGGTCACACGACCTCTGCCTTCGCGGCCGCGGTGGCGCTCGGTTACATGCGACCGAGCTGGCGATGGTGGCTTCTCGGCTGTGCCTTGCTCATCGGCGTGTCGCGCGTCCTTGTGGGAGCGCATTATCTGAGCGACGTCGTAGGCGGCGCGGCGCTCGGCAGCGCCACCTCACTTGCCTTGGCGCGCGATTTTGCGCGACGCGGCATCGCCTTCACGATGCGGGCCGAGCAGACAGTGATGAAACCTTTGCGTCCGCTTCGCGCCTACGACAAAGGAACCTCCCGCGCCCCGACGGACCAACAGGCACGCAGCGAATGCGTTTAACGGACAGGGTCCACGCGTTGCCGAACCAAGAACCGGTCTCGATCGGCGGAGAGGCTTCGACATGAGTTGGATCCACACTGCCCCGACAATCCTGGCGTCTTTCCTCGCCTCTCTCGTCGAGTTTGTTGAAGCCTTGACCGTGATCCTCGCGGTCGGAACGGTGCGCGGTTGGCGCAGCGCCATCGCGGGCAGCATTCTTGCGGTCGCGGCGCTGTTCGCCCTGGTCGTAGTCCTCGGGTCGGCGCTGACCCGCATCCCTTTCGACGTCCTACAGTTCGGGGTCGGCCTGCTACTCACTCTGTTCGGTCTCCGCTGGCTGCGCAAGGCGATCCTGCGCTCCGCTGGCGTGATCCGACTTCACGACGAGACGGCGGCTTTCGCCGAGCAAACTGCCGCTCTCGACGGCATCGCTCGCGGGGGCATGTGGGATCGAGTGGCCTTGGCGACGACCTTTCAGATCACCATGGTGGAGGGGATCGAGGTGGTGTTCATCGTCATCGCGATCGGTGCGGGAGGCGCAGGCCTGCTGATACCGGCGAGTCTCGGTGCCCTCGGTGCGCTGTTCATTGTGGCATTGCTCGGCGTAGCGCTCCACAAGCCGCTGGCTAACGTGCCGGAGAACACCCTCAAGTTCGTCGTCGGCGTGCTGCTTTCGAGCTTCGGGATTTTCTGGGTCGGCGAAGGCCTCGGCCTCATTTGGCCCGGCGGCGACTGGTCGCTGCCAGCTCTGGTCGCGGGCTTCCTGATCGTCTCGCTCGCGGCTGTACCGCTGTGCCGGGCTCAATCCCCCAGGCCGCCTCCCCGATCCGAATTTTGATAGAGAGTTACTTATGACCTGGTTGAAGGCAATTGCAGCGGAGCTTCTGGGACTATTCGTCGACGATGGACTTTTCGCCCTTGCGATCCTCGCCTGGATCGTCGGCGTCGGATTTATACTGCCGCGCCTCGGCCTACCGCTAGGTCTTGGCGGTCCACTCTTGGCTATCGGCATCGCCGTAACGCTTGTGGCAAGCGCGCGGCGGACGGCGCGGCGGTGATCGCTCGGCCTTGGCAGGTGGTTCGCAGCGGGAAACGCACGCCTGTCTCGCCCTGTCGGATTGCTTCAAGGCCGACAATGCCTACGAATTGGTGGTCGAAGCAGCGAGCCAGAGCTTCGAGACCTCACTCACGCTCGGAACGCACTTCAGCGGCAATCGCGACATGGTGACCGATCTTGTCGCGCATCTGGCCACTTGGATCGTGAGTGTCATCTCGGCGTCCGGATATGCCGGTGTAGCGGGGTTGATGGCCATCGAATCGGCCTGCCTACCTCTCCCCTCCGAGGTGATCATGCCCTTCGCCGGATACCTCGCTTCGGTGGGCCGCTTCAACCTGGCGCTTGCCGCTCTCGCGGGGGCAGTCGGCTGCAATATCGGCTCGACGGTCGCTTACTGGGTTGGGGCAAAGGGCGGACGCCGTTTCGTCGAACGATGGGGCCGCTATGTCCTGCTTAGCCCGGAGGACCTTGACCGTGCCGACCGCTTCTTTCTCCGGTTCGGCGGCTGGGCGGTACTGATCGCGCGGCTGCTTCCGGTAGTGCGGACTTTCATCGCGCTTCCGGCGGGTATCGCCCGCATGCCGCAGGTACAGTTTCAATTCTACACCTTCGTGGGTTCGTTGCCGTGGTGCTACGGCCTTGCCTACACGGGATACCTTCTTGGCGCCAACTGGAACACCGACCCCAAGCTGCGCACCATCCTGCACCGGCTTGATGCGGTGATCGTCGCCATGGTGTTGCTGGGCCTAGGCTGGTGGGTCTGGCGCCATTTACGGAGAAGGGGGCCTGACGCCCGCGCGTAACCTAGGCGTTGATCGCGTGGATAGGATGCGTGATCACGTGATCACACGGGTCTAAATCTCCAGGCTTTCAGAAACCGACGGGCTGGCGCGACTTCGTTCATTACGTTGTCAGGACCTCCAGCAAGGGATCGAGAGCGATCAGCCGCGGTCCGCAAGCCAAGCCAC
>CAXTUR010000322.1:0-2363 GCA_964247455.1 uncultured Acidobacteriaceae bacterium | reverse complement strand
GGCTGCAGATCGTCGGCCCGCGCGGCGGCGATGCCCTGGTGTTACGCGTTGCACATGAGCTGGAGACGTTGCTGGCGGGCGACCCGCGAACCGCTCGCCCCACTCCCGACCTCAGCAAGCTGCGGCAAGCGCCCGCAATCAGCTCGGCCGAGGGTTTTCTCGGATTTGACTAGAGCCTGATAGCTTCAGGTTGAAGCCATCAGGAACTAGTGTCCTGAACCAGAAGTTCGCATCGGTGGGTTCGTGTGGCTGATAGGAGTGTTGCGAAGGCAGAAGCGTTCGATGCTTGCCAGGATATCGGAGGCTGATTTGGTCCAGCGGAAGGGCTTCGGCGCGGCGTTGTGCGGCTCGATGAAGCTGCCGATGTCGGCCTTCAGCGAGGCAACGCTTTGATGAACCCCACGCCGTATTTTCTTTGCAGTGATTAGGGCGAAGAAGCGCTCGACCTGATTGAGCCATGACGAACTGGTCGGCGTCAGATGCACGTGCCAGCGCGGCCGCTTCATCAGCCAGTCGCGGATCATCTGGGTCTTGTGGGTGGCGTAGTTGTCCATCACCAGGTGAATATTGAGATCAGCGGGCACATTGGCTTCGATCCGATCGAGGAAGCGACGGAACTCGGTGGCGCGATGGCGCGGGTAGCATTCGCCGATGACCCGCCCGGTCGCCACGTCGAGCGCTGCGAACAGGCTGGTGACGCCGTGGCGCTTGTAGTCATGGCTGCGCCGAGCCGGCTGGCCCGGGCGCATGGGCATCATGGGTTGGCTGCGGTCGAGCGCCTGGATCTGGCTCTTCTCGTCGACGCATAGAACCAGCGCCCGGTCCGGCGGGGCCATGTAGAGGCCGACGACGTCGCGGACCTTGGCGACGAAGTCTGGGTCGGTGGACAGCTTGAACGTCTCCATTCGATGCGGCTGCAAGCCAAACGCGCGCCAGACGCGCTGCACCGTCGACACCGACAAGCCACTGGCGCGCGCCATGCCGCGCGAACTCCAGTGCGTTGCGTCCGGCGGCGTGCTCTCCAGGGTCTGGATGATCACCTTTTCAACCCGCTCATCATCGATCGAGCGGGGCGCCCCCGACCGGGGTTCATCGCGCAAGCCCTCGATCCGGTGCTCGACAAAGCGGCTGCGCCATTTCCGAACAGTCTGCGGGTCGCAGTTCAGCTCTTTGGCGACCTGTTTGTGCTGGGAACCGGTGGCGCTCGCCAAAACGATCCTGGCACGCAGCGCCATCGCCTGTGCCGTCGTCCGGCGCGCCGCCAGTCCACGCAACTCGCCCAACTCAGCCTCAGTCAACACGATGATCGCCTGCCGCCGAACCGCCATGATTGCCCCCGCCCATCACAAGCAAATCGTGGCAAACTCGGCCGAATCGGCGCAATTGCGAACTTCAGACTCGGGACACTAGAACACCCTGTCTTCAGGCTGCCGGCTTCAACACGACCTTGGTCCAGCCCTCGTCACGCGCATCAAAGTGCCGGTATGCGTCAGGCGCCTCCTCCAGTCCCAGCCTGTGGGAGATGATGCGGGACGGTGTGGCCTTGCCAACGTGGATCAAGTCGCGCAGGCGGCGGTTATAGGCCTTCACGTTGGCCTGCCCGGTACGGATCTGCTGGCCCTTGAACCAGAATGTGCCGAAATCGAACGCCATCTGGCCGTTCTTTGCCAGTTCGTCCGGGCCGTTCGGGTCCTGCGGCACGAACACGCCCACCACACCGATGCCGCCCGTTGCCCTGGTCGACTTGACCAGCATGTTCATCGTGACGTTGTTTGATTCGCGCCCGTGCTTGTCGCAGCATTGATAGCCGACGCACTCGCAGCCGCGGTCAGTACCACGGCCGTCGGTCTGGTTCAGAATTTCTTCCACCGGATCGCATCGCCGCATGTCGACCGGGATGGCCCCGAGCGCCGCCGCAAGCTTCAGGCGATCATCATGGCTGTCGACCACGAAGATCTGGGCTGCTCCCTGAATGGCCGCGGAATGCGCCGCCATCAGGCCGACTGGTCCGGCGCCGTAGATGGCCACGCTCTCGCCGGCGCGCAGCCCTGCCAGTTCGGTGCTGTGCCAACCGGTCGGGAAGATGTCGGACAACATCACATAATCATCCTCCTTCTCTTCCGCGTCCGGAGGCAGCTTCAGGCAGTTGAAATCGGCGTATGGCACCCGCAGCAACTCGGCCTGGCCACCCTCGTACGGACCCATTTCAGCGAAGCCATAGGCCGCGCCCGCGGTGCCCGGGTTGCAGGTCAGGCAAAACCCCGTCAGGCCACGCTCGCAATTCTCGCAAAAGCCGCAGCCGACGTTGAACGGCAAACAGACCGGGTCGCCCTTCTTGATCCGGTCGACGCCGGCCCCAGTTT
>CAXTUR010000321.1:0-2371 GCA_964247455.1 uncultured Acidobacteriaceae bacterium | reverse complement strand
ACACCACCCTACCCCACTCCGACGAAAACCCCAACCTCGCCAAACCGCCTACCCGCTAGCTGCCTTTGCCTCGGCGTTACACTATGACACAGAAAACATTGTCAGGAGAACGCCATGGAAAGCCGCATCGACGAACACACCGCCGAGACGCAATTCAAGCAGATCATGGACCTCGCCGCCAACAACCACCAGCGATTCGTTGTCGAACGCGGAGAAGACCCGGCCATCGTCATCATGAGCGTCGAGGAATACCTGCGCTCGGCTGTCCCCGCGCCGGAATGGCTGAAAGCAGCTTGGAGAGAGTCGAAGGAGAACGGACTCGACACCATGACCATGGACGAGATTGACGCGGAAATTGCCGAGTATCGTCGTGAAAAGCGGCTCGAAACAAGCTCCGAGGCGCAATGATCCGCGCTGTCTTCGACACAAACATTTTGGTTTCTTCTCTCCTTTCACCGAACGGCAACAAGGCAGTGCTTCTTCTCGCGATCCAGGATGGAACCATCGTGCCGTGCCTCCTGGAGACCGTTCTCGTTGAGTACATCCAGGTGCTCACACGACCTAAGTTCAAATTCAGGCCGGAAAGAATTTCCTCTCTGCTGGCAATCTTCCGCGACAAAGGTGAGATGTACGAGCCCTTAGAAACGCTCTACCTATCCCCTAACCCAACGGACACTAAATTCCTGCAATGCGCCTTCGCGGGCCTGGCCGATTTCCCGATAACCGGAAACAAACGCCACTTCCCGGCATCCCCTTACGGACCCACCCGCGTTGTGAACGCACAGGAACTGCTCTCGCAACTCACCCTGGACACTCCACGCTCTTCCTGAAAGGCCCCATGCTCCACACCTTCGTCGCCCTCGTCTCCGACAAACCCGGCGTTCTCACCCGCGTCGCCTCGCTCTTCCGGCGCCTCAACATCAACATCGTCTCGCTCACCGTCGGCGAGTCCGAACGCCCGGACACCTCCCGCATGACCATCGTCTGCGAGGCACCCGAAACCGCCGCTCACCGCATCCGCGCCTCCCTCTATAAACTCGAAATCACCGTCGATGTAGACGAAGTCGGCCGCAGCGAGGCCGTCATCCGCGAGCTCTGCCTCATCAAAGTCGCCGCCGGACCGAAAACACGTAGCGCAATCTTCGAGCTCAGCAACGTCTTCCGCGCCCGCGTCGTCGACCTCGCCCCCGAGTCCATCATGCTTGAAATGACCGGCGCTGCCTCGAAGATCGAAGGCCTCCTTCAGGTCCTCCGCGAATCCGGCTACGAGATCCTCGAAGTCTCCCGCACCGGCCGCATGGCCATGCGCCGCGGCCATCACACCTCCCGCGTCCTCAAGGCCCTCGGCACCGATCCCGCCACGCCCGTTCGCCCCAAGCCGGAAACCCCCACCTTCCCCGATAAGCCGGAGTCGGACGAAATCCTCCCCAACGAATTCGAGGAAGTCCACCAAGAAGAAGAGTAGAGCGCGGCTCCCCGCAAGCTCGGGCGCGACTTGCGTAAGATCGCAAACTCTGTAACCCGCCGGCATTTACCCACCGCCCCCGCCGTGGTACAGTCTTCGCAAGCATTCGTATTACGGATTCCTATTCGCTCTGGCAAGCGATCGTTGCGGCAGAGCGGCTCGTCCATCGGCTCCTCGCGAGGAGCTCTCTGCCAGGAGGCCCGGCCCATGAAGACTTCTTTTAGATCGCTTCACCTGCTCCCATCGCTGCTCCTTGCCCTTCCCCTCTTTGCCCGCGCCGAGCAGCTCGTTCCCGCCGGTTCCATCCTCTCCTGCTCCGTCTCCGAGATGCGCATCTCCTCGAAGACGACCGCCATCGGCGATCCCGTCCTCTGCACCCTCAACCCCGTCGAAAAGTACGGCCGCTCCGTGCTCCCCTACGGCGCTTACATTGAGGGCCGCTTCGAGGACTATAAGGACCCCGGCCACTTCGTCGGCAAGGGCTGGATGCAGCTCACCTTCGACCGCATGTTCATCGGCAACCGCGTCATCCCGCTCCAGGCCAAGGTCGTCCAGGTCCCCAAATACAAGGTCGACCGCGACGGCCGCATCCTCGGCAACGGCCACCCCGTCCGTGACACCATCGAGTGGCTCATCCCCGTCCTCTGGCCCATCGACCTGATCAACCTGCCCCGTCGCGGCCCAAGCCCCGTCCTCAAGCCGGAAACCGTCCTGACCCTCGAACTCATGCAGGACCTCGGCATTCCCGACGCCGAACCGAACTACGCCCGCCAGCAGCAGCCCGCCCTCATCGAGCGCGTTCCCCAGCAGCAAGCGCCCGTCCAGCAGGCCCCGCAGCAGGTCATCTACCAGACCTTCCAGCAAGCCCCCGCCTATCAGCCCCCGCCACAGCCCCAAGTGGTTTAC
>CAXTUR010000320.1:0-2375 GCA_964247455.1 uncultured Acidobacteriaceae bacterium | reverse complement strand
CTTGAGTCGCTGCTCTTCCTCGTATCGCCGCTGCTTGAAACGATCATGCGCCGCGCCATGGAACGCGCCTACGCGCTGCGAACGATCACTCTAGAGCTCCAGCTCGACAAAGCCAAGCCTTGGAAGCGTCAGATTCGACCGGCACTCCCGACCCAAAGCCGCGAACTGCTGCTGAAGCTGCTCAACATCGATTTACAAGCGCATCCGCCCGAAGCGGCCATCCTAAAGATCATGCTCTCCGCAGAGCCGGCAAAGCCGCCTATGGCTCAGCGCGGATTGTTCCAGGCGCAATTCCCGGAGCCGGACAAGATCGATCTGCTGACCGCGCGTCTACGGTCGATTGTCGGCGACGGGAACGTCGGCTCCCCTGAACTTCGCAACAGCCATAACGACGACGAGTTTTCCATAGGTCTATTCTGTCCGCGCAGCGTCTCGACTGAGCCAGAGTCGGCCATTCCGCCACCAAGGGTGGCGTTGCGGAGGCTTCGCCCTCCTCAAACCACCCGCACTATGGTGAAGAACGGAACTCCCGTCCTACTTTTCTGGCAAGGAAGATGGGTTGAAGTGGTCGACGCCAAAGGTCCATGGCAGTCGAGCGGCTCTTGGTGGGACAGCCGCAAATGGGCGGCTGAAGAGTGGGATACCGTGACGGCCATGCCGACCCAAGCGATGCGGCTCCGGCACGAGGTCCGTTCCGGCGCATGGACGGTTGTGGGCGTCTATGACTGACCAGTACGTCGAGTTGCACGCACGCTCGGCATTCTCGTTCCTTGAAGGCGCTTCTCTGCCGGAAGCCATGGTGCAGCAGGCCGCGAATCTAGGGATGAGCGCATTGGCCCTCGCTGACCGCGACGGCCTCTATGGTGCCCCGCGCCTGTATACCACTGCCCAGAAGTTGGGATTGCGGTCGCATATCGGCGCGGAGATCTCCGTGGGAGAACTCGGCACCCAGATCATGCCCGCGCCGTGGCAGCCGCATCTCATTCCCCTGGCTCCAGTTCGGTTGACGCTGCTTTGCGAGTCTCAACAGGGATATCGCAATCTTTCTCAGATCATCACAGGCTACAAACTCCGACAGAAGACCAAATGGGAAGGCGTTGCTACCTTCCGCGACATACAGGAGCGCAATGGCGGCCTGGTTTGTCTTACCGGAGGAGACGAGGGACCGCTTGCCGCCGCATTGGAGCGGGGAGGGCTTGAAGAAGGGCGGCGAGTGCTCGCGTGTCTCACGAGAACCTTCGGTGAGCGAAACGTCTATGTCGAACTGCAACGCCACCGGGTCCGCGAGCAGGAAGTCCGCAACGAGGCCGCCGTTTCGCTTGCGCGCGAGCTGCGTCTTCCGACTCTGGCCACGAACGGCGTCAACATGGCGACCGCATACGAACGTGAAGTCTTGGATGTGTTCACCACCATCCGCCATCGCACTTCGCTCGACGAGGCCGGACTTCTTCTACAGCACAATGCAAATCGCCATCTCCGTTCGCCAAAAGAGATGGAACGCCTCTTCCGCGACATGCCGGAGGCTGTAGCCGAAACCAGCGAACTTTCAGCGCGCCTGCAGTTCGAGATGAAGGACATGGGCTACCAATTTCCTCTTTACCCTGTGGGCGAGGAGACGATGGACAGCTTTCTTCGCAAGCGGACGATGGAAGGCGTCATTCGCCGGTATGGACCGAAGAGCAGCGCGAGTCTTCGGAGCCGGGCGGAAAAGCAGGTCGAGCACGAGCTAGCCCTCATTGCGAAGCTCGGGCTGGCCGGATACTTCCTCATTGTTTGGGACATCGTCGAGTTCTGCCGCAAGAACAGCATTCTGGTACAAGGCCGCGGCTCAGCCGCGAACTCCGCAGTCTGCTACTCGCTGGGTATAACAGCAGTAGACCCCGTGGGCATGGATCTTCTCTTCGAGCGATTTCTATCCGAAGTTCGCGGCGAGTGGCCGGACATCGACCTTGACCTTCCATCCGGAGAAAACCGCGAGAAGACCATTCAGTACGTCTACACCCGCTACGGGCAGCTCGGAGCGGCCATGTGCGCAAACGTCATCACGTACCGGGGCAAATCGGCGGCGCGGGAGGTCGGCAAGTCCCTCGGCTTTGACGAAGAAACGCTGACGCGCCTCGCCCGGCTTGTTGGCTCATGGGAATGGAAGGGTCCGAGCGACACCATGGAGCAGCAGTTCCGCAACGCCGGACACGATCTTTCGCACCCGCGCATCGCCAAATACCTTGAGCTGACCATTCGGATGCTCGACTTGCCGCGCCATCTGGGGCAACATTCGGGCGGCATGATTATCGCCCATGGTCAGCTCGCTTCGGTCGTCCCCATCGAGCCCGCCAGTATGCCCGGCCGCAACGTCATCCAGTGGGACAAGGAGG
>CAXTUR010000319.1:2061-2415 GCA_964247455.1 uncultured Acidobacteriaceae bacterium | reverse complement strand
CCAGGACCTGGTCCTGCGACGAGCGGCCCCGCCCCGGGGACGACCATCTATTTCGCTCAGAACTCGACGATCAGCCTTACGGCTCCGACCTCAGGGGCGCTGGCTGGTTTGCTCTTTTTCGAGGATCCTACCCTTCCCAAAAACCAGCTTCATCAGATCCTCAGCAACAATGCGCAAACGCTGCTTGGGACCATTTATCTGCCTCAGGGACGCCTGTTCGTCGGCTCCACCGCACCAGTCGCAGCGAACTCGGCTTACACCATCATCGTAGCCGACACCGTAGAACTGAGCGCCGGCCCTACGCTTGTTCTCAACAGCAACTACACAGCGACCGACGTACCGGTCCCCAAAGGG
>CAXTUR010000319.1:0-2051 GCA_964247455.1 uncultured Acidobacteriaceae bacterium | reverse complement strand
GAGCTGCCGCCTCAGTAGAGGAAATGTGTTCACGACGTCCGAAGAATAATCGGTGTCATGTGCCGAAGCAGTATGGCAGTGGCCATCTACGGTGACAATAGATGCGCTCATTATTTCGAATGGTATTGATACCTAGGAGGCCGCCAACCTTCTCGCGTTGTGTGACGTTTGCGCGCCGGCGAGACATCTGGTTCGAAGGCAGGCCGCAATGGCTGCCGTTGAAGATCAACGCCCCTCGCCGGCCTCTCACCGCCACGCGCGAGGCTGGTTCCTTGCCGGCGGCAGTGCCGGCCTTCACCCAGGAGAGTACCCGGTCGAACGCCGTGATCCCAAAGCCGGGGCTAACATGCTAGTCGCCCGATTCGATCAGATTGACGGGTAGAGGTGTTTGAGTTTGGTTCGCGCGTCGTTGGTGGTGAAGTGCCAGTCGGCTTTGGCGTGACGTTTGTTGCGTTCGGCCTCCCAGGCGGCGACCTCGTCGGTGAGGGCGGGCTTGTCGGGAACGCGGCGAGCGAGGCACTGCGAGGCCAGGACGCCGAGTTCGGACTCGGCCAGGTTCAGCCAACTTCCGTGTTTTGGTGTGAAGTGCCACTCGAAGCGCTCGACGAGCCGCCTCGCTTCGGTGGCTGGAAAGGCCGCGTAGAGGGATGCCTTGCCGTGGACGCTGAGATTGTCCTGGATGAGGACGATCGTCTTGGCATCGGCGAAGTGGACATCGGCCAGGTCCTTCAGAACGGTCGCGTAATCCGCGGCGGCATGGCGGTCGGTCACCTCGACGTGGCGCCAGCCCTCGAGCGGCGCGAACAGCATGAACAGATTAGCGGTGCCATTGCGCGCGTATTCGTAATCGGATCGGACCGGGCGTCCGGATTTCATCGCGATCGGCACCCGGGTCTCGGCGACGAGTTGCTTCGAGGTCTCGTCGAGGCACACCAGCGGGCGAGCGGGGTCACGCGGCCGGGTGTAGACCGCCAGGATGTCTTCCATGGCGGCTACGAAGGCGGCGTTGGCCTTCGGCGGGATCACCCAGCACTGGCGGCGATGCGGTTGTAGGGCGTTTTTTTGAGCGTACGCTGGATCGTGCTGTCGCTCGCCCGTGCAACGATGGCAAGTTCGACCACCTTCTCCTCGAGCAATCGCAAGGTCCAGCGGGCGCGCCCCTTCGGCGGTTGCGAGCACGCGAGCGCGATGAGCTTGGCCTCCGTCTCGCCATCAAAGATCCGCGGGATCGCCGGCGTTGCCCGTTGCTTGCGGCTCAGCACGGCCTCGAAGCCCTCTTCGACCAATTGCTTGCGGACCCGGAAAACCATCGAGCCGCTGGTCTCCAGGGCCGCGACGATGGCGCTGTCGCTCCATCCCTCGCCGCAATCGGAAACATCGGCTTTCAGCAAAATGCGCGCCTTCAAGATCTGTCGCGCCGGGCTCTTGCCCTTGCCGATCAGCGCCAGGAGCCGGGCTCGCTCTCCATCGCTCAGTCGCACCACGTATTTCTTGACCGGAATATCCTTCCTCGCCATCGTCACCTCCAAAGCCACCGCTACGGAAGCAAACCCTCAAATCCTGGCGCTTTGAAGGAAGCGGGCCAGTAGTGGCAATAGTGGCGGCTCCTCCACAGGTCGCGCATCACGTGGAATGCATGCCATCCGCGGGCTTGAACGGTCTTCGTCGATGTTCCGAGCCGGATCTAAAGCGTCGGTCCGCATTTCCTGAACGCTGATCTCCTCGGCATCTTGTCTGATCACGACAAGGAAGGTCCGCTCGTACCGCTCAACCGTGTGGATCTGTCCGACATGAGCTAAGTGGTTCGGATCGAGGCGGCTCGACGACCGGCACGTAACCCCGGCAAGGATCCGTTCGACGATGTCAGCTGGCGCGAGCGCGAGCGGATCATCAGTCCAGAGGGCATTAACGAGGACAGACCGGCCAATGCAGCAAAAAACATCGTAATAGATCACGCGTCTGTTCTCCAGATATTCAGCGGAGTTGGGCAGGATCGTCCGCAGAATAGTGCTCTTACATCTTGATTCGACAAGCCTAACGTTTGGCATCGA
>CAXTUR010000318.1:0-2434 GCA_964247455.1 uncultured Acidobacteriaceae bacterium | reverse complement strand
GTGATGGGGTGGGCGTGGCAGCGGCGGGTGCGAGAGACGCTAGAGGCGCAACCTGTGCGTACCTAATTTGTGGCATCCATTCCATTGTTGAATCACATTGAAGCGCCAGAGAAAGTTCGTGCTTGCACTTATGTGACTCTCGTGCTCTACTCATGCCATCTTTCGCACGCAAGTTTGTAGTGACTGGTTACGAACCCGAGGTGCTCCATGCAGCGTTTACTTCTACTCACTTCTCGCCAGCTCTTGCTTTTGGGAGCAACGGTTGCCTTCAGCGCGACCGTCCACGCACAATCCACCATGTCTCCGGAGGAAACGGCAGTCCGCACGGCCTACGCGCGGCTGGCGTTCGCCACGGAGACGAACGCATTGGTCAACGTGACCTTCCATCTAAGAGACGCGGCCACGCTCGACGCCGACCTCGCCAAAGGGCAGCTTCATGTCTCCCTCAGTACCTTCAAGGTGGGACCTTTGAGTGATTTCGGTGGACGTCTAAAATTCGCCGATCTTGCAGATTCGCCGCAAACCCCGATCATCGTTGTTCCCTACAAACCGCAGAGGCAATCCGCAGAGGGAATGGTTGACCAATTATCGGCCAAAGCCGTCTGGTCCTCGACAGTGCCGCCCCACGCTGGCGTGCTTCTTCCGCAAACCATATATGCAAGCTATGGCGATCGAGCCGTAAAAGATTTCAGCCGGTATGCGACTTACGTCGCCACCGTAACGCTCGACGGGCAAGTTCGATCAGCGCGCGCTACGGTGCTGTTCGATCAGCAAGGACGCATTGCCGTCGTCGACGAATTGATCGGTTCACCGCTTATCCCGTTTTTCAGCGAATCGGTCTATCCGCACATTCTTATGGAAACGCGTGCGCGCCAAGTGCCTGTCGTCGCAAACTGGCTCTCGCATCAGGTTGTTGCCGCGCCTTCCTGTCCGGCCGACCAGCAGCACGACTGCTATGACAGCACAACAGGGAAGGTTGGCTTTCACCCAGATAACTTGCAGCGCTCACTTACAAACCCTCCTGCGCTCAAAACAATTCCAAAGGCGGCAATCGACGGCGCGCGCCCGGCTGATGTGCTGTTGCCTGCTCCCACGGTTCCGCCTATCTTGTCTGGCGCTTCGAATTGCTCCGCTTACAGCTTCAACACCGTGCCACACTCGTTCAACATCTCCAACAATGCGGAACACTCGTCCGGTTCGCACTTTTTTTACGGTGCGACCACCGGCAGTTGTTTATACAACGATGTAGGTGCGGGCGGGTTTTGCAACGTAACGGCTATAGCTGAGATTTATCCTCGCCAACTGAGAACGGCGAAACGTGGTTGAATATTCACTATCCTGCGGCGAGTCCACAACCCGGGATTTCTGACGGCGGCGGATCTAGTGCAACTATCGCTGTAGCAACCATGAACGGGCAGGTTGAAAGCTGCCCCTTAGGCTTGTGTCTTAGCTTCAGCATCTTGAAATTAGCTCTTGGCGCGTCAATCATTTGGGCACCTACACAGCCCTACACCAACATTTGTCCCGCAGCTGTCAACCCCAACCCGCCGACCTATTACGGAGGCACCACCGATCCGCCGCCTCCTGCGCCTTGTTCTCCCGACGAAGACGCAAGCGACCCGTGCCTGGAACAAACCGCGAAGCCCGTACGCGTTCTCTCCCCTCCGCCACGTGCGTAACCGGTGTTTTAGAGTAGGGATTCGGATAGCCTAAATCCTCAGCAAGTATGCCTTGGCCTCATCCAACTGCGGAAAGAGCCGTTCCTCCGCCTGGAACTCGCGGGAGTGAACGCATCGGCGGCCAGCTTTGACGCTGACAGGGTGTTTGAGGTGGAGCATCTCGTGGTAGAGCAGGTACTCGATGGCGCAGCGGGGGGTGTCGGGGCGGTCGAAGATGCGGGAGACGACGATGGTGTTGTGGGCGGCGTCGTAATGGCCGAGCATCCTTCGGGCGGCGTGGACGGACCAGGTGAGGGTCGGCTTGCCTAAAAGGCCGCTGAAGAAGCGCGCATTCAGGTCGTCGAAGAGGTCGTTTAGATCGTAAAGGTGGCCGCGCGTGGTGGAAACGTGCTTGCGTCCGCGGGTGCGGCGGATATGCTCGGCCTGGCGTGCGACGGCGTCGGAGGTGGTGTGGCGGCGGTAGCGGTCGGCGTGGGTGGGGGCGATTGGCTTCTTGTAGAGCTTAGCGAGCAGGATGTGCGCGATGGCCTGGTGGACAGACCCGGGCGCGGACTCGAGGAGGTCCGAGAGGCGAACGTGGAGGCGGCCTTCGCGCAGGCGGATCGTGGTGTTCAGCGAGGTGAAGCGGCGAAAACGGATGTCGAAGGGCGGAATGGGCGCGCGGGGGCGGAGAGCGCGGTACTCGGTCTCAAACATAGAGAGCAGGGGAGTAGCGGAGGGAGGCTTGGGCAGGCGCGGTCTGCGCGGCTTGGGTG
>CAXTUR010000317.1:0-2475 GCA_964247455.1 uncultured Acidobacteriaceae bacterium | reverse complement strand
CAACCCACACCCGCAGCCCACCCTCCTCCGTCGTCACCCCGCGAAACAGCGGCGGAGCATACTCGACTGCCTCGCCATACACCATCCCCCGCACCGTCAGAGCCATCCGCGCCCCCACCGTCTGCTTGTCCGTCGGATGCACATTCTCCGCCTCGCCGATATCAGTCGTCACCACCATCCCCGTGCCGCGCAGAGCCAGCGCCCGCCGCTGTGCGTCCCGGATGATCCCCCACTCCTCGCCCGGCGAGTGGAAGCTCGAGATCTGCGCATACATAAACGGTAGCTCTCCCTGCCCAAAATGCCCCCGCCAATCCTCGATCAGCGCCCGGAACAGCGCCGCGTAGTGCGGTGCCCGGTCCGGCGCGCTATTCGTCTCCCCCTGATACCAGAGGAAGCCCTTGATCGAGTACTTCGTCAACGGCGCAATCATCCCGTTGTACAGCGCCGCCGGCTGCCACGACCCCGGCGCCGGATGCCACATGAACGACGGCACAGGCTCGCCCGCTGCCTTCGCCGCGTCGATCTCACGCGTCTCCGCTGCCTGCATCGCGTCCGATTGCGCCAGGTTCGCCTCAAACCGTCCCCGGCTCGCGAACGCCGGAAGCAGATTCGCGTCTGCCCCAAACGCCTCCATCGACACCCACGAGTCGGCCGGCGTCCCACCCCAGGTCGAGTCGATCAGCCCCAGCGGCACATTCTCCTTCGCCGCAATCTCCCGCCCAAAGAAGTACGCCACCGCCGAAAAGTTCGCCGCGGTCTCCGGCGTACACGTCGTCCACGAGCCGGTCTGGCCAATCAGATCGTCCAGCGGATAGTCGCTCGGCCGATGCTCCACCATTAGCAGCCGCAGCTTCGGATTTGCCGCCGCCGCAATCTCCTTCGCCGAGTCCTTCAGCGGCGCGCCCGGCATAAACCCCTTCAGCGGCATCTCCATGTTCGATTGCCCCGACGCCAGCCACACATCGCCGATCAGCACATCGCTCAGCGTCTTCGGCCCGCCATCGCCCGCCACCGTTAGCGTATACGGCCCGCCCGCCTCCTCAGGCATCAGCCACGCCGTCCACTCGCCGATCCGGTCAGCAGTTGCCGGGATCGTCTGCCCATGCAGCGTCACCTTCAGCTTCGCCCCGGGTGTCGCCCACCCCCAGATACGGATCGGCCCCCGCCGCTGCAACACCGCATGGTCGCTCAACATCTTCGGCAACCGTGTCTCCGCTCCAGCCTGAACGTTCGCAATCGCGACCGCCACCAACCCAACCCACAACGCCCAACGCCGCATAATCCCTCGCAGAAGTACACGTAGCATAATAGGAGAACGAGGTGCGCCATGGCGACCGCCAACCTGTCCCATATCCTCACGGTCGAGCAATACCTGAACACCACCTACCGTCCCGACGTCGACTACGTGGACGGCGAGATCGAGGAGCGCAACTTGGGAGAGTTCGACCACGGCGATCTGCAGGCCGCACTCGCCGTCCTCCTGCGAAACAGGCAGCAGGAATGGTTCATCCGCGCAGTCGGCCCGGTCCGCATCCACGTCGCGCCAACCCGGTTCCGCGTCCCCGATGTCTGCGTCACCTCCGCTCTACTGCCCCGCGAGCAGATCGTCCGCACTCCGCCTCTCCTCTGCATTGAGATACTCTCCCCCCGCGACACCCTCAAAGCCATGCGCAAGCGCGTCCAAGCCTTCCTCGACATGGGCGTCCCCACCGTCTGGATACTCGACCCCGAAACCCGCACCGCCCACACCGTCACCGCTGCGAGCATGACCGAACAAACCACCGGCACCCTCCGCGCCGAAGGCACCCTCATCGAGTTGTCCATCTCCGAAATTTTCGCCACGCTCGATGTTTGAGAAGGTTAGTGAGCCAAAAAAGACGCTGGTTGTCCTCGGCGCCATCGTGGTTGGGTTGCTGATTGTTGCGTCCGCATTTTTGTGTACGGCTATCGTTGTCGGCTATCTCTACCTCACCTTCGACAAAGTGGCCGCTCACGATGGTCAAGCTGGCATTCCAGCTCTCATCCTAGGAGTCATCGTAGGCATACCCGCAGCTCTTTGTGCCGGATATTTCTGGCTCCAGTATTCACTTGGCCGACTTCTGAAATTAGGCATTATTCCAAACCAGTCTCACTAATACACGGGAATTCTCATGGCCACCATATACCAAGACGACTTCATCCAGTCCGTAGCCGACGCCCTTCAGTACATCTCCTTCTTCCACCCAGTCGATTACATCACAAACCTCGCACGCGCCTACGACCTCGAGCAGTCCCCCGCCGCCAAAGACGCCATCGCCCAGATCCTCATCAACTCCCGCATGTGCGCCGAGGGCCGCCGCCCCATCTGCCAGGACACCGGCATCGTCACCGCCTTCGTCAAGGTCGGCATGGAGACGCAATGGGCCGCGTCTTCCGCCGGGATGCTGACGATGCAGCAGATGGTCGACGCCGGCGTCCGCCAAGCCTGGCTCAACC
>CAXTUR010000316.1:0-2489 GCA_964247455.1 uncultured Acidobacteriaceae bacterium | reverse complement strand
GTATGTGGGGGAGGGGCTGCCAGTAGGGCTGTCGCGGCAGGTTCGGGAGAGGGTGTTGGGGGCGCAGGGGAGCGGGCCGGTGATGGTGGCTTCTGAGTTGGGGATGGGAGTGGGAAGGTGCGTCAGGGCGTTTGGGATGATGCGGTGACGTGGCGAACCGCAGGTCCTTCGACTGCGCGGACACGGTGAGGCTGTGATCCGCTTCGCTCAGGATGACAGGGTTCGGTCGAAACGAATAGTAGGATGATTGTTGGTGACTGAGGAGACTAGTTTGCAGAAGGCGGAGATTGGGGTGATCGGCGGCAGCGGGCTGTATGCGATGCCGGGGTTGCAGAATGTGCGCGAAGAGCGGGTGACAACGCCGTTTGGGGAGCCTTCGGACGCGTTTGTGCTGGGTGAGTTGGAAGGGCGAACGGTGGCGTTTCTGGCGCGGCATGGGCGGGGGCACCGGTTGCTGCCGAGCGAGCTGAACTTCCGGGCGAACATCTATGCGATGAAGGCCCTGGGCGTGGAGCGGATACTGTCGGCGTCGGCGGTAGGGTCGTTGAAGGAGGAGCATAAGCCGACGGATTTTGTGATGCCGGACCAGTTTATCGATCGGACCTTTGGGCGAGTGGGAACGTTCTTCGGCGAGGGCGTGGTGGCGCATGTGGGGTTTGGTGACCCGGTATGTGCAACGGTGGTCGATACATTTGCAGCGGCGTGTACGACGGTAGGTGTGGTGGGCAAGCGCGGCGGAACGTATGTGTGCATGGAGGGGCCGCAGTTTTCGACGCGGGCGGAGTCGAAACTGTATCGCAGCTGGGGCGCGGACGTGATTGGGATGACGAATTTACAGGAGGCGAAGCTGGCCCGTGAGGCGGAGATCTGCTACGCCACGATGGCGATGGTAACGGATTATGACTGCTGGCGCGCGGGGCACGATGATGTGACAGTGGATCAGGTGGTCGCCGTGTTACACCAGAATGCAGAGAACGCGGCGAAGGTGGTGCGAGCGGCGATTGCTGCTTTGCCTCGAGAACGAGCCTGCAGGTGCGTGGATGCGATGAAGTATGCGATTTTGACTGACCGGAAGGCTATACCGGAGGCGGCGAAGGAGCGTTTGGGATTGTTGATTGGGAAGTATTTGTAGCTTGTTTGGAAGTACAAACCGCAGGTCCTTCGACTCGCGCTTTGCGCTCGCTCAGGATGACAAGTTTATTGTTACGGCTAGAGATACATAAGGGAGAGTATGGCGATTTTGGTGGTTGGGTCGGTGGCGTTCGATAGCATCAGCACACCGCAGGGCAAGGTGGAGAAGGTGTTGGGTGGGGCGGCGACGTACTTTGCGCTGGCGGCGAGTTTCTTTACGAAGGTGCGTGTGATCGGCGTGGTGGGCGAGGACTTTACGCCGCAGCATGAAGGTGTGTTGACGGCGCGTGGAGTGGACACGCGGGGGATTGAGCACGCGCCGGGGCTGAGCTTCCACTGGACGGGCGAGTACGCGGGGGCGATGAACGAGGCGAAGACGCTGGGCACGGATTTAAATGTGTTTGCGGAGTTTGCGCCGAAGATTCCGGAGGCGTATCTGGACAGCGAGTATCTATTCCTGGCGAACATCGATCCGGTGTTGCAGGCGCGGGTGCGGGCGCAGATGCCAGGAGTGAAGATGGTGTGCGGGGACACGATGAATTATTGGATCGCGGATCATCGGGCGAACCTGAACGCGGTGCTGCGCGAGTTGGATGTGCTGCTGATCAACGATGGCGAGGCGCGGATGCTATCGGGGGAGACGAACGGGCTGCGGGCGGCGGAGGCGGTGCTCGCGCAGGGGCCGAAGTCGTTGGTGGTGAAGCATGGAGAGTATGGGGCGACGGGGTACTTCGGGGCGCGATCGTTTGCAGGCGGCTCGGTGAGGCCGTTTCGCGCGCCGGCTCTGCCGCTGGCGGAGGTCGTTGATCCGACAGGAGCGGGCGACTCGTTTGCGGGCGGATTCTATGGGTTTGTCGCTTCGCAGCCGGTGCTGACGCCGACGGTGTTTCGGACGGCGATGTTTTATGGAGGGGTGATGGGGTCGTTCGCGTGCGAGCGGTTTGGAACGGAGCGGATGCAAGCGCTGACTCGAGCAGAGATCGAGGAGCGTTTCGGAGTGTTCCGGGAGATGTCACATTTGGACGTTATCCGCGACGGCGATGGCGTCTAGGCGTGGGTTGAGCCGCCCGGTTGCGTCCGCGCCGAGCTACGATCCGAACGCGGTGCGGGCGGCCACGCGGCAGGAGACGTTGCCAGTGGCGCTGGGAGCCGTGGCGCTTGCGTTTCTGGCATTAACAGTTTGTTATAGCCACGGCTACTTGTTGTTGTATGGGGATGCCGTGGCGCATCTGGGAATAGCGCGGCGGATTCTGGATTCGCGCAATCCTGGGCTGGCTCAACTAGGCGGCGTTTGGCTGCCGCTGCCGCATTTGTTGATGCTGCCGTTTGTAGGGAAGATGGAGTGGTGGCGGAATGGG
>CAXTUR010000315.1:0-2504 GCA_964247455.1 uncultured Acidobacteriaceae bacterium | reverse complement strand
CCATCACCCCGCCCGTCCCCACGAAGATGTTCTTGTTCCCGTTCGCCATCCCGACCACTTCATGCGGCACCACCTGCCCAATCGACAGGATCAGGTCGTGCCCGCCTTCGGTCTCCGCCCCGCCCACGAGCAGCTTATTCACCTGCGCCGGCCACGGATAGTCCAGCTTGCCTTCGCTCACCTCCCGGATGAACTCACCCGGCACCTCGCCCAGCGTCACGATGTCGTTGCGCCAGTCATGCACCCTAAAAAGCGCGCGCGGCGTCCGCCCAAACATCGCCGCGATCTCCGCGTCCGACATCGCCCGATGCGTCCCCAGCGCGGGCAGCACATCCACCAGCCGTTCGCCGAAGAACTCCCACGCCATCTCCGTCAGCTCACCCGCGCGCGAGTGCATCCGGGTAAAGTCCGGCGGCACTGCCAACACCCGCCTGCGCGGCCCGAGTTTGTGCAGCGCGTCGAACAATCCCGCCCGTACGTCGTCCGCCGAAAGCTCCGCCGTTGCAGAACCCGCGGCAAAAAATAAACTCATATCATCCTCCTACTGCCCGTGGTAGCATCCCGGTATTCGGAAATAACCTTTTCCCGGCTCCTTCGGGAACTAACGGCATACTGCGGCCTAACCCTCAAGCCTCAACGTTCTGTTCCATCCTATGCCCGCCTCCATCTTCCAAGCTCCTTTCTAACCCAATGCTCGAGGTCCGAACTCATGAACCGCACCAAGCATCTCGCCACCGCCGGACTGACCGTCCTCTCTCTGGCCGCGTCTTCCCCCTTGCTCGCCGTGGAGAAAGCCGCTCTTCTAGGCCATGCCGACGCCAACCAGGCCGTCTCCTTCGAGATCTACATCCCCGTCCAGCATCGCGCGTTGATGGAACGCGACCTCGCCGCCATGCACGACTCCGCCTCGCCCATGTACCACCAGTGGCTGACCCCCGAGCAGGTCAACACCCGTTATGGCGCAACCTCGTCGCAGATCGCCGCCATCCAGTCGCAGCTCGCCGGGTTCGGGCTCAAAAGCACCGTCGTCAACGGCAACCACCTGCACATTACCGGCACCGCCGGAGCGACGGAGCAGGCCCTCGGCACCTCGCTCAAAAACGGCACCTTCGCCAACGGCAAGAAGGTCGTCGCCGCCACCGGCACGATGACATTGCCCGGCGCGCTCTCCGCGATCAATGCCGCTGTCATCGGCCTTGATGGCATGGTGCGGATGCAGGCCCATGCCCACCCCGTCACCCTGGCCGCCCAGCCCGACAACCGCTACGGTCCATTTGGCGGCTATTGGTTCACCGACCTCAAGCAAGCGTACAAGTTTCCTAGCTACACCAAGTACACCGGCACGGGCGTCACCATCGCCACCCTGGTCGACGGCGCGTTTAGCCAGGCTGACATGAACAAGTACTTCGGCCACGAAGGGCTCGCCTCCCCCAAGTTCCTCGAAGTCAACGTCGATGGCGGCGCTCCGATCAACGCCGACTCCTTCGAAACCAATCTCGACTTCCAGCAGGCCGGCGGCATCGCTCCCGGAGCCACCGTAATCCACTACAACATCCCCGATCTCTCCGACCAGTCCATCATCGATGGTCTTTCGCAGATCATTACCGACAACAAGGCCGACATCGTCAGCATCTCGCTTGGTGGCTCGGAAATCTTCTACACCAGGGGTGACAACGGCGGCACGGACTATACCTACATCCTCAAGCTTCAAGACGATCTATTCGCCCTCGGCAACCTCGAAGGGATCACCTTCGTCGCCTCTTCGGGCGATTCCGGCGCGTTGAGCGCACCTCCGGTCGATTGCTTTCCCGCCAAGCAGGGCGACCCTTATCCGCCGAACTGCGGCATGATGCGCGCATCCGTCGAGTTCCCCGCCTCCAGCCCACACGTGACCGGCGTCGGCGGCACCAACCTGGTCACCTCCTACGATGGCGGTGCAACTCGCAACTCAGCCTACTACGGTGAAGAAGCTTACGCCGATCCGCTGAAGCAGGACATCTTCTACGGCACCTCGGCCACAGGCGCATCTTGGGGATCGGGCGGCGGTACCAGCATGGTCTTCGCCAAACCCCTCTATCAGATCTTCGCCAAAACCGGCAGCTCCAAGTACCGCACTGTCCCCGATCTCGCAGGTCACATGGGCGGCTGCCCGGGTGGCGTCGCGGGCAAGTGCAACCCGGCTGATAGCTTCGTCTACGAGGTCTTCAACAACAAGTACTACGGCGCGATCGGCACCAGCGCGTCGGCGCCCGACTTCGCCGGTCTCGTCGCCCTCGCTGAGCAGAGCTTCGGCAACGTCCGCCTCGGCAACGTAAACTCCTACATCTATACCCTTGGGCTTTCGCAGTCGCTCGGCGTCGCCACCGGCGTCTACAACGACGGCATCCCCGGTTATAACGGCAAATACTTCACCAGCGGCGGCGGCTATAACCGCGTCCTCGGCAACGGCACCGTGAACGGCGTCAACTTCCTCCTTGCCCCCGCCACCCCGGTCGCCGGTACTC
>CAXTUR010000314.1:0-2540 GCA_964247455.1 uncultured Acidobacteriaceae bacterium | reverse complement strand
TCCTTGACGCCATCCACGTCCCCACCCTCATCCTCCACGCCCTCGACGACCCCTTCATCCGCTTCACCGTCGCCACCCGCGCTATCATCGCCGCCAACCCCCATATCACCCTGCTCGAAACCAGACACGGCGGCCACTGCGCCTTCCTCGGTAAGGCGTACCCGGCTGCGGACGACGACGGCTACTGGGCGGAAACCACCCTCCGCCAATTTCTCCTGGCCCATGCCTAACTTCTGCATCACCCTTCTTCTTGGTTGTCATTCCCTAAGGTAATCTGCGTTTCCCAGCCCACACGCCGCTAAGCTAGCCGCTCCACTAAAATAAGAAGTCCATGCTCGCCGACTGGACCGCCGAATGCGCCGCCGAAGACCCCACCCTCGTCGTTCCCTGGCATGACACCGCACCCACCGCCCACTTCGTAGACCTCCGCGAAAACCCCTACGACCTCGACCAGATTCCCGAGGCCGAGCAGTACCCCCAACTGATGCAGGCACTCCGCGCCCTCAACGCTCCCCGTTCGCCCGTCTTCACCGCCAAATGCGACGCCTGGTCCCTCGCCCCCGAAGAGATCGCCCGCCTCTGCCTCGAACTCGACCTTTCCCCCGCCGACTACCCCCATGGCTTCGGGAGCTACATCGACCTCCTCTCCCGCGACCGCGCCCTCTTCGCCTCCGTCCATCTCCAGCGCCAGTTCGCCGACCGCCTCGTCCGTCGAGCCGCCGCTCTCGACCTTCCCCAAGCCGCCCTCGAGTGCGTCCTCCGTCCGGCCCTCGTCGACCTTACCGGCGTCCACGAAGGCTTCGCCCTCTCCCTCTACGTCAAAGCCGCCGCTCCCGACCCCGACACCGCCATCCAGCACTGGGCCGCCGCCCTCGAAGCCACCGTAACTCTGCTTCGAAGCAAAGACTTCGCCACCGCCTAACCATCCAAATTTGTCAATCCGCAGCGAAGCGGAGGAACCTGCTTCTCGCCCCGTCACCAACCATCCGCTACACTAGGTACTGCGCGGGCGAGTAGCTCAATCGGATAGAGCACGAGCCTTCTAAGCTCGGGGTTGCAGGTTCGATCCCTGCCTCGCCTACCATCCCGCGTTCTTCCAATCTCTCGTCAAGCCCCCATGCCGACACATAGACCATGTCCGCAGACGCTAAGTACATCTGTATGAACAGATTACAGACGCGGGTGCTATGCGCATAAGTTTGGCCACTAGTTATGGTCGAACTCGTATACTGAGATAGACAGCAATCATTCGAATAGATTCCACACTTGCCAGTTAGCCGGCCATCCGAAGCGCCAAGGGCGCGATACATAAAAGCCTAGGCCAAAGGCCTAGGGTGCGGAGCAAAAGCCAAAGGGCTGAAGGCCGACACAGACCCGCGTGAGATCAGTCCAGACTTCGACCCTATGTTTTGAATACTTTGGGACTTTTGTAGAAAATCTAAGAAGCCACCAAACACCCGCGCCGGCTCACAATCGTCAACCGTTCGCCGCTAAGGATTTTTCGGGCCTGCCCCTTGGCATGGTTCGCCCAAGGCCCAACTGGGTCCAGCCGGACATACATCAACCAGTGTCGCAACGCCCGCCGCCTCTCCCCCTGCCGCTCGTACGCCAGCGCCAAGTTGTAGTGAGCGTCCGCATACTCCGGCACCAGCTGGATGGCCCGCCGATACGCCCCGACCGCGTCGTCCAGCCGCTTCATTTCGTCCAGCACGTTGCCCAGGTCGAAGAACGCCAGCGCGTACTCCGGGTCGGCAATCGTCGCCGCCCGGTACAGCCGCTCAGCCTCGTCGAAGTTCCGCTGCCCGTACCGGATTGTCCCCAGGTTGATCGCTGACGCCGCATGGCCCGGCTGGCGGTCGAGGATCTCCTCGTAGAGCGCCGCCGCCTCGATCCGTGTTGCCTCCGTCTCCTCCAGCCGCACCGCCCGGAGGAACATCTCCTGCACCGCAAAGCTCCGCTGCACCGTCTCCGGAGCGGCCGCCATCACGTGCAGCACAGACCCAGATGCGCCCATTCCAAAGTCGAACGTTAACTGCCGCGTTTTCGGATCGACCAACGCGCCATCGACGCGAAACAGCATCCGCGTGCCATGTCCCAGGACGCTCACCGCGCCCGGGCTAAGCTGCATACCCTCCACACGGTCCAGATGCTCGCGGATCGACCGCACCGAGATGCGCCGCGCCCGCAGATCACGCAACGTTCGCAGCTGTCCAAGCTCTCTGAAGTTGTAGTGCTCCCGGGCGGCGACCAGCCCGCTACGCTCCCAATGCGCCACCTGGTTCTGGTTGAGGTGGAGGATACGCAGCGCATCGCGCCGGCTGTACCGCGTCGCACTCTGGTCTCGATGCAGCTGCGTGGTCGCGTCCATACCTAGCGAAAGTATGCGGGCCAACAACCTGCCGATCAAGCGTATAGATGCGCCAGCCGTTATATTTCAGTGGATTACGTGTACCTAATGTGGTTCGGAGCGTTTCGAGAGGAAAACTGGAGCCGATGAGCGGAGTTGAACCGCTGACCTACTGATTACGAATCAGTTGCTC
>CAXTUR010000313.1:0-2543 GCA_964247455.1 uncultured Acidobacteriaceae bacterium | reverse complement strand
TCGCCGACCCGTTTGGTCGGGTCGTCGCCCAGGCCTCGCACGACAAGGAAGAGATTCTCATCGCCGAGATCGACTTGAAGCTGCTTGAAGACACTCGGCGGAACTGGCCGTTTCTAAGGGATCGGCGGATCGACTCGTATGGCGGGATTACTAGCAGGTTCTTGGACTAGTGAAGTAGGAGAATAGCTTTGGAAGCTACACCTGACGAACGTGCCCGGATGCGAGACAGCATCTTGATTTTGGCTAAAGCATCAACCTTCTTTGCTAAAGCTATTGATGTTGCGTTTAAGCATCTAAGAACACTTCAGCCATCGTTGCGGCTTGAAATTCTTATGGCATCATGCCTCAAAGCGCTTCGAATGAACAGAGCGATCCTTGAGCTAGCCCCTAGCCTTTACACGGAAGAGATGTCTGTTCTCCTGCGAACATTGGCTGAATTGGTGATTAATGCAGCTTACTTGCAGATCGCTAATGAACCAGAAGTTTCAAACTACAGGAGCTTCGATGCGATTGCCTCGTTGGTCATGTTGAACGATTTCGAGAAGAACTCCGGTCATTCAAATAAAGTGGTGCCAGAGTTGCGGCAACGAGCCGAAAAGAATGCAGCGGAGGCTTTAGCTCTCTGCGGCTTACGGCTGTCTTCAAGAAGTTGGACTATTAAGACAGTCTTTATGAGAGCTAAAGTCGTAGACGACAAGATCAGCCAATCGGCTTTTCGTGGCTTCACAAATTCTATTTATCAGAATGGGCATACTTACACACACAGCGCCTATCAATCGCTAAGTACCTATTGCGGTCTGCTCTGTGGAAACGCTCCTGATGAAAGTCTCCTTATGGAACAAGCGCGAGACACGATGTTTGGCGCGACATTGGCTTTACAAATACTGGTCGTATTTATAAACGATATACACGATCTGCATCTAAACGACGAGATAATAGCTGGTGCGGAACTGATGAGGTCGTCTGGCTTTAGCGTGAATGCTTTCTCAACAGCGGCGGAGAACAAAACCGATGTTTAGCAGACTTCGGATCAGTAGTTACCGCATGCCCGCCGAGTGGGAGCCGCACGCCGCCACCTGGATCGCGTGGCCGCACAACGCCGAGGACTGGCCGGGCAAGTTCCAGCCCATTCCGTGGGTGTACGCCGAGATCGTCCGGCATCTCTCGCGCGTCGAAGATGTCCACATCCTCGTCAACGACCTTACCGCCGAGCGCCGGGCGAATGGCCTCCTAAGAAGAGCCGGAGCCAACCTCGCTCGCCTGCATTTTCATCATTGGCAGACGGACCGTGTCTGGCTTCGCGACTCAGGCCCAATCTTTGTGAAGGAAGGCGATGACCTCGCCGTCACCAACTGGAAGTTCAACGCCTGGGCCAAGTACAGCAACTGGCACCGCGACGACCTCATCCCCCAGCACGTGGCCGAGCATTACGCTCTGCCCGAGATGCGTCCCGAAGTGAATGGCCAGCGTCTCGTCCTCGAAGGCGGCAGCATCGACGTGAACGGCGCGGGCCTGCTCCTCACTACCGAGGAGTGCCTGCTCAGCGAAGTCCAGCAGCGCAACCCCGGCGTCTCGTGCGGGCAGATCGAAGCCGCCTTCGCCGAGCACCTCGGCATCGAGCAGACTATCTGGCTGCATCGCGGCTGCGCGGGCGACGACACCCACGGCCACGTCGACGACGTCACCCGCTTCGTCGGCGAGAACGCCATCCTCACCGCCGTCGAGCCGAACACCGCCGACGAGAACCACCTCCCCCTCGCCGAGAACCTCGACCGCCTCCGCTCCGCGCGCAACCTGCGCGGCGAGCCCTTCGACCTCCGCACCCTGCCCATGCCCGCGCCCGTCTTCTTCGACGGCCAGCGTCTCCCGGCCAGCTATGCCAACTTCTACATCGCCAACGAGCTCGTCCTCGCACCTACGTTCAATGACCCCAATGATCGCCGCGCCCTGAACATCCTCGCGGACTGCTTCCCAACCCGCGAGATCGTCGGCATCCACTGCGTCGACCTGATCTGGGGCCTCGGCGCGCTCCATTGCATGACCCAACAGGAGCCAGCATGAGCCAGTGGCCACCCGCGCCTGACCTCGACTCTATCCGCGAACTCGTCCGCGACGCCGACATCGAAGGGTTTATCGCAATCCACGGCGCACCCGCCGACGAGTACGACACCGAAGCCGAAGCCTTCCACGCGGCCATCGCTCATCTGCCATCCGCGGAGATCACGGTCGCAAATCAACTTCCCATACTGGAAGGTATATGGCGTAAGAACTTCATCGACGATGAGGCAGAATTAGCCCTCCGAAGACCCGCACTCGAAGCGTTAGCCACGCAAGTTGCCCGGTTCTTCGGCCCTGAAGCTCAGCCGCAGGTGCGCCAGTCGGCTCCATGAGCGACGAAGCATACCTTCAGCTTGCTATCGCCGAAGCCCATGCCGCCGAAACCGCTGGCGAAGTTCCTGTTGGAGCCATCGTCGTACATAAAGGCGAGATCGTCGGCCGGGGACAAAACCGCGTCCTTCGCGACTCCGACCCAACCGCACATG
>CAXTUR010000312.1:0-2568 GCA_964247455.1 uncultured Acidobacteriaceae bacterium | reverse complement strand
CAGCCGCCCTTTACCGTACCCAACACGGCCATCGCACCCACGCCACACACCACCTGACGCCGCGTCCATCGCTCACTCATAAAGCCTCGCTTGCCGTAGCCATTCTAATCAGTCAAACTAGTTCCGCGTCTTCTTGCTCGTTTGAAGGAGGCGCCCCGGAGCAACCTCATGATCTCCCGCCGCAGCTTCCTGCAATCCGCCGCCGCCCTTGCAGCCACGTCAGCCACACCGCTCGCGCTGGCTCAAGCCACTCCCGCCAAGGACGACGTCCTCCAATACGTCGACCCGAAGATCGGCACCGGCGGGCACGGCCACTGCTTTCCCGGCGCGTCCGTCCCCTTTGGCGCGGTGCAGCTTAGCCCCGACACCTTCGACGACGGCTGGGACTGGTGCTCCGGCTACCACGACACCGACACCTCCATCATGGGCTTCTCGCACACGCATCTCTCCGGCACCGGCTGCGGCGATCTGCTCGACTTCCTCGTCATGCCCGGCACCGGCCCGGCCAAGCTCGTTCCCGGCCCTCGCGAGCACCCCGAGCAGGGTTACCGCTCGCGCTTCGACCACGCAGACGAGACCGCCACGCCCGGGTACTACTCCGTTCTCCTCAAGGATTACAAGATCAAGGCCGAGCTGACCGCCACCGAGCGCGCCGGGCTCCACCGCTACACCTTCCCCGCCTCCGATCAGGCGTACCTCATCGTCGACCTCCAGCACGGCTACGGCGGCGGGGGCGACCGGCCCGACGTGATCTCCGCCCAGCTCACCCAGCCCGCGCCCGACACCCTCGCCGGAGGCCGCACCACCCGCGCCTGGGGTGACGGCCGCAAGTCCTTCTTCACCATGCAGTTCTCAAAGACGCCCACCCGCGTCGTCTTCTTCAATAACGACAAAGAGGTGCCCGCCGGACAGCTCACCGGCACCAACCTCAAAGCCGTCCTCTACTTCAAGACACACGCCGACGAGCAGATCCTCGTCAAGACCGGCATCTCCGGCGTCGGCGCGGACGGCGCGGCGCTCAACCTGAAGGCCGAAATCCCCGCCTGGGACTTCGAGCAGGTCCGCCAGCAAGCCCGCGCCAAATGGGCGGCGCAGATTGGTCGCATCGCCGTCACCACGGACAACCTCGACCACAAGCGCGTCTTCTACAGCGCCCTCTATCATCTCTCGCTTGGCCCGACCCTCTTCGACGATGTAGACAACCGCTACCATGGCATGGACGGCCAGATCCACACCCTGCCCGCTGGCCGCCGCAACTACACCACCTTCTCGCTCTGGGACACCTACCGCGCCGCCCATCCCACCTACACCCTCATCAACCCCGAGCGCGTCCCCGACTTCGCCAACGCGCTCATCCGCATGGCCGCCGAAAGCCCGGCCGGCATGCCTGTCTGGCCGTTGCAAGGCTCCGAGACCGGCACCATGACCGGCTACCACTCCGCGTCGGTCATCTCCGAGGCAGTCAACAAAGGCTTTAAAGGCATCGACACCGAAGACGCCTACAAGTACATGATGAAGCGCGCCATGGTCGACGACTGGCAGGGCCTCCCCTACTACCGCAAGCTCGGCTACATCCCCGCCGACCGCGAGGGCGAGTCCGTCTCAAAGACCTTCGAATACAGCTACAACGACTGGGCCATCGCGCACGTCGCGCAGAAGCTCGGCAAGGCCGACGACGCCAGGATGCTCGTCGCCCGCTCGCGCAACTACCGCAACTACTGGGACCCGTCCATCGCCTTCATGCGCCCCAAGTTCGAGAACGGCACCTGGGCCAACTCCTGGACGGGCAAGGCCGAAGAGCCCTTCAACCCCATCGACCTCGGCCACTCCGCCAAGTGGCGCGACTACACCGAATCGAACGCTTGGCAGACCACCTTCGCCGTCCAGCACGATCCAGCCGGGCTGATAGCGCTCTTCGGCGGACGCGAGCCGTTCCTGGCCAAGCTGGACGAGCTCTTCACCACCGCGCCGACGCTGCCCGCCGACGCGCCGCCCGACATCGCCGGCATGGTTGGCCAGTACGCCCACGGCAACGAGCCTTCGCACCACATCGCCTACCTCTACACCTACGCCGGCGCGCCCGCGAAGACCCAGGCCCGCGTCCGCTCGCTGATGGAGACGATGTACTCGCCCAACCCTAACGGCATGCAGGGCAACGAAGACGTCGGCCAAATGTCCGCCTGGTACATCCTCTCCGCCCTCGGCTTCTACCCGGTCGACGCCGTCAGCGGCAACTACATCCTCGGCTCGCCCCTCTTTAAACACGCAACCGTCCAACTCGGCGAGGGCCGCACCCTGACCCTCGACATCACCCGCGCCAACCCCACCGATCAGTACATCCACACCTTCACGCTGAACGGCAAACCCCAGCAGCGCGCCTGGTTCCACCACAGCGACATCGCTCAGGGAGGCCGCATCCAGCTCACCATGGCAGCCACTCCGCACCCCACCTTCGCCACCGATCCAAAGGTCGCGCCGCCTTCACTCACCCTCTAGTACACTGACTCAAGCCTGCGAAAGTGGCGAAATTGGCAGACGCACCAGACTTAGGATCTGGCGGAGCAATCC
>CAXTUR010000311.1:0-2570 GCA_964247455.1 uncultured Acidobacteriaceae bacterium | reverse complement strand
GTAATATGCTACATAGGTAACCTAAGCATTTTCTATCTGGGTGTTCAGGGAGCTAAATGTTTATCAAAGTCTCAAACACTTCATCTTAAACCGGTTAGGCCATAGAACGCCCTGTCCGGGGTCCCTTTTGGCTGTAAAGACTTCATTACTGCGCAGTTACCCGTGAAGTGGGTCCGTACTTTTGCGGAGTCAGCGATGTTAGAAGGGGCGCACGTTTCACCGCTGAAACGAAACGGCCTGCTATGCTTTGCGGATATTATGCGCGTCCTTTCACGTTGTAACTTTGCTCTGCTTCTCGCCTTCCTCAGTCCGATGTTTGCGCCCTCCGCATTATGGAGTCAAGCTCCGGTCGAAACGTCAAATCTGTCGGTCGCCTCCATACGGCAATTGCTTGCCGAGGGGCGGGCCAAGATCGCGGCAAATTCTAGAGACCCGCAAGGGCATATCGATCTCGCGTATACGCTGGTCGATGCAGGAGCGACCGAGCAGGCCGTCCTCGAGATGCGACGCGCGGTCGAACTCGCTCCCAAGGCCGCTTTGGTGTACAACGCACAAGGATGGGTGCTGACGCACAACGCCATCGGAGTGCAATACGGCAAAGGGTACGACTACGAGGCTGCGGCCGCCGCATACCGGACGGCCATCGCGCTCGACGCGACCGACCTCTATGCGCGCAACGGCTTCGCTGAGCTGTTGGAATACAACCGCGACGGCGTCAAGTACGCCGCGGACGCCAAGCTCGAGGAAGCCATCGAGATGCGGCGCTACGTTGTCGCCCACCGCGGCGCCGAAGCCAGCTCCGACGAGGTGGACAACCTGTTGATTACGCTCTTCTACTCCGGCCGCTACGCCGAGGTGGTCAGCGGGATGCAAGGTCTTGCTCCCTCATCGAACCGCTATGGCGTCCAGCTGGGCGCTCTCGCCGCGCTCAAGGGATCGGCGGCGGCCGTGGAAGCGGCGAACCGCATCTCAGACGAAGCGAAGCGGCGATACGCCCTACAGTTGGCGGCGGACGGTTTGTGGAACATGCGCCTGTATCCGCAGGCCGCCGACATGCTGACCGCCTCGCTGCCCGACCCTTCCGGCTCCAACCGGTTGACGGGACAGATCCAAATCTTCAAAAACCTCAAATCGTATCGCGGTGTCGATCTGCCGCCGACCGATCCCCGGTACCCGATGCAATTGCTGATGGTTTCCATGATTACCGGCACGTTCAGCGAGTCCGTGCTGGACCGCTGCGTCTCCCATGACAGTTTCGCCAGCGATCTAGCATGGAGGAACTCACTTGCGCAGGCCAACTTTCTTGAAGGCAAGCTTCATACCTTGGCGCGCCAGACGGAGCTTCCACGCGTCGTGATCAATGACATCATTCTGAATCAGCTAAAGTACGTTGCCCAACCTTCGCGGGGTAGAGGCGCAAGGGTCATGGTGCAGATACCCGGCATGACGGCCGTCCGCTTCTTTGTGCTGAACGAAGACGGAGTCAACAAGATTGCCGCCGGGGACGACCTTGGGAGCGCCGGATTCGAAGCTCTTTATCTGCTCAACCATAAACGGGAAGAAGACGCGCGCGACTTGCTCGACTGGAAACGGGAACGGATCGAAAACAACCAGAACGACGATCCGTTGGGCGGTGCTCTGTTCGCGCGTTTATGGCAACCCGGCAGGCCGCATGACGCCGCAGCCATAAAGCTGGCCGCGGCGTCGCTCATCGACGATAAGGCCACCGTGGTTGCTCTTCTTCCCGATGTGCTCGCGTTGAGCAGCTCCTCTACGAGCTCATCGCGGGACAATCTGGACCTCCTACTCGCCATCATGTACCTCCGCGCCGAAGACGCCGTGAACGCAAAGACGGCGACGCAACATCTCCTGGACGATCATCCCGATTCGCTCACCGCCGGCCTTCTAGCGGGACAAAGCCACGAGTTATCCAAGGACTGGAGCGGTTGGCATACCTTGCTGGACAAGCAACTTGGGCAACACTCCGGCAATCGGCTTCTTCTGCTCCAGTCTGTCCGCGAAGCTGAACTGCAAGGAGACTTTGCGCGCGCCAGAACCATCCTGCACACCCTGCTCGACAGCGGTCACGCTCTTTCGGGAGATCAGAATAACTACGCGTGGCTGGCTCTCTTAGAAGACAAGCCGGATGAGGCCGCCATGCAAGCCGCCGCGCAAGCGACCCTCGCGGCGCACAACAACGACGCTGGCGCGCTGCACACCCTTGCCTGCCTGCATGCCGCGCGCGGCGAGACGGCGCTCGCCCGGCAGTTCCTGTTGGACGCCCTGTCGGCGGGAGGCAAGGATGAGCCGGATAGCGCGGCGTGGTATGGCTTTGGACGGATTTATGAGCAGTACGGCCTCATCGACGCCGCATTGGGCGCTTACCGCCGCGTTGAGCAGCCAAGAACGCCCGAACCGGACAGCACCTTTGTTTTGGCGCAACGCCGCGTTCGCTTGTTGGGAGCCAAAGCCGCCAATTGAGCTTCTAAAGCCCGACTCCTGCTAACCTTATCTCCATGAAGTTCGGCGTCCTTGTCTTCCCTGGCTCCAATTGCGACCACGACACGTTT
>CAXTUR010000310.1:0-2605 GCA_964247455.1 uncultured Acidobacteriaceae bacterium | reverse complement strand
CGCTCATCTGCTTCAACAAGCTACAGGGTAGGTTTTGAAAGGTGCTCTAAGTGTCGATGGCTTGCGTGGGGCCCGCGTAGCCGTGAGTTTTACGCCAAAATATTCGTTGCCAGGGGCCCTCGTTCCCCACCCTGATTCGAAAGCGCCCTGCGCGATAGTTACAGACGTCGGTATGCACCACTTCTCATGGACGCCAGAGCGGCGGGCAGCATCTGCTGGATGAAGCCTTGGGTCCGCGCGGTCTCGTGGGGCGGGAGTGGAGCCCTTGAGTAGGCATCGATTGCAGGTGCCTCATGAGTCACCGCCTGGCCATGGCTAGGCGCACCCGTCAGCGACCGCATCGTCGGACCGTCCGGAGCCGCCACGCCATCCGGATGCCGCAACCCGACGGTATCCCTCTGATACTCGATCACCCGCATCGCAGTCCGCGGACCGAAGACGCCGTCGTCTGCCAGATGCCCATCGCCATGCGGGGCGGCCAGGTGCCAGTCAAGCAGGCGCTGCACCTGCCTGACGTCGGCCGGGTCGTTCTGCTGACCGATGCCGACCGGTGCGCCGATGGTCCTATCGTTGGACGCCATCGGGGACTCCCGGCCTTGAGATGGCAGCCAATGCTTTGTCACAAGATCACACCGGCAGGTACACCAGAGGCGTCGGAGTGGATCGGGGGGTGTCCGCGCTCGTGGTGGAAATTGGGAAGCCCGCGAGGGTGTGGCTGGAGGAGGCCATCGCCTAGACCCTCAGCCGGGCCAGCCTCCCAGCCCGGCCTTTGCCTTCCGGGTTGCCTTACAGTGCGGCCTCGTGATAAGACCTAAAGAGTTATTTCAAGACGGGTTTTTTTGAGGTCGCCATGGCCGCGGACGATGGGACCCTTGGCGCACCGGTCGGCGTAGGACAGCCTAACAACCTGGCTGATGTGAAGCGGGTGCAGCACCTGCTGAATGAGCGCCAAGTGCCGAGTGAAGAACGGCTCGCCGAGGACGGTGCCTTTGGCCCCCGGACCACGATGCGGCTGATCGGGTACCAGCGCGATACCGTCGGGATGTCGCGTCCGGATAGCATCGTTGCCCCGGGCGGGCCGACGATGCGCTCGCTGGCGGGCGCGCCCTCCAGCGACCATGCCGCGTCGGCCGAGCGCGATACGGCCATCGACAGGCTAGTTGCCAGCCGCCCCTTTCGACACGGGCCGACGCACACGCAGGACTGGATCGACAGGGTGCTGCCCGCCGCCCAGGCAGTCCATGAGAAGTGGGGCATCCCGGCGTCTGTGACGATCGCCCAGGGCGCTTTAGAATCCGGCTGGGGCGCCAGGCATCCGGAGAACGAGTACTTTGGCGTCAAGGGACATGCCCCGGACGGATCCTCGACGAAGCTCACCACTCACGAGGTGACGCATGGACATCGTCACCCCGAGAGGGACGGCTTCCGAGCATATGGCTCGCTCGAGGAGGCGGCGGACGATTATGGCCGGTTCCTGAATACACAGCCGCGGTTCAAGGCGGCCCTTGAGCACAAGGATGACCCACACCGTTTCGTGCAGGAGGTCGGCAAGGCACACTACGCGACCGATCCGGACTATGTCGCCAAGATATCTGGAATCATCGACCACCACGGGCTGACCAGATACGATGCCGCGCCGGTGCAGGTCGCCGGATCGCCGACGCCCGGACGCAGACCCTTTGACGCGCCGCAATCCCCTGCGGCCGGGGCGGGTGGGGCAGAACCGCTCGATGCGCGGGCCCATTGGCTCGCGATCGCCCGGAGGGGCCGGGAAACGGCGATTACGGGGCTGGGGGCCGCGCCCGCTCAAGAGGCGGCCGCGACGCGCGCCGCCACGCCGACATCGCGCCAGAGGCAGTGAGGAGACCCGGTAGCATGAAGAGCATCCGGACCCCGGTCCAGGGGATGGCGGTCGCGGTCCTCGTATCTGTCGCCACGCCCGCCATGGCCGCATACACGGACCAGCAGTTGCGCGAGCGTGTGCATCAGGCGGTGGTCGACCATCACCTGTATGCCCAGCCGGATTGCTTGGAATACATCATCACCAGGAAAGCCCAGCCTGGGGTGGACGAGGTCGAACTGCGCGAGGACCACGACAGCCCCAGGTGCGGAGGCGATCCTCGCGTGGCGCATCGCCTCTTCGAGGTCTATGTCGACCGGAAAACCGGCAAGATGGCCACCGACGCGGCGGACCCCGTTGACGGCGGCCTGCAGGTCCTGAAGTAGCTCTCAGGCTGCCATCGCCATCTCGGCGCCATCTCCCGGACGCGGCCGCATGATCCCATCGCGCGAGTAGCGGTTCGCGGCAGCGTAGTAGGCTGCCAGAACCTTGAGGATCGCCGCCAGCTCCTCGACCTCCCGCGCCATGGCGGTGCCGCCGACGCCGCCGGCTTCGGCCATCACCACGACACCATCCGCAAGACATGGACAGCCGAGCCAAGACGATTCAGGCTCAGTCCGCTCCACCAAATCCTGAGATTAAACATCTAGCAGTCCAGCTCCAGAGAGGCATCCCATCCGCGTCCAATGCAACCAGATCCACGCCGAGAGCCAGGGCGCGGTGGAGCGCATGAGCGGTGTCATGTTGGTCCAGGGCGCGAAGGGT
>CAXTUR010000309.1:0-2638 GCA_964247455.1 uncultured Acidobacteriaceae bacterium | reverse complement strand
TTGGGCCCCTCACCCCGGCCCTCTGCCAGAAGGAGAGGGAGAAACAATGATATGCTATAAAGTGTCGGGCAGCGTCGAGGGAGGCATGGTGTGGAGCCAAGCGTGATGGATGACGGCGGCCTGGTTTTGACCCGGCACAAGCTGGACGCCGACGCCTACTTCCGCATGGCCGAAGCCGGCATCCTCGGGAGGCGCGAACGGGTCGAGCTGATCGACGGGGAGATCATCGACATGGCGCCGATCGGCCAAGGGCATGGATCAACGGTCAGCCGGCTGACCCATACGCTGGTCATGGCCCTCAATGGCCGCGCTACCGTGTATTCACAAAGTTCGCTCCGCCTGGACCAGCTTAACGTCCCAGAGCCCGATTTCGCTGTCCTCAAGTACCGCGCCGATTTCTACGGCACCGGCGAGCCGGCTGGCCCTGAGGACGTCCTGTTGCTCATCGAGGTGTCCGACAGTTCGCTCCGCTACGACCGCAGTGTGAAGCTGCCGCTCTACGCCCGCAGCCGCATCCCCGAGACCTGGATTGTCGACCTCACGCGCCACACCCTGGAGTGCTACCGCCTGCCAGAGGGCGACCGCTACAACGTTTGGAGCACCCACCACCCGGGCGAGACCGTTTCGCTGCAAGCTGCTTCCGACCTCACCCTGAACGTCACCGATCTGATCGGCGCCTGATCAAGGGCGTCTAGCGTGCCGTCTCGGTCAGCCCGGTGGGGCGAGCCGTCGACGGCGGTCCAGCCGCCGTCGATCAGCAGCGTCGTGCCGCTGATGTAGCTCGGCGCATCCGCCGCCAGTCCAAGATGGCGTTGACGATGATCCGGATCACGGTGAGCAGCGAGAACGCGGTGCCGTAGGAGCCGAAGTTGACGGCTGTCAGCACTGGCGTGCGATAGGTCAGGGTCGCCACCGCGATGCAGGCCAGCAGCGACACCAGAGCGGAGAGTTGCGGCGAGCGCTTGAGCATGCCGAGCATGATGAACACGACGGTAAGTGGTGTGGCGGCGAAGATGGCCGATAGGCCGAGCGAATGCAGGACCGTGTCGTAGGTTTGGTGGAACACGGCGCCCTCCCGTCACGCCTCTTATGGGCGCGTATTGCGGTTGCTCGGCGGTCATTCTGCGTGATGGACGTCTCGCCGGTGACGGTCAGCATGCGGGCACCAGCATAGCAACGATTAGTGAATCTGAAAGCGCTATGGCAACTTGCTTGGGTTGTTGCCAAACAGATCTGGCGCGCAAAGTTGCGAGAGCAGCGGCTGCCTCATATCAAGAAATTGGTTAAGTCGTTTAATTCAGCGTTAGATCCCAATAGTTTTCACCTAGCTGCTTACCAGTCCATATTCGCGGCGCGGTCTGATTCGGCTGTTATATAATCGATGAAGTCCGTCATCTCCTGAACTGATGACATGACCCGCTTATAGGTGCCGTCACTTGCATAGGGTAAAATCAGCGGAAGGTCGCCCTCTTGAAGATAAAGGCGCGCCGGCTCCCTCTCACCGGACCATAGAAACAAAGAAAACTCTTCAATCGCAGCAAGGACTTCACTCTCATTAAATGAGAGTTCGGGGGTTAATGAGAACTCAGACTTCCTCATCGTGTGATCTAGTATTACAGGGACTGCTCCAACGTTCGAGTGAAATTTGAATGCTGCACCGTCCTTCCCAAAAGCACCGTGCGCAACAAAATTTCGAAGTTGCCGTTTAACAGCTACTAAACGATCGTAATGACGCTTAGCCTGTATGTCTTTAAGGTTAAAGATAAGTTTGAATTTCACTCCCCAATCTGCACCCGCTAGGTCGGCAACCTCTGTCCCCGTCGTTATCTTGCATTGGAGTATAGCAAGATGAATAAATATGTGTTCTGTCCATGAGTAGAAAGCATCTATCGCAGCAAGTGCTAGCCAGCTCGCTTGCCTAGATTTTTCAATCCACGAAGAGCCGAGCAAAGGATTGCTTACCCAGTAACCTAGCTCATTTTCTATCTTTATATGAGGTTCAAGCCCTAGTTCCCCTTTCGTCCGCTTACTGGCGTCGATTTGCTTTATCGCCTCTACCTCGGCCACCGCGTTGTCGAAGCTGTCTCTGAGAAAGGCATACCGCTCGAATAATCGTCTGCCGACATTGCGGACGTTCAGTTTCGATCGTTGCACCGCCTCGTGCGCCATCCAGACGAAGAATGGTTTGGCCGCCTTAGCGCCGCGGTGAATGAGCGTGACAATCTGCGCGGCTTGCTGTTCCGACTGTTCGCCCTCGCGCCCAAAAATACCGAGGCCGAACTTTCGATGCTCGATTAGAAAAGTAACCCCGTTGAAGTCGATTGAAACAGACCAGGCCAGCTTTTCACACCGCCCGAGATCGGGAAACCCAAGCAGATCAACGAGGAGAAAATAGACGAGGTAGTATGGCGGCAGTTTCCGGCCAGCGGCCATTCGCTTCGCGTGGAACAGAAGTCGCTTGTCTGCGTCCGTGGTTGGCTGAAGTGCTTTGATCGGCAAGATGGCCGCAGCCGCGCGCTTCCGAGCATCATCGAGTTGTAATGGGGTGGCGATCAGTTTACCCTCTGGCAGCGCCATAAGCTGCGCCTTGAAATCCTGCTATGCGCTAGGTTGTAGCCGCACACAGTTAGCGTCAGCA
>CAXTUR010000308.1:0-2708 GCA_964247455.1 uncultured Acidobacteriaceae bacterium | reverse complement strand
CCATCTCCTGCCACGAGCTGCTCTACCCCATGATGCAGGGCTACGATTCGGTCGCCCTTGCGTGCGATGTCGAGCTTGGCGGCACCGACCAGAAGTTCAACCTGATGCGCGGCCGCGACCTCCAGAAGCACTTCGGCCAGCCGCAGCAGAGCATCCTGATGATGCCCATCATCGAGGGACTCGACGGCGTGCAGAAGATGTCGAAATCGCTCGGCAACGCCATCGGCATCCACGAGGCCCCCGCCGAGATGTACGGCAAGCTCATGTCCATCTCTGACGAGCTGATGTGGCGCTACTGGACCCTGCTGACCGACCTCCGCGCGTCGGAGATCGAGCAGATGGGCTGATGTGGCGAGCGGCGCGCTGCACCCCATGCAGGCTAAGAAGAACCTGGCGCACCTCATCACCAGCGGCTTCCATACTGAAGAAGAGGCGGATGCGGCAGCGGAGGGATGGGCGAAGCAGTTCCAGCAGCGAAGCGTCGTAGAAGATGCGCCACTAGTACAGGTAAGTCTGAGTGAAGATGGACTACTCGCCGTCAACGCGCCAGATGGCGGTGTCATCGTACCAACCAACGATCCTGCAATTGGAACGACCGTAAAGATGACCAAGTTGCTTGTACTAGCCGGACTAGCCGTCTCCGCAAACGAAGCGAATCGCAAGCTGAAAGAAAACGCCGTAAGCGTTAACGGCGAGAAATATGGCGCGGCTACCTACAGTCGAGAAACTCTAGGCCAGTCTCCCACGTTGCGTCTTGGAAAGAAGAGCGTGCGCGTGGAATGGACTGACTAGAACTGGGTGCCCCACCTTCGGCGCGGTCTCATCGCGCCTAAGGTGGGTTGGACCGCCACTAAATTGACTTTCCCCCACCACACTCCTAGCCTCACCCTATGAAGATCCTCGTCCTCGGTGGCGGAGCCCGCGAACACGCCCTCGTCTGGAAGCTCGCGCAATCCCCCCGCGTCACCGAAATCCTCTGCGCCCCCGGCAACGGCGGCATCGCAGCAGAAGCCCTTAGCGGAAAATCAGCCCGCTGCGTCCCGCTCAACGCAGTCGATCTCGAAGTCACTCTCGCCCTCGTCGAAGCCGAGCGGCCAGACCTCACAATAGTAGGCCCCGAACTCCCCCTCTCCCTCGGCCTCGTCGACGCGCTCCAAGTTCAAGGCCACCGCGTCTTCGGCCCCACCCAAGCCGCCGCCCGCCTCGAAACCAGCAAGTCCTTCGCCAAGCACTTCATGCAGGCGAACGGCATCCCTACCGCCGCCTACACCCTCTGCCATTCGCTCGCGGATGTCCAAGCCGCTCTCCCCAGCTTCCCGATGCCCGTAGTCGTCAAAGCCGACGGCCTCGCCTCCGGCAAAGGCGTCGTCATCGCCCAGACCCACGCCGAAGCCGCCACCACCGCCGAGGCCATGTTCGACGGCACGCTTCTCGGCGCACCCGTCCAAGAGATTGTCCTCGAACAATTCCTCGCCGGCGAGGAGCTCTCCTTCTTCGCCCTCTGCGACGGCACCCGCGCCATCCCCCTCGCCGCCGCGCAGGACCACAAGCGCATCGGCGAAGGCGACACGGGCCCCAACACAGGCGGCATGGGAGCTTATTCCACCCCCGCCCTGATGCCGCCCGTGCTCGAAACCTGGCTCACCGCCAACGTCGCCCAGCCGACGGTAGACGCCATGCGAATCGCGGGAACGCCCTTCACCGGCGTCCTCTTCTGCGGCATTATGATGGTTCCCGACCCGAACGGCCCCGTCCTCTTCAACGGCCAACTCGTTCAGCCGATGGTCCTTGAGTTCAACACCCGCTTCGGCGATCCCGAGACCGAAGCAATCCTCATGCGCCTCGATGGCGACCTGCTCCCGCTTCTCGAAGCCGCCATCGACGGCGCACTCCCCGACCTTCCCATTCCCCTCAAGCCCGCGTCCGCTGCTTGTGTCGTCGCCGCCAGCCCCGGCTATCCCGGCCCCTACCCCATCGGCCTCCTCATCACCGGCCTCCCCTCTAACTCAAGCACGGACTGCAAAGTCTTTCACGCGGGAACCACCCTCACCGCGGACGGCCAAATCCTTACCGCCGGAGGCCGCGTCCTCGCCGTTACCGCCCTCGCGCCCACGCTCGCCGAAGCTCTCGCCCGCGCCTACGCCACCCTTGACGGCATCCACTTCGAAGGCATCCAGTACCGCCGCGACATCGGCCACCGCGCCCTCGCCCGCCTTTCCTAAAAGTGCGGAATCCTCCACCTTTACCTCGTCCTCTATGGCCGGTGCTGGAAGCTGGTGCGGTCGCTGAGAGAGCTTCTGGAGGCCGCAAAATAGTCTAGGGGTACACGCTTTCCAATCGTCATCACCTTGCTATAAGTTGGGTATCGCTTAGGAATCACCATAGTAGTACAGACTGTCTTCAAGGCTATCTCTACGAACGTTCGAGTTATAGGAGCTCCAATAACGGTGCTTACACATGATCATGTATCGCATTGATCAGAACAGCGGAGCATTAACCGGCGCACGTTTAATCCGTACAGCTCGGCGGCGGGCATCGGCACTTACGGCTTCGGGGCGGCGCGCCAACGCTGACGCGCGGGGTACACTCGGGCACTGACAACCGCCGTCTTCGTCACGCAGCAGGAAGCCGGTAAGATAGCGGAATGTCCGCACACCCAAAGCGCGCCCTCGTCACCGGAGGCGCGGGCCTCATCGGCTCCCACATCG
>CAXTUR010000307.1:0-2744 GCA_964247455.1 uncultured Acidobacteriaceae bacterium | reverse complement strand
GCTGCTTGCGCCGAACTTGGTGTACCAGGGTGTGGCGGCTTCGAGAGCCTTGTTGACGTTCGAGATGTTCTCGACGCCGGTAGACTCGAGCCAGTCGCGGAAGGCTTTTGGGCCTTCGGTGGCGTAGATGGGAATGCCTTCTTTCCAGGTAGCGCGGCCGCAGAGAACGCCGTTAAAGCGGGTGCCCGATTCGGCGGCGAGTTCGAGAGTCTCGATGAAGACGGGATTGGAGACGCCGGCGGAGAGATAGATGAAGGGTTTGTGGGTCATCTGCTCGGCGTCGCGGAAGTGCTGGAGCGCTTCGGCGCGGGTGTACGCCTTCTCTCCCTTGAAGGACTGGGTGCCCTCGACGAAGCTCATCTCGATGGGCACCTCGACCTTGAGCACGTCGACGTTATAACGCTCCTTCCCGAACTCGGCCATGGCTCCGGAGACGATGGACGGCTTCTTGAGGGCGTAGGCAACTGACTTTTCGTCGCCGCCCTGCGCGTCGTAACCCACGAACTCGAGAAAGAAGGGGATGTCGTGGGCGAGGCACTCGTCGCCGATGCGTTCGATCCAGGCATGCTTCAGGTCGTTAATGGCGGTCTTTTCGAAGGGGGTGTAGTAGAGGAGGATCTTGACGCAGTCGGCACCGGCCTCTTTCAGGCGGCGGACTGACCACACGTCGAGCAGGTCGGGGAGGCGGCCGGCGGTGGCGGAGTCGTAGCCTGTTTTCTCGTAGGCGAGCAGGAGGCCGGCGGCGTTGCGAAGCTTCGCGGCGGGGAGGCCGTATTCGGGGTCGAGCAGGATGGCGGAGGCGTGGCGGGTGAGCACTTCGGTGACGAGGGACTTGAACTCTTCGAGGTCGTGACTGTCGGCGGCTGCTCCGCGTGCCTGGCCGAGGGACTTCTGGAGAGAGCCGCGCTGATCCATAGCGGCGGCGGCGATGACACCGCGGGCGTTTGAGACGGCCTTGAGTCCGGCGAGCTTTCCTGGGGTAATGGCGGGCATGGTGGTCGTCTCCAAAATGGGGGATGGGTAGCCTGGGGCACTCGGCGTCTACACGGCGATTTTACACAGTGGAGGTTAAGGGCGTCACTCCGCCCGATCGGCATCCTACCCGCAGGAGGGTCTATGCCGTATATCCAAACGCAGGACGGAACCGAGATTTACTACAACAATGTGGGAACAGGCGCGCCGGTGGTGCTGATCCACGGCTGGCCACTGAGCGGAGACAGCTGGGACGTGCAGGCGAACTTCCTTGGCGAGCACGGCGTGCGCGTGGTCACCTATGACCGGCGCGGGTTTGGCAAGTCGGGCAAGCCCTGGAACGGGTACGACTACGACACGATGGCTTCGGACCTGCACACCCTGTTGGAGATCCTCGACGTGCATGGGGCGACGCTGGTCGGCTTCTCCATGGGCGGCGGCGAGGTGGTGCGTTACCTAAGCAAGTATGGCAGCGCGCGCGTGGCGAAGGCGGTGCTAGTGGCCGCGGTGACGCCGTTTTTGTTGAAGACCGACAGCAACCCGGACGGCGTTCCCTCGTCGGTGTTTGAGGGGATCGAGGAGCAGATACGCAAGGACCGGCCAGCGTTTCTGGAGAGCTTTGGGCCGAAGTTCTATGGACGGTCGGCGCTGCACCATACCGTCTCGGACGGGCAGCTTGCGTGGTCGCAGGCCATGGCGTTTACGTCGACGACGCGGTCCATGCTGGCGGCGGCGAAGAGCTGGTCGACGACCGACTTCCGTGAAGAGATGAAGCGAATCACGATCCCGGTGTTGGTGATCCATGGGACCCGCGATGAGACCGTACCGATCGAGGTGTCGGGACGTTTATCGGCGAAGCTGCTGCCGAACGCTACGCTGAGTGAATATGACGGCGAGCCGCATGGGCTGTTTCTTACGGCGGCGGACAAGCTGAATGAAGAGCTGCTGCAGTTTGTGGGCGGGCAGCGAGAGCCGATTTCAGCACCCGTAGTGGCTTAGTCAGAAGGACCCCATGTCTCAGGACCGAGACATGGGGCACCCTTTGTCTTCGGGGTGACCAGCTACTCCATTGCGGGATGTCGAGCGCGAGGGCATGAACGGTAACGGAGGTGGTGCATGATGGGACGGCGGCTTGTGTGCGCGGCGGTGTTCCTGGGAGTGGCGTACGGGATGGACGCGCAGGACCCGTTGAAGACGCTGCCGGATAACTATCGGCTGATCTTCGAGAACGCTAAAGTGGCGGTGATCCGGGCGCACTATGGGCCGCATGAGAAGGTGCCGGTGCACGATCATCCGGCAGTAGCTACGGTGTTTGTGTATCTGAACGACGGCGGCGCAGTGAGGATTGACCATCAGGAGGCGGGCGGCGCGCCGGAAAGTGCCGTGCGTCCGCCGACGAAGTTGGGAGCGTTTCGTGTGGCTCCGGCGCTGGCGGAGCGGCATAGCCTGGAGAACCTGGGAGAGGTGAGCTCGGAGTTTCTGCGGGTGGAGATGAAGGGAGTGCCACTTGGGATCAAGGAGCCATTCCGGGGCAAGGCTCCGGCCGGGCCGTTGAAGGATGAGGATGTGGTGGAGTTCAGCGATCCAGCGGTGCGGGTGGAGCGGATCGTGTGTGTGGACACGGTGCCGTGCGGGGTCAAGGCGGAAGAGGCGGGATCACTGGTGGTGGCGTTGACGGCGGCGGAGCTGGGTGGAAAGACGATGGAGGTGGGGGATGTTCGTTGGGTGGCGGCGGGGGAGAGTGGAGGGATCGTGGGAGGTGGGGGCGGGGG
>CAXTUR010000306.1:0-2749 GCA_964247455.1 uncultured Acidobacteriaceae bacterium | reverse complement strand
CCCTAACATCCCCAAGCCACCTACGCGGTAATCACTCAAACAGCGCGCTTGAAGCCGGTCGGCCTTTAGCTCATCACTCCCGTGCCTTGGCCCCACCGAAACGTTCTATCTGCGGCCCGGTCGCCCTTTGGGTCCTCTCCTCCGCCCATTTTCCATATAGCCCGAAGCAAGCACCGTAGTGGTCGACCGCCGAAGCTACCCTTCCCCTAACCAGTTCTACACCACTAAACCCCAGATGCCCCGCCATCCTCGCTGCCGTACCTACCATGCCCGGACCGCGTTTGCCGCGCATCGCCAGCTCCCGGCCCGCCGAACGCCCACGGTCCACCCGCTGCCGCAGATACTTCGCAAACACCATTTGTTTCGGCAGAACGAGATGCACGACCGGTGCGTCGTGGACGTACAGCAATCGTCCACCAGCCGCAAAGATACGCCCTTGCAGCTCGTCCTCCTCCCCGCCGCCGCGGCTCTCCCCGAACACGCCCAGCTCCTTGCTGAACCCGCCCACCTGCAGCAGCACATCCTTGCGCACGACCAGGTTCGGCCCCCACGCCATGCCCTTATCCAGGATGCGCGTCTCGACGCCATAGTCCGTCCGCGCCAGGTACGCGCTAAGCTGCCGCGCCTCCAGGTCGAACCACCAAGGCACAGGCGTCTCCGCCCGGGGAATGATCGGCCCGGTCGCCACCTCTGGCATCCATTGCGGCAGCGCGGCCAGGTAGGCCCGCAACGCTCCCTTGTCCGGCAGTGAATCATCATCGAGGAACCAGACATACTCGCCTCGTGCCTCCTGTGCGCCTCGATTCCGCGCGAACGACGACCCTTGCTGCCCCTCAAGAACGTACCGGAACTGCGGCCTCCCCGCGCAAACTCGGGCAAACTCCTCGCGCGTGCCGTCGGTCGAGTTATTGTCCACATAAACCACCTCAAAGGCGTCCGAGTCGGCATCGTCCATGGCGGCGATGGTCGCAACCTGCTTCTCCAGCAGTTCTTTGCGGTTATACGTGCAGACGACGGCTGTAATCAGCATGATGTGGCCCGCATCCGCAATCGCGGCGGATCGCTCCTTTTCCGTGATAACTGACTATAGTATGGACACACCCCGTGTGACAGAAACGTTGTTCAGGGCACCCGCCGCACGTCACTAGATTGGATTACTGAAAGCCCATGCTCCACACCTTCGTCGCCCTCGTCTCCGACAAACCCGGCGTCCTCACCCGCGTGGCGTCGCTCTTCCGCCGACTGAACATCAACATCGTTTCGCTCACCGTGGGCGAGTCGGAACGCGCCGACACCTCCCGGATGACCATCGTCTGCGAGGCGCCCGAGACCGCCGCCCACCGCATTCGCGCTTCTCTCTACAAACTGGAGATCACCGTCGATATCGACGAGGTCAGCCGCAGCGAGGCCGTCATTCGCGAACTCTGCCTCATCAAGGTCGCGACAGGGCCGAAGACCCGCTCCGCCATCTTTGAACTGAGCACCGTCTTTCGCGCCCGCGTCGTCGACCTCGCGCCCGAGTCCATCATGCTCGAGATGACCGGCGCGGCCAGCAAGATCGAAGGTCTGCTCCAGGTCCTCCGCGAGTCCGACTACAAGATCCTTGAGGTCTCCCGCACCGGCCGTATGGCGATGCGCCGCGGTCACCACACCAGTCGCGTCCTCAAAGCGCTGGGCACCGAGCCCGACACCCCTAAGCCGCTCGTCGACGACGCACCCAGCTTTTCCGACAAGCCTGAAGCCGACGAGATCCTGCCCAACGAGTTCGACGACGTGCACGAGGAGGAAGAGCTTTAGCGGAACGGTTGCGTCCCATGGAAAGATTTGTGGTCAGACACGCTGCCGCTACTTACCCTCGTGGTACAGTTGCCGCAAGGATTCCTCTTGCACGTTAGTTCGCCATCGTTTCTCGCTCTTGCCAGCGTTCGATGCGGCAGAGCGGCTCGTCACCCGGCTCCGTACGAGCCGTTGTAAGGAGGCCCGACCATGAAAAGACTGCGATCGTTGCGTTCGCTCCCGCTGCTGCTTCTCTCCCTTCCTTTGGTGAGCCGCGCCGAGCAGCTTGTCCCAGCCGGCTCCATCCTCACCTGCTCCGTCTCCGAGCAGCGCATTTCATCGAAGACCACCGCTATTGGCGATCCCGTCCTCTGCACCCTCAACCCCGTTGAGAAATATGGCCGCTCCGTGCTGCCGTACGGTGCCTACATCGAAGGCCGTTTTGAGGACTACAAAGACCCCGGCCACTTCGTCGGCAAGGGCTGGATGCAGCTCACCTTCGACCGGATGTTCATCGGCAACCGCGTCATCCCGCTTCAGGCCAAAGTCGTCCAGGTGCCAAAGTACAAGGTGGATCGCGACGGCCGCATCCTCGGCAACGGCCATCCCGTGCGCGACACCATCGAGTGGCTTATCCCTGTTCTTTGGCCGATCGACCTCATCAATCTTCCGCGCCGCGGGCCCAGCCCGGTGCTCAAACCTGAGACCGTCCTGACGCTCGAGCTGATGCAGGACCTCGGCATCCCCGACGCCGAACCGAACTACGCCCGCAGCCAACAGCCCGCCCTGATCGAGCGAGTCCCGCAGCAGCAAGCCTACCAGCCCGCACCCGTTCAGCAAGCACCGCAACAGGTCATCTACCAGAACTTCCAACAGGCGCCCGCGTACCAGCCACCATCGCCACCGCAGATCGTCTATCAGCCCTACTACCCGCCGCCGGTCGTGGTCCGGCCACGGGTCATCTATTCCTACC
>CAXTUR010000305.1:0-2761 GCA_964247455.1 uncultured Acidobacteriaceae bacterium | reverse complement strand
GCCCACCCCCCAGCAACCCGAGCAACAAAGTTTGTAGCAGATAAATCTTGATAATCTGCCCGGAACTCGCGCCGAGCGACTTCATGATCGCGATCGTATCCAGACGCTGCGCCAGATGCGCCCGCATGGCCATCGCCACGCCAACCGCGCCCAGTACCAGCGCGACGAGCGACATCAACGACAGCAGACTCGTCGCCCTGTCCAGCCCCTGCGTCAGCGCCGGGTTCGTCTCCCGGTAGTCGGTCACCTGCGCCTCGGGTAGCAGCGCCTCCAATCGCGCCTTCAGCCCCGCCACCCGGTTCTCCGAGATCTGCCGCGTTCCGCCCGGCGCGGGCACCTTGAACAGATACCGCTGTCCCGCCCGGCTCCCCGGAGCCAGCAACCCCGAAGCCTCCAGCCCGGCGCGCGTAATCAGCACCCGCGGCCCGCTGGCAAAGCTCCCCGAAAGCCGGTCCGGCTCATTCGTCACCACCGACGCGATGCGGAAGACCTTTGTCCCGATCTTCAGCTCGTCGCCCACCTTCAGGTGCAGCCGGATCAAGAGATCGTCGGCCACCACCACCGTCTCCGGCGTCAACACATCCTGCAAACGCCCCTTCGGCTGCAAGTCCACCGTCCCATAGAACGGATACAGTGCCGGGTCTACCGCCTTCAACGAGATCAGCAGCGGATCCATCGCCTTCGGCGCGCTCGCCATGGAGATTGTCTCCGTCACCGGCGTCATCTCGACACCTTCGCCCCGCATCGCGTCCAAACCCGCCTTCTGCTGCGCCGTGGGCTGCTGAAACATCCGCGCCGCCAGATCTCCCGCCATGATGCTCCGCGCCCGCGTCAGCAGCGTCCCCCGGAACGATGCCGAAAACCCCCGTACCCCTGTCAGCGCCGCCACGCCGATCGCCACTGACAGCACCACGAAGAAGAACTTCCCCCGCGACGCCCGCATCTCCCGCGCCGCAATACGCGCCGCCGTGCCCCACGAAAGCTGATTCGCCATGATGCTACTGCTCCGCTCTTGAACTGCTTTTGAGACTGTCGATGAACGAAATGACGGAAGGTGCTGACCAGTCGGCCGCGCCTGTATGTTTGGCCATCAGCGTTCCATCCGGCGCATACAGAAACGTGGCTGGAAACTGATTGAGTTGCATCGAAGCCGGAACGTCAACATCCTCCGTGCGGTAGAACGGCAGATCGAAGCGATTGCGGCTTGCGTAACGCCGTATGGCTCCGGGTGAATCCTGGCGGGAGACGATCAGGAAGACTACCTTGGGATCGTTACGGTAGTGGTTATACAGGGCCTGAACCGTGGGCATTTCCGCGAGGCACTGAATGCACCATGTCCCCCAAAGATCGAGAAAGACCACCTTTCCCTTCATCTCAGAGAGCCGTTTCGTGGTGCCATCCAGCGTCTGCATCGGGAAATCTGCGGCTGGTTCAGGAAACCTGACAAGATGTGGCGCGTGAGAATCGCGGGCGATCCTTCGCTCGACAACTCGGAAGCCAAAAAAGCCAATAAGTCCCGTGAAAACGAGTGTAACCACTAGAACGAAGATGATTACCTTTGCTAAACGCATCCCGCTCCCTCATTGCTTCGGCGCTCTTCGCGTACTCATCATGTCATAGGCGGGTACTGTCGATTCTAAAAGCTTGTTCATCGCCCTTGCTTTGCCTCAACAACTGCGACCCGCTCGTGCAGAATGGTCATTTGGCGCATGATCTCCAACGCGTCCTTGTGGCCAGCCGCCACAACGTCGTCCAGCTTCTCTGCCAACAACTCTTGCTGGCGGCGAACCTCGCCGAAGCGGCCATCAATATCGCTAAACTTGCCGCGCACCTCGGCTTTGAAATCCTTCAGGTCGGCTTTGAAATCCCTCAAATCGGCTTTGGCGAAAATAATCCCGATCAGCGACATCACCGTGGGTGCCAAAGCGGCAAGTAAAAGCAGAGCCTTATCGTCGGTCATCTAAAGTCACTCCTTGCCTCAAACATTCAATCCAGCATAACTCAGCTCTCATCCACTCATCACATCCGACAGCACCATCCCATCCCGCAGCGTAATGCGCCGGTCCGCATACCCCGCGAGCATGGCATCGTGGGTCACCAGCACCAGCGTCGTTCCCTCGCGCTTGTTCAGGTCGAGCAGCAGTTCCAGCACCGCCGCGCCGTTCGCCGTGTCGAGATTGCCCGTCGGTTCGTCCGCCAGCACGATCGGCGGACGCAGCACAAACGCCCGCGCCAGCGCCACCCGCTGCTGCTCCCCGCCCGAAAGCTGCACCGGATAATGGTCCATCCGGTCGCCCAGCCCCACGCTCGTCAACAGCGCCCGCGCCCTCGGCAACCCTTCTGCCGCGTCCTTCGCCTCGGCGTTCAGCTCATGCGGCAACAAGACATTTTCCAGCGCCGTCAGCGTCGGAATCAGTTGATAGGATTGAAAGACAAACCCGATCGTCTTTCCCCGCACCTGCGCCAGCTGGTCCTCCGGCAGATAGCTGATCGCCGTCCCGTTCAGCAGCACATTGCCGGCCGACGGCGTATCCAGCCCCGCCAGCAGCCCCAGCAGCGTCGATTTGCCCGACCCCGATGTCCCCATAATGGCCACGAACTGCCCGCGCGGCACCTGGAAGTCGATTCCCCGTAGAATATCGGTCGTCCGCGCCGCCGCCCCCGTGCCATTGCGAATCGACTTACGCAAGCCTTCCACCGAGATCATCACCTTATAGCCCATGTCGTTAAATAGATACTCAAATAAACTCCTATCGACCGC
>CAXTUR010000304.1:0-2765 GCA_964247455.1 uncultured Acidobacteriaceae bacterium | reverse complement strand
ATGCTCCCTCATGAACCACCGCGTTGGACAGTACAAGGGTTTTGAAAGGCGCTTTGAATACGCAGGAGAAGCTGGACCTGCTTGATGAGGCGGGGCTTGTGTACTGGCCTGAGCGCGGCTCTGTCCCGCAACAGAAGCGATATGCTGACGAGAATCCTGGCGTGAACCTGCAAGACATCATCACGGACATTGGGCCATTATCTTCCCAATCCAAGGAACGCCTCGGCTATCCGACACAGAAACCCCGCCCTCTAATGGAGCGCATTATTCGGGCTTCTAGCAATCCAGGAGATGTTATATTTGATCCGTTCTGCGGATGCGGCACAACCATATACGCCGCGCACGAGACCGGCCGTAAGTGGATCGGGTGTGACATCGCGATTCTGTCCATTAAGCTAATACGAGAAGTTCTGAGCGAGCGATACAAACTGGCAGAAGGTGCCCACTACAAGGTTGATGGAATACCTCTCTCTGTGGAACAAGCGGAGCTGCTTTTCCAACAAGATCACTTTACATTCCAGACGTGGCTTGTTGAGCGTGTGGGCGGCTTCCCGATGCACAAGCGCGGTGCCGATCGTGGCATTGATGGCCGACTATACTACGAGACAAAGAACGGACTAGGTGAGATGATCTTGCAGGTTAAAGGCGGTGCCGTCCGCCCCACGGACGTTCGCGATCTCCGGGGCGTGGTAGCGGATATTCCCGCTGCCGAGTTCGGAGGGCTGTTAACCTTGCGGGAGCCGACGAAGGCCATGCGCGAGGCGGCAGACGCGGCTGGGGTTTTCACCTATAATGAAGTCACCTACCCGCGCATTCAGATACTCACCGTTCGGGAGATTTTGGAAGAGGGGCGCGAACTGCGGACCCCTACGCGGATCGGAACGAAGATTGCCACAGGACAACAATCTCTTCCTCTTTAGACCGAATAGAAGTCCAAAAGCGTACAGGTCCGTAACCACCGGCACATGTGATGCCGGTCGGCACGAGATGTGCCAATATGAGCTTCGTGTCGCGCCCTGAAGGGGCACGCGGCGTGGCGCCAAGGAGGGCGGCGATGGTGGTCATGAAAGTGTACGGGAAGGGCAGCAGGTCAGTGTCCAGGCTGGCAGGCAGCGTACTTACACGCGAGAAGCCCAAGTCCAACCGGCAGACGGCGCTCTACACGTATCTGGAAGGCAACTTAAAGTCAGCACGCTTGCGCCGTCTCCTGGAAGAGGGTGCAGTGGAGCACGAACCGGAGGGTTCCGTTGCTCGGAGAGCGTGAGCAAGTTGATCAGGTCGTCCGGGCTTCCACCCTCCTCTACAACAACATCCAGCAAACCTTAACCCTCGGTCTCATGGTGCTGGCAAAGCACGACAGGACCGAGTCCAGGCACGAGGAGGGTTATACCAACCAACAGCTCGCGGAAGCAGATGCCTTTACGGCCAGCGAGGTCGATAGGTTTCGAGAGCAAGCTGGCCTGATGCTCGGGCAGTATGTCGCGAACCTGGCAGTCCCAACGGCTATCGAACCCAGGAGGGCCCAAGGATGGGCTGCGGCTCGAGAATGATTCTGGGGGTTTGGCCAGGGCTACGCATCCGCAATCGTCTGGTCACTGTCCTTGATCCTGATTGCGGTCGTCGCGAAACTTGGTGGGCATGATCTCATAGACATCCTTCGTGACGCACTGAAACCCAAATAACGACCACTTCCCCAGCCGGTGTTGACTTTGACCGAACGGATCTTCAAGGCTCCGCCGTGAACGGGTCCAGGGCAGCGCCCTGGCCTTGCCTTAGCCTGTGGCGGCAGTCTCCGGATGCCGCGCGGTCCAGTGCGCCGCCAGCTCGATCACGGCGGCGGCCGTCTCCTCGATCGAGCGGTGGCTGACATCGACCACCGGCCAGCCGTGGCTGAGGCAGATGCGGCGGGCCCAGAGCACCTCGTTGCGGACGAGGTCGGGATCGACGTAGGTGTTCTCGCGCTCGTCCATCCCGCGCAGGCCGCTGTTGGGCGCGATCAGCCTGAGGCGGTTGCGGCGGATCTCGATCAGGGTGCGCGGGTCGATGGTCAGCCCGATCACCGGGCGCTGCACCTCGACCAGCTCGCGCGGCAGCGGCACGCCCGGCACCAGCGGCACGTTGGCCGCCTTGACGCCGCGGTTGGCGAGGTAGAACGAGGTCGGCGTCTTCGACGCGCGGGACACGCCGACCAGCACCACGTCGGCCTGCCTCAGCCCGGCGGCGGACTGGCCGTCGTCGTGCGCCAGCACGTAGTGCATGGCCTCGATGCGGCGGTAGTACTCCTCGTCGAGCACGTACTGGCCGCCGGGGCGGCCGACCGCCTTCTCGCCCAGGTTGTCCGCCAGCAGGGTCAGCACCGGGTCGAGCACGTTGACGATCTGGATCTGCATGTGGGCGCAGGCGCCGTCCAGCTCCTGGCGCAGGCGGCGGTCCATCATCGAGGACAGCACCGGGCCGCGATCGGCCTCGATCCCCTCGAGCACGCGGCGCAGGTGCAGCGGGGTGCGGATCAGGTTCCAGCGGTGGTAGGCGACGTTGGCGTGCTCGAACTGCGCCACCGTCGCCCGGGCGATGGAGCTGAGCGTCTCGCCCGTCGCATCCGACACCAGATGCAGGGAAATCCGATGCTCGTCCATGACGTCACCTAACCGACCGGGTTCCAGGGGCGGCGCCCCCGGCCTTCCGCCTGCCTAAGCGGCCAGCCTCGTCTTAATAGACAGCGCCCCCTGCCCCGCCCCCACGCGCGCGCTCGGCACCCGGACCCG
>CAXTUR010000303.1:0-2769 GCA_964247455.1 uncultured Acidobacteriaceae bacterium | reverse complement strand
CTGCATCGCGGCAACCATCACGTTCTGGCTGCCACAATGAGTCCTGAGCCTAGCCGCGCGTTCTTCAGGTAGCCGTACCACTGTGGCCATCGGGAAACATCGGTAAGCAGTCGCCAGACGACATCGCTTGCTACGCCTATGGCGATCGAACGCGATGCCGCGACCGGCGCTTCCGGGATCATTCTTTCCGCCTCGGCCCAACTCTTCAGATCGGCATTCATATTATATCCCCACGCAGGTTGACAATGTCAACGTAGGACTTACGTTGACACTGTCAACAAAGGATCATGATCATGGGCACCGTACTGATTACCGGCGGTCACAAAGGCATCGGCCTGGAGGCAACCAAGAAGGTTCTGGAACAAGGTGGGTTCGACCTCATCCTGGCCGGTCGAAATCAGACGGAAGTCGATAACGTCGCGCGGGATCTTGGAGCGCAGTACGGTGCCCGGATCAGGACCATCGCGATCGACGTGGCGTCACTGGCGTCGGTGCGTGCCGCGGCGACAGCGGTTCAGATCATGGTTCGCGAAGGCACTGTCGCGCCGTTGCAGGTGCTGATGCTGAATGCCGGGGCGCAGTTCATGGGTCCACCCCAATATACCGCCGAAGGGTACGAAAAGACCTTCGCCACCAACTGCTTGGGCCACTTCCTCTTGCTCGACCTGCTTTTGGATGATGTGGAGGATCGCGGCCGTATCGTGTTCACCGCAAGCGGCACGCACGATCCGGACACGATGGATGGCAAGATGGTCGGCAAGGCGGCGGAACCCGATGCGGTCCGGCTTGCCACCGATGGCAAGCACGGTAAGCCTCTTCCCTGGGGTGTCCGCTATTCCACTTCGAAGCTCTGCACCATACTCTACGCCTACGAGCTGGATCGACGTCTTCGGACCGAAGGGTCGTCCATCCAGTCGATCGCGTTCGACCCCGGCCTGATCGTCGAGACGGGCCTGAGCCGCTCGGCTCCGGTGATGGCGCAGCGCTTCATGCGGACGGGCTTCGCCAAATGGCTGTTCAAGACGCTCGGCGTCACCATGGGCAGCATCCCCTTTTCGGGCGAGGCACTCGCCCGCGTGGCGCTCGATCCCAAGTTCGCGGATGCATCGGGCAAGTACGTCCAGTCGACCAGCGGTCGATTGATCGAAGCGCGCTCATCCGCCATGTCGTATGACATCGGCCGCGCACAGAAATTGTGGGCGGACTCAGCCCAACTCGTGGGGGTGGACACGCATCAGGCATAGGGAAACGAAGTGAGTACGCGGGAAAAGCTGGTTACGGAAGCGGCGCTCCTTCTGGACGCCGGGGGAGACACGGCCGTCACCCTGCGTGCAGTAGCTCAGGCGGTCGGTGTCTCGCACAATGCGCCCTACCGTCATTTCAAGGACCGGAGCGCGCTGCTCGCTGCAATCGCCGAGCGCGACTTTGGGATGCTGGCGGTGGTCTTCCATCAGGCACGCGGAGCCGATGGACAGCCGATCGAGCGACTGAAGGAGGCGCTGGACGTGTTTATTGGTTATGGACGAGACTATCCCGCCCGATATCGCCTGCTATTCAGTGACCCCGAGGTCGGCGCGACCGGAGGAACGCTCGAGGCAGCGGCGCTCGGGGCGTTCATGGCGTTCGCAGAGCTCGTTGGGGACGCCCAGGCCGGGCGTGCCCTGCCTGCAATCGCCACACGCGAACTTGCCGGCTTGATCTATGCCACGGCACACGGTCTGATCGATTTGCAAGGCGGTGGCCGCATGCGCGAGCAAAAGGGGCTCACCACACCAGAGAAGAGCGTGGCGCTACTCCTGACGCTCTTGCGGGAAGAGCAGTAGGCCCAATGCCGCCTGCCGAAACCGGATTAAGAATGCCTTTCAAAACCTGGCCTGCAGCTTGTTGAAGCAGATGATCGAGCAAGCGAGTGGGGTAAAGGCGTAGTGGATATCGCTTCTGCGCTCGTAGCGCGTGACGAGCCGGCGGAAGCGGTTGATACACGCGAAAGTGCGCTCGATGACCCACCTGTGCCGTCCGAGCTTCTGGCTGGTCTCGACGCCCCGCCGGGCGATGCGTGGCGCGATCCCGCGACGGCGGCAGGCCTGGCGGCAGTGTCGGTGGTCATAGGCTTTGTCAGCGTGAAGCTTGTCTGGCCGGCACCGTGCACGGCCCTGCTTGCCACCGATCGGCGCGGTACTGTCCAGCAGTTCCTCGAATGGCATGCTGTCATTGGTGTTGGCACCTGTCAGCACAAAGCGAGCGGGATACCGTTCCGGTCAGTGATCAGATGGCGCTTCGTGCCGAGCCTGCCTCGGTCAGTTGGGTTTGGCCCTGTCTTGTCGCCCCCCTTTTGGCCGCAAGGGACGCGCTGTCCATGCAGGCCCGGCTCCAGTCGATCCGGTCCGCAGCGCGCAACCGGCGGAGCAACTCGCGGTGCAACCCCTCCCAGACACCCGCCTCTTGCCAGTCCTGTAAACGGCGCCAGCACGTGATGCCGGACCCACATCCCATCTCGAGCGGTAGCATCTCCCACTGGATGCCGGTCCGCAGCACGAACAGGATCCCGGTGAGTGCCGCGCGATCTGGCACGCGCGGCCTGCCACCTCGCGGTCGTGAGGGCGCCACGGGCAGCAGAAGCCCAATGATCGACCAGAGGGCGTCCGAAACCTGAGGAGATGTCATGTCTTTTCATGAATCAGATCGCCAAGCAGTACAAGGTTTTAAAAGACGCTCTAGGGTTGAAACTCGATCAGGGCTAGCGAAGCGGGTGCGCGATGTGGTTCACGC
>CAXTUR010000302.1:0-2776 GCA_964247455.1 uncultured Acidobacteriaceae bacterium | reverse complement strand
AGTTGTGGCTGTTGGCGTCGCGGGGACAGCTCGATGAGGACCCGGTGGTCTACGCGATTACGGACAAGAAGAGTCTGCTGATGGGCGTTCTTGTGCTTCTGGTGGTCTGGTCGGCGCTGTGAATAGGCGGCGCGAGAGATTTCTTCTAGGATGAAGACACGTGACGTGCTGCGCTTAGTACACGAAGACGGCTGGTATCTGGTTGCCCAACGAGGCAGCCATCGCCAGTTCAAGCACCCGGTCAAAACAGGTAAGGTGACCGTGGCGGGTCATCCATCGGAAGAGATGGCCGAAGGAACGTACAAGAACATCTTGAAGCAGGCGGGACTGGCAAAATGAAGGATTACGCAGTGGTGTACGAACAGACTTCCACCGGATGGAGTGCTTATGCGCCCGACCTGCCGGGCCTTGGCGTGGCTGGCCCTACGTTCGAGACCACGGAGGAGCTTATCCGAGAAGGGATTGCCTTCCATATCGAAGGTCTGCTCGCTGACGGAGACACTGTTCCCGAGCCAACCACACGCGTGGCGAGGATGCCGATTTCGGCGTGACTGAACCGATGAACGAGCAACCAATCGAAGCTTTGAAAAGTTATGACGGCCCCTCTTTGGATCAAGCTTTCAGTGAAATTCATCGGCTTGTTGACGATGGAGCGGAACGGCTTTCAACCAAGGAGGCCGGTGAAGCATTTCGTCTCTATTGGTTGGGCAGGAAGCAGGGCCGTCTCAAACTGATTAGTGACCTTTGGTTGAGTAATGCGCCCGTTGATCGCAAAGGGGACGTAGGCAAGCGGTTCAATGTGCTAAAGGCAAAGATAGAAATACTACTTTCTGGAATTGTTACCACAGTTGAGAAGTTGTCGGCTGATGAAAAGAAGCGGTTTTTTGCTGAAATCAATCGGCTTTTCAGCCTCGACATCTCTTTACCCGGCACCGCCCAAACTCCCGGCATCGCCCATCCTCTCCTCAAGACGATGCAGGAGATCGTCGCCGTCTTCCATCATCTCGGCTACTCCACGAACCTTGGTCCGCAGGTGGAGACTGACTTCTACAACTTCGAGGCTCTGAACTTCCCGCCCAGCCACCCGGCGCGCGACACGCAGGACACCCTCGTCATCGCCGGCCAGCAGAGCCGCCCCGCGCGCGACCGGCTGCTGATGCGGACCCACACCTCGCCCGTGCAGATACGCACCATGATCGCGCAGGCCCCGCCGGTGCGGATCGTCATCCCCGGCAAGGTCCATCGTAACGACGCCGCCGACGCTACTCATTCGCCCGTCTTCCACCAGGTCGAGGGGCTCTGCGTAGATACGAACATCACCTTCTCCGACCTGAAGGGCACACTCGACCACGCGATGAAGGCGCTCTTCGGCTCGGACGTGAAGACGCGCTTTTTTCCCAGCTTCTTTCCTTTTACCGAACCGAGCGCCGACGTGCAAATCTCCTGCATCTTCTGCGCGGGCAAGGGCTGCCGCAAGTGCAAGCACTCCGGCTGGATCGAGCTGCTGGGCTGCGGCATGGTCGACCCCGCCGTCTTTGCCGCCGTCGACGGGCAGCGCGTCGCGCAAGGCCGCGATCCCGCCTACGATCCCGCGAAGATCAGCGGCTTCGCCTTCGGCATGGGCGTGGAGCGCATCGCTATGATCCAGCACGGCATCGCCGATATTGGCCAGTTCTACTCGGGCGATATGCGCTTCTTGGAGCAGTTCACATAATAGCTAGATGCAGCTAGAAGCAAAAGCAGCTAAAAGCAAGAACAGCATCTGAGCGAGACGGCAAACAGCTAAGCAGCAGAGGGGTGGGAATAGTATCTATGACGACAAAGAGTTTCCGAGACCTTCTAATCTGGCAAAAGTCGATACAACTGGCGCGGGATGTCTATACGCATACCGCCCTGCTGCCGAAGAGCGAAGCCTTCGGTCTGCAAAGCCAGATGAGGCGTGCCGCCGTTTCGGTTCCAAGTAATATTGCGAAGGACGCGGAAGATCGAGCGACGCTTACTTGCGCGCCTTTCTTTGGATCGCGCGCGGTTCGCTCTTCGAGCTCGAAACCCAAGTGCAGCTCTGCCTCGACTTACAGATGATGGAACAGGTTCCAGCACAGGAACTGATGAAGTCGTGTCAGGAAGTCGCGCGCATGATTAACAGCTTCGCGAAGACACTGAGACCGAAGGACACCAGACAGGCGGCTAAATCGATCGACACTCCATTGGTTATACGCACTCCATGAAAATCCTAACTCGCTGGCTAAGAACCTATCTCTCCGAACTTCCCGTGGATGACCATCGACTGGCCGAAGACCTGACGTTGCGCGGCATCGCCGTCGAAGGCGTCCACGACCTCGGCTCCGGTAACGGGCACCTCTTCGAGATGGACATCACCACCAACCGGGTCGACGCGATGAACCACTACGGCATTGCGCGCGAGGCGGCGACCATCTACGATCTGCCGCTCCTTCCGTTGGGCGAGTCGGTCAAGACCGAACGCAGCGCGTCGCCGTTCCCCGTGCGCGTGGAGGCTTCTACCCTTTGCGGCCGCTTCACCGCCCAAGTCTTGCGCGGCGTGACCATCGCGCCAAGCACCGGCGCCGTCGCGGAGTTCTTCCATCTGCTTGGGCAGAAGACCATCTCGAACGCAGTGGACGCGTCGAACTTCACGCTGCTCGGCATGGGCCATCCCACCCATGCTTTCGATTTGAACAAGATCGAGGGCGGCATCGTCGTTCGGCTGGCGCACAAGGGCGAGCGTCTGAAGCTGCTGGACGGCACGGAGCGCGTG
>CAXTUR010000301.1:0-2782 GCA_964247455.1 uncultured Acidobacteriaceae bacterium | reverse complement strand
CGAGAGGGATATCTTTCGACAGTTCCGACAAGAGTCGCTCGGCGTTCTCCCGGCCGGCCACCTGTCGCCTTCTCAATCGAAGGAGTATGTACTGGGCCTAGGCTGACGACATTTACGCGTATCCGCCGCCCTCTGAGTTCGTTCGCCCAAGTCCGCGCGAAGCTCCTCACCGCGGCCTTGCTCGCGCTCAACACGCCGAATCCAGGTATTCCCTTGATCGTCCACATGGAAGCATTCAGAATAACGGCCGCTCCATCGGGCATTAATGGCAAAGCCTTCTGCATGCAGAAGAACACACCTTTGACGTTTGCGGAGAACCCGGCTTCGAACTGACTCTCAGTTACCTGTTCCATCGTGAGGTGTTCCGCTGTGCCGGCATTCGCGAACAGAATATCCAGCCGCCCCGCTTGCCCTCTCACCACCGTGAAAAGCCGGTCGAGATCCTCCAGCTTGGAAACGTCGCCCTGGATGCCCGCAGCTCCATGACCGATCTGCTCGATCGCCGCTGCGAGTTCTGGACTCCTTCGCCCTGTGACAAAAACCTTGGCCCCCTCTGCTGGGAGCAGTTTGGCTGTTGCCAATCCAATGCCCTTGTTCCGCCTGTAACCACCGCAATCTTATGCTCAACTCTTCCCGACATACTTGCTCTCCGAACAGCCGATGATCTTCAATCTAACTCCAACGCTTTGGTTGGATTACATGAGATTCCAACCTAGCCGTTGGAGATTCAAATAGAATCGGTTGATGGCCTGGGATACACAGGAAACACGCCGTCGTCTTCAGCAAGCGGCGTGCGCAGAGTTCACAGCACATGGTCCGGACGGTACGACCATGGCGCGAATTGCAGCTCTCGCGGGAATCAACAAGGAGCGGCTCTACAACTACTTCGGGGACAAACGACGACTCTTTGAGACGGTGCTCATTGAGGAACTGGAAAAGCTCGCTTTCTCCCTGGGTGCGAACGCTCCCGGGCTGGAGGATATCGGGGAATATACGGGGAGTATCTTCGACTATCATGCCGAGCATCCTCAACTGGTCCGGCTCTTGCTCTGGGAGAGTCTGGCCGAGGGTCCAGCCGTAAACGAAGCGGCCCGCACGGCTTACTATCAGCGCACGGTTGCGATCTTTGCCGAAGCACAACGGAACGGCACACTGAATGACGATCTTGATCCAGCAAAGCTGGTCTTTTTACTGATAGGACTGGCTGCGTGGTGGTTTGCCGTACCCCAGTTGTCGCGCATGATCACAGGCTCGGATGGCAGTGCTTCACGGGAGCGAAGCCGGCGTCGGGCCTGTGTTGTGAGTGCCGCCCGGCATCTGGCCTCTCCACGCCCGTAAGGAGCGGCTGCCGGATCGCCGGGAAGATGTTGGTGCCTGTACGCGCATAGCTTCCCTTTGGCCGGTCTTCGCACAAAATCAAGCGGGAAAATGGAACACGCGGCCGGCCAGGAAGGTAGATGTAGGGGCAATGGCAGGCTATGTGATGGCTCTAATTCAAGGAAGGTCTACCTTGGCCCGCGATGGCGCCACACGCACAAAGTTTATATCGGTATTCGGCACAGCCATTCAGGCGTGGCCCATGTAACGGTGGAGGATGCGGCAAAACCCAAAGGTGGTCTGCAGCGCTGCACTTGACGCGGGTGCGCCAAGAGAATGTCTACGGGTATCGGTTTTCGGCTCTTCATCTTTGCTTTGCCCACGACCATCGCGGCATCACTTAGCTAGGTGCGCATCGAAGAAACGTGTCATCTCGCGGTACGCTTCCTTTGTCACTGGTGCGGTTGGGTCCGAGTTGAACTGCGCGTGAGACAGTCCCTCGTAGAGTTCCAGGTCCGCTTCGACGCCGGCCTCGCGAAGCTTGCGCTGTACCCGGATCGTGTTGGAGAGGAAGAGATCGCGCGTGCCGGCTGTGAGGATGGCAGGCGGCATACCGTGGAAGTCTCCGTAAATGGGCGACAGCTGCGGGTCTTTAAGATCGTGGCCGTGAGCGTAAAGTCGGGCGACGCGGCTTAGATAACCGTCGTAGCTGACGACCACGTTGTCAATCCACTCGTTCGTTTTATAGCTGTCGCCTACGCCTGTCATGTCGGACCATGGGGAGCCCGGTGCGATCGCTCCGGGGAGCGGCAGGTCTTCCGCCTCCGCTCTCAACACAAGCGCAAGCGTCATGCCGCCACCAGTCGAGGTGCCTTCGATCGCGATGCGACGCGGGTCTATCGTCTTCACTAGAGCCCGCCAGGCAGAGGTCGCATCATCCATCGCAGCGGGATACGGTGCGTCGGGCGGCATACGGTAATCGATGGAGAGAACCTTGTAACCGCCGTAAGCGGCCATCAGCATGGCCTCACCTGTGCCCGCCTCGCCCGGACTGAAGATATAACCGCCTCCATGAAAATGAACGATCAGCTGGCTTTCGTGCGCGGCCGGGATCTCCTTCGGCATGAGGATGTAAGCCTTCACGCCGCCGATTGTCGTGGATACTATCGACACGCCGAGAGCCGCGCGCTGCTGCGCAAGCTTTGGGATAGCCGCGTCCGCGGCTCGCTTAACGATCGTTCGCCAGCCTTCGTCGTCGGGCGGGTTCAGGTTCCAGTAGGAGGAGTACGGCGCGCCCACCAGCGATGCTGTGGGAGCATCAAGATCGTCAGGCACAGGAATCGTTCTCGTGAGTGCCGTGCGCGGACCAGGCTTGCTGTTGGCGTCCTGCTGCTTTTTCTGAAAGGCTGTATCGGTGGCGTTCTGGGCCGCAGCTGTGCACGCGGCCATGGCCATGATCAGAGGG
>CAXTUR010000300.1:1412-2845 GCA_964247455.1 uncultured Acidobacteriaceae bacterium | reverse complement strand
TCAACCTCATCGTCACCGCCATGGCCGATAAGAAGCTCATCATCGCCGACGGCCACCACCGCTACGAGACCTCCGTCGCCTACGCAAAGGAGCGCTCTGCCCAGCTCAAGCTGCCCATGAACCAGCCTACGATGGGCGAAGACACCAAGCTCTCCCCCGGCAACCTGCCCGTTCCGGCCTTTCCCGAGGCCGCCATGATGATGACGTTCGTCAACATGGACGCTCCCGGTATCACGATTCTGCCCACGCACCGCGTCGTCTCCGGCTTGGAGAACTTCTCGACCGAAGACTTCCTCACTGGAGCCGAGAAGTTCTTCGACATCGAGCCGCTGGTCACGGCTGACCTCGAACCTCTTACCGCCCATCACGGCACGGCCTTCATTGCGGTAACGCAAGATGGAACCCACCTCCTCAAGGCCAAAAACGCTCCCATATCTGCCGCGCTGACCGACATCTCTCCCCGTCAGGCCCAGCTCAACGTGGTTCAGCTCCACCGCATCGTGCTCGATCGGCTGCTCGGCCTCGACCAGGAGACGATTACCCGCCTCGGCAACGTCCGCTACATTCGCGACGCCGCTGAAGCCACCGCCCTCGTCCACCAAGGCCAAGCCGATATTGCTTTTCTTATCAAGCCAGTTACCCTAGACCAGCTCCGCGACATCTCGTTGTCCGGCGACGTCATGCCGCAAAAATCTACGGACTTTTACCCTAAGCTACTCTCCGGCTTGGCCATCTACGCTCTGGATTAGGAGCTAATTGTTATTTGTTACCCTTCCCAAGGGATTTGCGGTTGCGGGCCAACAAGATTAGCGGGGGTTCAAAGTTCTTGCAGCTTATAAAACTCTGCGATGTACCCTGTAAGCTCCACCTTGCTTTCCGTTCGACTCCATCTCGCGCTCCTTCTGATCGCCCTCGGCGCAATCTTCTCCGTTCAAGCCCAGAACCGCAACCTGATTCTCCTTGACCCCGCTCACGGCGGCACTGACCAGGGCACCACGTTCAACGGCACCGTGGAAAAAGACCTCACCCTCGCCCTCGCCGCTAACCTCCGTACCCTCCTCTCCGCGCGCAACTTCACTGTAGCCGCTACCCGCGAAAACGATCTCCTCCTCACGCCCGACCAGCGCGCCGCCACCGCGAACCACCTTCGACCCGCCGCCTGCCTTCTCCTCCACGCAAGCGCCTCCGGCAACGGCATCCATCTCGTGACCTCTTCCCTTCCGCCGCTCGACACGCCCACCATTCCGATTCCCTGGGACACCGCTCAAGCCACTTTCCTCCATCAAAGCCGCACCCTCGCCAACACCCTAGGACTCGCTCTCCTGCGCGCCAAACTCCCGGTCACCCTGACGCCAGCTGTCCTGCGCCCACTCGACAATCTCACCTGTCCTGCCGTCGCCATCGAGATCGCGCCCCTGACCACCGGATCGCAC
>CAXTUR010000300.1:0-1402 GCA_964247455.1 uncultured Acidobacteriaceae bacterium | reverse complement strand
CCACCGACGCCGCCTACCAGCACCGCCTTGCTGAAGCCGTCGCCGCCGCCCTTACCGACTGGCGCAATGCGCAAACGGCCAACGCGCAATCCGCTGGCCCGCAGCTACCCGGAGCCGCCCAGTGATCCCACGCTACCAGCGCGTCCTCTTCTGGACTCTCTGCGCCCTCATCGTGCTTATGGCCGCGTTCACAATACGCGAACGCCAAAAGGCCCACGACCGCGTCCTCGCCTCTAACGACGATCTGCCTTACATCCAGCCCGTCGACGCACCCGGCGAGGCCGTCACCCTGATGCTTGCCAGCGACCAGGAGAACAGCCTCACCTCTGGTCTGCGCGACGCGGCTCTTCCCGCCGAGCCGTCCTTGCGCGCCCGCGCCCTCCTCGACCGCCTCTTCGTTGAGTACGCGCTCCCAAACTCGCTTCACCCACTCAAACCCGGCTCCGCCGTTGATGAGGTGTTCCTCCTCACTCCATCACCGCCTACGGCCGGCAACTCGACGACCGGCCTCCTCGCAGTCGTCAATCTTCGCTCAGCCTTTGCCGATACCCACCCCTCCGGCATTGCCGTCGAAACCCTTACGCTGCTCTCCATCGTCGGCACGCTCCACGCCAACTTTCCCGACATCGCCCAGATTAGCTTCCTGATTGACGGCCAGTCACGCGACACCCTGGCCGGGCACGCCGATCTTACCCGCACCTACCCCGCCGCCGACCCCAGCCTCATCCGCACCCAACCCATTGAGAACAGAGAAAGATAGTCCGCGAACGATGACACTCCCGCCCACTCCCACCATCGCGGTCTTCGACTCCGGCTTCGGCGGCCTCACCGTCCTCCGCGCGCTGATGGCGTTGATCTCGAGCGCCCGCTACCTCTATCTCGGCGATACCGCCAGGCTCCCCTACGGCTCTAAATCTCGGGAGACCGTAACCCGCTATGCTCTTTCGGCCGCCCATTTCCTGCTGGAGCAAGGCGCAGACCTCCTCGTGATTGCCTGCAATACCGCCACCGCCCTCTCACTCCCCGCGCTGCAAGCCGCCCTTTCCATTCCCGTAGTAGGCGTTATCCAGCCCGGAGCCGAATCCGCCGCAATCTTAGCCTCCAAAAAACCTGTCATCCTGAGCGAAGTCGAAGGACCTGCGTTTCCCTTTAGACCCGGTGGCCCACACCTTGCTTCTGAGCTGGCCGATGGCGCCAATCCCACAGTCCTCGTCCTCGCCACCGCTGCCACCGTTCAGTCCCGCGCCTACACCCACGCTCTTCAGACCCTCGGTCTTCACGCCTACGAAAAAGCCTGCCCCCTCCTGGTTCCCTTCGTCGAAGAAGGCTGGACCGACCATCCGGTCACCGCGGAAGTCCTGCGTATCTACCTCTCCGAAGCTCTCGCCGCCGCCCCCAACGC
>CAXTUR010000299.1:0-2848 GCA_964247455.1 uncultured Acidobacteriaceae bacterium | reverse complement strand
GCCCACGCCCGTGCGCACCCCCACGCCCGAGATCGTCGCCGCGCTTCGCACCATCACCACCTTGGACGGCCTCACTGACGAGGAGTACCTCTGGCTCGCGGACCACGGCACCGAGCGCATCGCCGAAGACGCCGGCCTCATCTTCCGCGAGGGCGAACCCACTCGCCATCTCAACTTCATCCTCCGCGGCGAGATCCACGTCCGCCGCCGCAACTCCGGTCCGCTCGCCTACTTTATTGGGCGCGCCGGACAGATGACTGGTCTTCTTCCCTTCTCCCGCATGAAGGGCTACGGTGGCGATGGATACGCCGTCGGTCCCGCGTGGGTCCTCGACATCCACAAAGACCTCTTCCCTGCCATGCTCGCGGCCATTCCCTCGATGGGCCAGCGCTGCGTCGCCGTGCTGCTCGACCGCGTTCGCGAGGTCACCCGCATGGAGCAGCAGGCCGAAAAGCTCTCCGCGCTCGGCAAACTTGCCGCCAATCTCGCCCACGAGTTGAATAACCCCGCCTCCGCCGCCCAGCGCTCCGCGGCCAGCCTCTTCGGCGAGCTTCGCCAGTATGGCGAAAACAAGCACCGTCTCGGTAAACTCTGCCTCCCCGACGCCGAAGCCGCGCTGTATCAGCGATGGATCACCCGTGCGCGAGAGCACATGGCCGACTACTCGAGCCTTGCCATCGCTCCCTCCAGCCCGCTCGAAGCCAGTGACCGCGAGGACGAGCTCACCGCCTGGCTCCTCGCCCACGACGTGGCTGAACCCTGGACAATCTCCCCGGCCCTTGCCGAGACCCGCCTCTCGCTTGCGATGCTCGATGAGCTGGCGGCCGACCTCAGCCCTTCCACCCTCCCCATCGCCCTCGCCACTGTCGCCAGCTCACTCCGCGTCGAGCGCCTCGCCGAGACCGTCGTCGCCTCCACCGTGCGCATCTTCGATCTGATCTCGGCCATCAAGGACTACTCCTACATGGACCAGGCCCCGATCCAGGAGATCGACCTCGCGCAATCGCTTGAAACCACTCTGTCGATGTTTGGATCACGACTCTCCGGCATCTCCCTTCGGACCGACTTCGACCCCGCGCTTCCAGCCATCCGGGGTTATGGCAGCGAACTCAACCAGGTCTGGACCGCCCTCGTTGAAAATGCCCTCGATGCCATGGGAGGTTCCGGCATCCTCCGTCTCAAGACCTGCCTAAAGGGTCAAATGGCCCTTGTCGAAATCTGGGACACCGGTAGCGGCATCGATCCGGATACTCAATCGCGCATCTTCGAGCCCTTCTTCACCACGAAAGCGCCCGGCAAGGGTCTGGGGTTGGGCCTCGACACCGCCAAGCGCATCGTCTCCCGCCACTCCGGCTTTCTTACCGCCGAGTCAAAGCCCGGAGAAACCTGCTTCCAGGTCCGGCTTCCCCTCGATCAGGCTCAAGCGTACTAACGCCTTTGGTTGTTACTCCCGAAGTGGATCTGCGGTTAAGCTGCAAGATAGAGGTAGTTCTACTTCGTAATTTCCACGCCGCGCCAGAACGCCACATGATGCTTCACATTCCGAGCCGCCGCCTTTGGATCGGGGTAGTACCAGGCCGCGTCGGGGTTCTCCTGCCCATCCACCATCAGTGTGTAGTAACGAGCTTGGCCCTTCCAGGGGCAACTCGACGAGGTTGAACTCGGCTTGAAGAACTCCCGCTTAATCGATTCGTCGGGAAAATAGACATTTCCTTCCACTGTCTCAAACGTCTCGCTCTCCGCGATCGTATGTCCGTTCCACACTGCCTTTGCCATCGTCACTCAATCCGCCATTTCTAATGTTCTTGCATACATTGCTTCCGAAATTGGAAGCCGTAGCGCATTTGTAACAGAACGGGACCAAAAAGGGAAATGATCATCCTTCACCACTCCGCCGAGAAGAGGAAGAACCTTGCCCTTCTGGTTGTCATTCCCGGAAGGAATCTGCTTCGCCCTACGCTACACTCTCCACCAAAGGCCGAGTCGCATCGACAAGCGGCCGCACCAGTTCTGGTACGGCGATCTTAAGCATTGGCCCGCCGATCTTCTTCTCAAAACTGCAAGGCTTGTGCGTCGGAGTCTCGGCAGCAGCGCCCTTCTTCGGCCGCCGTTTGGGCAGCGCGTCGAAGTTATTCGGGCACACCAGGTACGTCCCGGACTCGCGGGGCACCTCCAACACATAGGTGCTGTCGCACTTCGGGCAGTGCTCCGGCACCATCTTCAGATTGCTCGAAAAGTCGCACTTCGGATAGTTTACGCACCCATAGAACGTGTCCCCACGCTTGTTCTTCCGCACCGCCACATCGCCGCCGTCTTTAGGGCAAGGCACCTCCAGCAGCTCCTGCTTCACATACTTGCACTTCGGATAGCCCGAGCAGGCGATGAACTCCCCATACTGCCCGTCACGCTGCAGCAACGGCTTGCCGCACTTCGGACACGGCTCCTCCAGCACCACCGGCGGCTTTTGCTGCACCTTTTGCGTCAGTTTGCGGATCGTCTTACACGGCGGGTCGTCCGAGTAGCCCGGGCAAGACATAAACGGTCCCCACGGCCCATTCTTCAGCACCATCTGCCGCCCGCAGTTGTCGCAGAACTCCTCCTCCGGCGCCTCGTCCGCCCCCGGCGCGCTCAGGTCCGGTTTTGCGGCGAAGTTCTCCTTCGTAAAGTCGCAGCTTACCGGCTCAACCGTCACCTTCTTGCCCTTGGGGGTTGCCGACGCCTCCGCCACCGCTACCGTCATCTCGCGCGAATTCCCCACCTCCCGCGCATACTCCGTCATCTCTTCGTTCATCGCTTTTACGATCAGCGGGAACGCCATCGCGGCCGAGACCTTCTTCATCACCGCCTT
>CAXTUR010000298.1:1732-2938 GCA_964247455.1 uncultured Acidobacteriaceae bacterium | reverse complement strand
GGGTGGTTACGAAGACGAAGGCTGCGGCGGTTTGGAGGATGGGGGGCACGGTAGACGGACGCTCTATTTTTAGTTTATGGGAGCGTGGATGGCGGAGCAAGGCTGATTGCGGACAAGAGTCTAGACTTAAAATTAAACAACCGGTATGCCGAGGCGGATCTTCATTGCCGCAGACGAGACCTCCAACTTCCCGGCGAGACCATCTACCCCACGTACCCCTTCTTTCTGAAGACGTTCAATCAGGGAGTATGGCATTAAAATGTCCGCGGCTAAACGGTTCGCTTCAGTCTCAAGCTGGTTGCTCAGACCGCTTCTGTAGAGGGCGTCATCTTCGATACCGTTGCCGATCAGTGATCGGTGAAGAAGAAAATGCGCAAGTTCATGAGCTACGGTAAAGCGCTTTCGAAGATATCCTTCCTGAGCATTTACTCCTATGCTGAATCCGCTGGAGCCACCGTTTTCGTTGAAAAAGAGTTTGCCTGAGACATTTTCAGGGAGTGTGCTCATTTCCCAAACTCTTAAACCTAGATTTTCCGCAATCTCTTTTACATTCACAGGAGGTGACGATTGAAAACGCTTGATGAAGGCGCGAGCCTCACTCATTGACATGCTGGCCGTATTTGCCATAATACTTCCGTTCTATCACGGGTAGGGATCACCCACCGTTCGATTGTCTGTACTGTTGATTTTTGGAGTCTCAGCGATCATGTCCTCCCAAACGCGGTCTCCCTGCTCTTCAGCACGCGCTCGTATCATTTCTTTGACGTTGCTTTCGTCGAAGAGTTTCGCTAATTTTTCGCTTACCGCTTTCTCAGCGCGCAGTTCCGCTTGGCTAGATATTTGCTGATACCCCCAAATCGCAGCCAATCCGATGAAGATGGCCAAAGCTGCGAGGATGACCGCCACAGCAGTTAGAGTGATGCTGATGTACGTATCAAAGCTGATTGCATGAGTGTGCGCCGTTATGGCCGTTTGATAAAACACGGTTCCGAGCACAAGTACCGAAAAGACAGAAGCTAACCAGATCTTGCTTTTCATGGGTGGAGCTGATTTTAGCATTTTGAAGAGCACTTCGCCTTCGCGACAATGTGAGATCGCATAAGCGTGGTTCGTCAATTCATCTCCGTACCGCAACACCGGAGTACGTAACCAGGACGCGGCCGCGGACGGGGGTGCCGAAGACGCGGGCGGGTTCGAAGACGCTGA
>CAXTUR010000298.1:0-1632 GCA_964247455.1 uncultured Acidobacteriaceae bacterium | reverse complement strand
AGGACGCGGCCGCGGACGGGGGTGCCGAAGACGCGGGCGGGTTCGAAGACGCTGAGGAGGAGGCGGTCGCGGATCTGGTTGCGGACGGCGAGGTCATCGGATTGAGGGCCGGAGACGATGGTGTAGTCGAAGACGCGGCCCTGCGCGTTGATGTCGGCCTCAACGACGATGGTGGCGTTATGGGCGGTTACGAGAGGGCGGGAGCGCTCGGCCGAGTAGAGGTAACGCGGGGTGGAGATGGCGGCGAGGGGCTCGTCGTTCGCCAGGACGGCAGTGGGGACGGCGACGGTGCCGAGCAGGAAGCCGACCGTGCCGATGAGGGCGACGGCGGTGGCGAAGCCGGCCGAGAGTTGAATGGCTAGCGGACGGACGGCGTTCTCCCACTTGAGGGTGATGGTGTCGAACAGGCGAACAGACTGGCGCGCCCGCTCGCGTGAGATGGCGAGGCGGAGCTTAAGGCCGAGGTCGGCGGGGACTTCAGGCTTGCGGAGGATGGCCAGGGAGTCCTGCATGGCGCGCCAGATGGCGAAGTCGTCGGCGCAGGCGGGGCAGTCGCGAAGGTGCCCGGCAACGCGCTGCATGGTGCGGCCGTTGGTGACGCCGTCGAGATACTCGGAGAAATGAGCGCGGACGCCGTCGCAGGTGCCGGATATCTGAAACGGATTCATGAGGCGATCCTTGCCGGCACGAAAGCACCTTGGTTGAGCGTCTGGCTGCGAGATTCCGCGGCTTGCGCTTCAAGCAGGACGGTCTTCAACGCGGCGCGTCCCCGCATAAGACGCGACTTGACGGTGCCAAGATTCACGTCGAGGACTTCAGCGATCTCTTCATAGGCGAAGCCTTCCAACTCGCGGAGGATGACGACGGTGCGATAGGCCTCTGGGAGCTGCTGGAGGGCGGCTTCGACCTTGGCGCGGACTTGATTTTGAGCGGCTCGGTCGAAGGGGGAGTCGCGGCGGTCGGCGAGGGTGGCGGAGAGCGACGGCATCTCGCCATCATCGTCGAGATCGGCTGGGCTGGAATCGATGGTCAGCTCCCGGCGCTTGTGACGCGACCACCAACGCCGCTGGTTGGAGGCTTCGCGGAGGGCGATGCGATAAAGCCAGGTGCGAAGGGAGGACTCACCCTGGAAGGAGCGAATACTGCGGAAGACCTTGATGAAGACTTCCTGCGTGATGTCGGCGGCGTCCGCAGGGTCTTGCAGGCTGCGGGCGATGAGCGAGTAGAGCGACGGATGATACTGGGCGATCAGGAGGCAGAAGGCCTCTTCGGACCCGGCTTTCAGCTCGCGCACCAAGGCGTCGTCGTTTGCGCCGATGCCGAGTGTGCCCGCGAAGTCCATCGTGATGCCCGCCATACGGGTGTCTCTACCTTACGATCTTGTTTGCGTGTCGCGCAAGCGGTTTGTTGCTGAACCGCGAGTTGTAAACTGCGCCGCCGGCGGCCGAGTGCTCGCTCACTCTTCCTTCTTAGACACCGGAGTGTGCGGTTTTGGTTCCCAGGTGGGCAATGAGGTGCGGGTGGAGGATTGACGGATCGGCGTAAGCCGGTCAAAATGGAGAGAGTCCTTCCCTTAGGAGTGGGCCTGTGGCGCAGCTGGGAGCGCGCTTCCATGGCATGGAAGAGGTCATC
>CAXTUR010000297.1:0-2955 GCA_964247455.1 uncultured Acidobacteriaceae bacterium | reverse complement strand
CTCCGAAGAAAATCAGCTCAGTCCCGAGTGGTCGAACAGGATGAGCTAATGCGCTGCGAAAGAGCTGGGTTGCGGCTGCGATCAGCGGTACTGTTCGGGGATGCGTGTTCTTGGTTTTTAGCAGTCGGACAATGCGCCGGTCGATCTCTATCTGCGATCGTCTCAAGGTCACGATTTCTGAGGTCCTCATGCCGGTTTCGAGGGCGATGCGGACGATCCAGCCGAGCATGGGATTCGAGTGCCCGTCGACGGCTTCAAGGATGCCGCTTTCTTCTCTTGGCGTCAGACGCCGATTGCGTCCCGGCCCAGGCGCAGGCCTTCTGATGTTCATGACCGGGTTGGAAGGTAGTCCAACACCCCATTCCTTTATGGCGACTGTGTAGAGGTGGCCTAGGAGCGCTAGGTCGAGGCGCACAGTGTTGTTTGCCCTTGGCTGCGGTTTGCCAACAGGATTGGGTCGATCCTCGCCAGCCAACCGCGTGTCTCTGAACTTGGCAATGAGCTCTGGGGTCAACGCTGCCAGAGAATACTTTCCAAGATGCTTGATAAGGATTCGTGTGCGCTTCACATCGGCAAGTTGGGACGTGGCGCGTTTAGTCGGTACAACATCTGCTAGGTAACGAACCAGCGCGGCTTCGATTGTCATTCGGTCAGCTGTGGCCCGTTGGATGTAAGCACCGCGTACCATCTCGTCTTCGCTGCGGCGTGCCCAATCCTCGGCATCCCGCTTCGTGCGAAACGTCTTCGCTGTCGTGGGCCATCCTGCCTTGCGGATGACCGCTTTCCAGGTGCCCGACTCAGTCTTAACGAGGGTCGCCATCGTTCTCCGGTACAGTGTTCAGCGCCACCACTGTACCGAAATTGTACCTAACCGTCTTCGGTACAGTTCGCGGACTGCCCGATGAGGGCCTCCGACGTCGGACCGATAGCCGCGCAAGCTGCTTACTTTGTTGGGTTTATGCTTTGGTGCCGGGAGGGGGGGTCGAACCCCCACGAGGTTGCCCTCGGCGGATTTTGAGTCCGCTGCGTCTGCCGATTCCGCCATCCCGGCACTCGCCCACAGTGCCGTCCCAGCCACCCACACCCAAGGAGCCGGGGACACCCAAGTATCGCACGGCCCCTGCTCCCCATCAAACGCCCGCTCGCGGTACGATAAGCCATCCGCATCCAGTCTTGCCTTAAGTTGCTCTCCAAGAGGACCCGCATGGCCGAGCTTCCCCGCCGCCGCTTCCTGCAACTCTGCGCCGCCGCCGCCCTGCTGCCGAAAGCAGCCTTCGCCTTTGATGAAGCTCCTTCGCCCCTCATCACCCTCACCCTTGCCGAAGCTAGCCGCCGCCTCCGCGCCCGCACCCTTAGCTCCGTCGAGCTCACCCAGGCCTTCCTCAACCGCATCGCCATCTATAACCCCAAGCTCAACGCCTTCATCACCGTCCTGCGCGATGACGCCCTCGCCCAGGCGGCCGTCCTCGACAAGGAGGCTAAGGCCGGACACTTCCGCAGCCCGCTCCACGGCGTCCCCATCGTCCTCAAGGACAACATCGACACCGCCGGCACCCGCACCACCGCCGCCAGCCTGGTCTTCGATGACCGCGTTCCCACCGAGGACGCCTTCGTTGCCGGGCGCCTCAAACAGGCCGGAGCCGTCCTCCTGGGCAAGGCCAACCTCCATGAGTTCGCCATGGGGCACACGTCGTCGACCACCTACTTCGGCCCGGTCCGGAACCCCTGGGCACCGGACCACACGCCCGCCGGATCGTCAGGCGGCTGCGCCGTGGCGGTGATCAGCGACATGTGCGTTGCCGCCGTTGGCACGGACACCGGCGGCTCCGTCCGTATGCCCGCCGCCTATTGCAGCATGGTAGGCCTCAAGCCCACTTACGGCCTCGTCTCGATCCGCGGCATCGTCCCGCTTACCTACTCGCTCGATCACTGCGGCCCCATGACCAAGACGGTCGAGGACGCCGCCATCCTGCTGAACGCGATGGCCGGGTACGACAAGCTCGATGTCGCCTCGGTCGAGCACCCGCGCGAGGACTACACGCAATCGATGAAGCAGCCCGTGGCCAAGCTGCGTCTGGGCATCCCGCGCGCGCCGTACTTCGACCGCCTCGACGCCGACACCGCCTCCGCGATGGACGCCGCCCTCGCTGTCCTCTCAAAGCTCGTCGCCAGCACCAGGGACGTGAGCCTTCCCTCCACCCACGGCTTCTCCGCGCTCTCGCTCAACGCCGAGACGCAGGCGTACCACTTGCAACTTCTCCGCCGCAACCGCCAGGCCTACTCCATTGCCATCCGGCGCAACCTCGAAACCGGCCTGAAGGCCACGGACGACGTTACCGACGAGCCCTGCTCCGAGAAGGTGACCGACTACGTCCTCTCCAACTGGGATCTGATCAAACTCCGCCGCACCATCGATGACGCCTTTACCGGCTTCGACCTCGTCGCCTTGCCGACCATGCGCCTTGTCGCGCCCACCATTAACGAGTCATTGAGCCGCGAGGAGGACCCCAAACCGCGAGAGCCCGAGGTCGACAGCAACTGCACCCCATTCGACATCTGGGGCATCCCCGCGATCTCCGTCCCGTGTGGCTTCTCCAGCACCGGTTTGCCGATCGGCCTGATGATCGCCGGACCGCGCTTTTCGGAAGGCCGCGTCCTTGCGCTGGCCCATGCCTACGAGCAGGCCACCCAATGGCACACGCGCAGACCCGCGCTTACCCCCACGATGACCATCCCGCCCATCGTCCGTAAGTAGAGCGGGTTCGACGATCTCCACCCGGACGCGATACTGTAGACACCACGATGAAGATGACCCGCCGCCACGCTATGACCCTTGCCGCCGCCGCACCCGCCGCCCTCCGCTCCTACGCCGCACCCGCGCCGTCCGCGGTGAAGGCAAGCCGCCTCTACATCGGCACCTATACCTCGCCCGCTGGCGCCATCCCCGGCGCCGAA
>CAXTUR010000296.1:0-3001 GCA_964247455.1 uncultured Acidobacteriaceae bacterium | reverse complement strand
TCATGGCAATCTGGCGCACGAAAGCAAATTGTTCTCCGGTAAGAAGACGATAGTAGATCTCGCGCAGGATCAGGGGGGCAAGCGGAGCGACATCCGAGGGAGACTCCAGCAGGCGAAGGAGTCTCACAAATCCCTCCAGCAATTGGGGGGAGCGAGAGCCTACGGTGATCCCGCGATGCAGGCCTCTCTCTTCGCTCCCTTCCGGCAAGTCCAACGCCACTTCCGCTAACAGCTTTAGGTCGAGGACGAGCCCCACAGCCAGGTAGGGGTTTTCCGGTGTGGCGTCCGTTATCCGCGCTGAGATCGGTAGATCGACAGAACTGACCAAGTATTTGCCTGTGTCATAGTCAAGGGTCGAGCTTCCTACCACTACCTGCTTGCTGCCTTGCGCGATGATGCAGATCATTGGCGCATAGAGCCCGGAGATCATGCAAGGCGAAGTCGCCGCAGAACGCGCTAGGGTGAGGCCGGGAACCGGTGTCAATCGGAACGGCTCTGCAGCCTGCCGCATCAGCAGGAGGCGGAGTTCTGACAAGAGACGCTGTCCTCGTTCGTCCGCTTCCGGGGAAGTTATTGGTTCAGAAGCCGTATGCAAGTGACCGCCTCGATCTGAGAGTATCGTGCAAGAATCGTGTCGTTTCAGACTACCGCTTTCTCGGCTCTTCCGCCTACCTTGAAGCAAGCACCAGGGGAGGGTGTGACCTTTGACACAGAAGACCGGGATGGGATCGATGCGCACAGATGACGATGATACGGGGCCTGCCTCGCTGCTCCGGCAGACCGTAATCGTCACCGGCGGTAACTCCGGTCTGGGTTACGGCTGTGCTAGCGCACTACTTTCCGCATTACCGCCGTGGCACGTGATTGTCGCCTGCCGAGACCCGGGGCGCGCACAGAAGGCGGTTGAGCTGCTACGGAAATCTGCGCTACCCGGGGCAAGAGTCGAGACGATGGCTCTCGATCTGGCGTCGCTGGCATCAGTGCGGTCGTTCGCAGCTAAGCTGAAGGACAGGCTGAAGGCGGCGGAGCTTCCTCCCCTGCACGGTCTCGTCTGCAACGCCGCCGTGCAGGGCGCACGGACATTTACCGCAGATGGCTTCGAGTCGACCTTCGGCGTGAGCCACCTTGGTCATTACCTTCTCGTCAATCTGATGCTGCCGGTGATGGAGAAGCCAGCGCGAATTGCTATTGTCGCCAGCGGCGTCCATGATCCCGCAGAATTGGCAAAGGTGCCCGCCAGCATGGCAGTCCCGGTGCCTGCGTGGAATACGCCAACGGCTCTCGCCAAGGGCGACCTCGGACCCGCAGCGGCGAATGATGACGCAGCAGCGGATCGTGGCCGAAGATACTCGACCACAAAGCTCGCGAACGTCTATTTCACCTACGGTCTGGCGCATCGGCTGCCCGAAGGCGTCACGGTCAATGCGTTTGATCCCGGATTGATGCCGGGGACCGGGCTTGCTCGTGAATATCCGGCGGTCGTTCGGTTTGCGTGGCACAACATCATGCCGAGATTGATCCCGGTGCTGCGATTGGTCCTGGTGAAGAACATTCACACGCCGGAAGAGTCTGGACAAGCGCTAGCCCGCCTGATCGTCGACCCCGCACTGGTCTCCACGAACGGCAAGTATTTCGAGGGGCTGCGTGAAATCCCTTCGTCGGTGGAGTCGTACGACAAGGATCGAGAAGAAGAGCTTTGGCGGGATAGTGCCACTCTTACCGGCATCGAGCCGCTTCCATAAGCGCATCCGATGAAGCTCTGCCGGCTGTCTGGGCCCTTGTCAGCATTTGAACAGAAACAGCGGAGATGATATGACCCTTGATACGCGGTGTTTAGGAAAGAATGGACCTGTGGTCTCGGCGCTTGGCCTGGGCTGCATGGGCATGTCGGAATTCTACGGACACAGTGATCGGGACGAGGCCTTGAATACGATCGCCGCCGCGCTCGACGCTGGAGTGAGTCTATTCGACACGGGCGATTTCTACGGCATGGGCGACAATGAAATATTGTTGGCCGAGGCCCTGCGCGGACAACGCGATAAGGCGTTCATTCAGGTGAAGTCGGGCGCGCAACGTGGTCCGGACGGTGCGTTTATTGGCCTCGATACTCGACCTTCGGTTTTGAAAAATGCGTTGGCTTATTCATTGAAGCGACTGAGGACTGATCACATCGATTTGTATCAGGTGAGCAAGGATTCAGCGGTGCCGATCGAAGACGTCGTTGGTGCGATCGGCGATTTGGTTCAACAAGGCTATGTTCGATACGTCGGCCTTACCAACGTCGACGCCGAAACCGTCCGTCGGGGTCACGCCACTCATCCCCTCACCGCTCTACAACTTGAATATAGCCTGATGTCTCGCGACATCGAACATACCGTGCTTCCCCTGTGCCGGGAGCTTGGGATTGGGGTTACGGCATATGGTGTGTTAGGCCGGGGGCTCCTGACCGGCAGCAACGGGGAGGGCGATGGGGACGTTCGGCAAAAGTTCTACTCTCGTTTTCAGGGCGAAAACTTAGCCCACAATAGGCGTCTTGCGGAGGCGCTGGACAAAGTGGCGACGGCGGCCGGCATCAGCACCGCGCAAGCTGCGATCGGATGGGTTGCAAGCCAAGGGCAGGACATCATTCCGCTGGTGGGGGCACGCACAGTCGAGCGTCTTGTTCAGGCCCTTCGTTCGCCGCTACTGCTGTCTCCGGCAACGCTTGCCTCTATCCGGGATGCGATCCCGGAGAATGCCGCACGCGGCAAATGAATGCTCCGTTAGCTGAGTTCGATCGATACCGCCGACGCGCCTGTCAATTGCAAAGACGAGCAGGGACAGACTGCACTCCATTATCCGGCTCGCAATGGGCAAGCTGATACGATGGCGCTACTCACCAAGTATGGTGCCGATAGAAGTATAAAGAACGTTTGAGGAAAGACCCGTCTGGAATGGCCCGCACAACCATCTTGATAACAAAGTGCAAATATCATTCATGACCACTCGTGCAGAGTTGAAC
>CAXTUR010000295.1:0-3021 GCA_964247455.1 uncultured Acidobacteriaceae bacterium | reverse complement strand
TCGGCATGCTGGCTGGCAACCCCGAGCTGCTTCGTTATGTGCGCAAAGTGGCGTCATCATATAACGTCAACGGCGTCGCGCTCGATTGCCTGCCGGTGGCGTTGGCCGACGAAAACTATCTCGCCTGGTATGCGGAGCAGGTGCGCATCGGACGCGAACGCATGATGGACGGCCTCCGCGCGCTCGGCGTGCCGTACTTCGAGAGCCACGCCAACTTTGTGCTGATGAAGATCGGACCAAAGCACAAGGAGTTGGTCGACGCCATGCGCGCTCACGGCGTCCTGCTCCGCGACCGCTCCTCCGATCCAGGCTGCGATGGTTTCGTGCGCATCACCATCGGCGTCGAAGAGCACGTCACGGCCGGTTTAGCGGCTTTGGAAGCCTCGCTGAAGGAGATCGCATGGCGACCCTGAAGCCCCGCACCGGCACCATCAAGCGCCACACCACCGAGACCCAGATCGCGCTTAAGCTAATCGTGGACGGGCAGGGCGTGTACAAGGTCTCGACCGGCATCCGCTTCTTCGACCATATGCTGGAGCTGTTCACGCGGCACGGCGGCTTCGACCTGACGCTCTCCTGCGCGGGCGACCTCGACGTGGACCAGCACCATACGGTCGAGGACGTAGGCATCGCGCTGGGCGAGGCCTTCGGCAAGGCGCTCGGCGACAAGAAGGGCATCCTGCGCGCCGGCTACTTCGTCATGGCGATGGACGAGACGCTGGCGGTGGCGGCGGTCGACCTCAGCGGGCGCGTGGCCTATGTGGTCGACGGCAAGGTGAAGACGCGGCTGGTGGGCGACTTCCAGGCCGAGTTGCTCGCGGACTTCTTCGACGGCTTCGCCCGCGGCGCGAAGGCGAACGTCCATGTGAAGACGATGTATGGCCGCTCCAACCACCACAAGGTCGAAGCGATCTTCAAGGCGTTCGCGCGGGCGCTGCGCGGGGCCTGCAGCCGGGATGAGCGGATGCGGGATATGCTGCCGAGTACGAAGGGGCTGCTGTAATGCGAATAATATATGGACACTTGAGATCGGTGCTTGGAGTTGTTGGCTGCGCTGGTGCACTTATCCTTTCTATCTGCGCCATAGTCACCTACGAGCGATACTTCGCCCCTGTACAGCGTCTACCAGCGATAGCTGCCGAAATGCAACACTATGCCAGCTTCTTAGGCCTGCTTTGGCGTATTTGCTTCTTTGGATCACTGTTTACCTTGATTGCATCAGCTTTTGGGCGTAGCTGGACGAGAATTACAGGTATTTGTCTCAGCCTGTCAGCCTTCGCGTTTTGTAGCATGAGTCTTGGTGCAGCCTGTGGACCTTACAATTGCTAGCGGTCATCGACTACAAAGCGGGGAACCTGACGAGCGTGGTGAAGGCGCTGCGCTATCTGGGCGCGGGCGACGTGACGGTCACGCAAGATGCCGACGTGGTGCGCCATGCCGCGAAGATTGTCCTGCCGGGGGTGGGGCACTTCCAGTCGACGCAGCTGCTGACCGACCTTGGCCTGACGGAGGCCGTGCGGGAGAGCGTGAGGCGGGGAGCGTTCTTCCTGGGCGTCTGCGTGGGGTTGCAGTGGCTGTTTGAGGGCTCGACCGAGGCTCCGGCGACGGCGGGGCTGGGGCACTTTGCGGGCCAGTGCCAGCGCTTCCCCGCCCGGTACGAAGGCGCGCCGCTGAAGTCGCCGCACGTCGGCTGGAACTCGCTCGAAGCGGTGCGGGAGGATTCGCAGCTGCTGCGCGGCGTCGCTGCGGGCGGATTTGTGTACTACACGCACTCCTGGCGCGCGCCGGTGGTCGCGGGAACGGCGGCGATCACCCAGTACGGCGGCGCGTTTACGGCGGTGGTGGAGCAGGGGAACGTCATGGGCGTCCAGTTTCATCCAGAGAAGTCAGCGGATGTGGGCTTGCGAGTGCTGAAGAACTTTGTGGAGACGTAGCAAGAAGGAGACAATGCGCTGCGAGTACATATTCACATACGATGACTACCTGGAATCGCTGAAGGCGTATCGCAAGGTCGTACGAGAAGGTGCAAATGCGTATTGGATGTACGTATGGATCTGGCCCGCAATCGGCTTTGCCGCGGGTGTGTTCTTCCTGATCGCCTATCTGCGCCACGGCGAAGGTGGCCTTGACCCGCTGTTCTGGCCTGCCTGCATCGGGTTCGGCGTTGCGTTCGCGCTTCCGGCAAGCTATCGAAGCTCTCTCAAGCGGGGATTTAAGAACCGCAATGCTCTCGCCAATGGAAAACCGATCGTCCTCGAATTCAGCGATTCCTTAATTCGCTTCATCGTTCCCGGCGGAGTCGAGGTGTCATACTCTTGGACGGCCTTCAGCAAGGTATTTGAGAACGAAAAAGTTGCCGTGCTCTTCGTCCAACAAGCCACGTTCCACACCATACCCAAACGCGCCATGGGCGAAGCCGAATGGGGTGAGTTCCGGCGCATCGTGCAAACGTATCCGGAGATTGCGGCATGCTGACGAAGCGGATCATAGCGTGTCTCGATGTCCGGGGCGGGCGGGTGGTGAAGGGCATAAAGTTCGTGGACATCGTCGATGCGGGCGACCCAGCGGAGCTGGCGCATCGCCACGCGGCGGCGGGCGCGGACGAGATCGTGCTGCTCGACATTACGGCGACGCATGAAGGGCGCGGCACGCTGCTCGACACGGTGCGGCGGACGGCGGCGGCGCTGTTCGTGCCGTTCACGGTGGGCGGCGGCGTCCGTACCGCTGAAGACGCTGAGGCCGTATTTGCCGCCGGGGCGGACAAGGTGAGCATCAACTCGGCGGCCATCGCGCGGCCTGAGTTGATCGGCGAGATCGGCGGCAGCTTCGGGGCGCAGGCGGTGATCGTGGCGATAGACGCGCGCCGAGGCAAAGGTGCGGAAGATGCCGAAGTCTACATCAGCGGCGGGCGCACAGCCACCGGACGGCGCGTGGTCAATTGGGCACGGGAGGCGGAGGCGCGCGGTGCGGGCGAGATCCTGCTGACCTCGATGGACACTGACGGGATGCGGCGGGGGTTCG
>CAXTUR010000294.1:0-3032 GCA_964247455.1 uncultured Acidobacteriaceae bacterium | reverse complement strand
CGCGGATGGGTGATCCATGCGGGATTCGGGCTGTACTTTGGGCGGCTGCCGGGAACGACGATCCGGGCGGCGCTTGAAGATACGGCCATGGCGTCGTCGACGTTGCACGTGCGGATCACGCCGGCAACGGAGACGCTTTGCCCGCAATCGGCTGGCGGAACGAATCAGGGGTTTGGGTATCCCTGCGCGTATGTCGCCACACCCCCGGCTGCCGTGGCGACGACCACCTCGGCCTTGATCTTCGACAAGCGTTTCCAGCTCCCGGCGGTGCAGCAGGGCAGCTTCTCGATCGAGCACGAGATGGGCGGTGGAGTGACGGCGGGGGTGAGCTACCGGTTCAACTCTGACCGGCAGCTGCCAAACGCAGTAGATGTGAACATTGCGCCGTCACCCGCGCGTGAGTTGTTTCAACTAAGCGGCGGGACCGGGAAGATCGGTGTCATGGATGGCGAGCAGTTCCTGCTGCCGGTCTATACGTCGCGGGTGACGACGCTGTTTGGTCCGGTGACAGACATCGTGTCGAACTCGAACGCGACCTACAACGCGTTGGTAGTGGAGGGTCGAAGGCGCGGGCGTGGTGGGCTGGAGTTTCGCGGAAGCTGGACGTGGTCGAAGGCGATCGACTACGGGCAGATCACAGGGACGCCACGGACGAACGCACAGCTCGATCCCTTTAAGCTGGGGTATGACCGGGGCCTATCGAGCCTGAACTATCCCCACCGCATTGTCGCCAGTGTAATTTGGGCACCAAGAGTCCATACGGAGAGCCGCGTGGTGCGTGGGGTGCTGAACGGATGGGAGGCCGGGCCGATCTTTGCCGAGCAGAGCGGGCGTCCGTACAGCCTGGCGATCTATGGCGGAACGCTGCTCAAAGGCGGGCACTACAGCATAAACGGATCAGGCGGAGCCACGTATTTGCCGACCGTGGGACGCAATACGGAACGGCTGCCGGATGCAATGAGCGTCAATCTTCGGCTGGCGCGCGCGGTGCGGCTCACGGAGCGGATACGGGTACGCGGGACGGCGGAGGCGTTCAACCTGACGAACCGGACCAACTACTCGGGAGTGCAAACCCGGGCGTTTCTGGTGGGGACACGTGCAAACGGGGTGACGCCGCTCGTCTTCCAAGATGCGAAGACAGTTCTAGCCGAAGGGCTGAACGTGCGACCCTTTGGAACGTTTACGGCGGCGGGCACGAACGGGTTGCGGGAGCGGCAGCTGCAAATGGGGCTGCGATTGGATTTTTGATTACGTCATGTCCAAACGGCTTCGCGACAACACGGCTGTTGCGAAGCCAAAGCCCATATGTGCTCATCGGGCGTTAAGGTTGGTGCTCTACAATCTGAACAAGTTGGGGGTGCTGCGCTGAAACGATCCTTGTTGTATCTGTTCGCGATTGCCGTGACGATTGCGCCTGTGTATGCGGAGGAGCTTCCGCAGTCACCGGGCACCGTGATGCAGCAGCAGGCGGCGCAAGGGTCGGGGAGTATTGCGGGCCAGGTGCTGGACACAACCGGCGCGGGCGTTGCGAAGGCGCGGGTCACGCTGGTAGGGCCGGACGGACACGACCAGCGGGTGATCGACGCAGATGAGCGCGGAGCGTTTCTGCTGGAGGGGCTGGATCGTGGACCGTATCGAGTTATCGTGGCTGGTCCAGGGTTTGAGCCGTATGTGTCGGCGCAGATCCCGCTGACGCCGTTGCAGGCGTTCCGCTTAGAGGGAATTGAGCTGCGGGTGGCGACGGCCTCGACCACGGTGGACGTAACGCTGACCATGAACGAGATTGCCACCGAACAGGTAAAGGTGGAAGAGAAGCAGCGAGTCTTGGGTATCCTGCCGAACTTTTATACGAGCTTTGCCGAGCATCCGGCGCCGCTGACGCCGAAGCTGAAGTTCTCGTTGGCCGCGCATTCTGTTCTCGATCCAACAGCTTTTTTGGCGGCAGCGGCGCAAGCGGGTGGTGAGTACTACTTTGAGGTCTATCCGGGGTATGGGTACGGCTTCAGCGGCTATGCAAAGCGGTATGCGGCCAGCTATGGCGACCAGTTGACCAATCGTTACCTGACGTCGGCGATCTTTCCCGCACTGTTGCACCAGGACCCACGATATTTTTATCAAGGTACGGGATCGATCAAATCACGGATTCGTCATGCGATTGTATCTGCGATGGTGACGCGGACCGACACGGGCGGCCATCAGCCGAACTACTCCTATCTTTTGGGCGATCTCACGTCCGGCGCGTTGTCGAACCTCTACTATCCACACGCGGACCGCGGCGGCGCGTTGGTGTTTCGGAACACGGCTATTGGCATTGCGGGCCATGCGGCGGACAATCTGATCCGCGAGTTCGTCTTGAAGGGCCTGACGACGAATCTGCCGCCGGACAAAGCTTCTTCAAAGAAGTAGTGCTAAGGCAGAGGGTGGTTGGTGTAGAGGGCTTTACCGCCGGATTTGACGATAAGGATGGGTGAGGTGGGCAGGACCGGGAGCGGGCCGGGATCGTTGGCGATGAACTGCCAGAGATAAATGCGTTGCGGGGTGCACCATTTGGCAGCCAAGCTGGCAGGTGTCTCAAAGATGCGCGGGGCATCCGGGAAGAAGGAGCCGTACCAAAGATTGGAGGAGCGGCCTTCGAGGATGTGGAGGTCGTTTCGCTTGAGGTAAAAGCCGAGGGTGCTGCCGGCTTCGTACTCGCCGTGGATGACGATCAGGTCTTCAGGGTGTAGACGCGGAGCGAGGGCGGCGGCGAGTTGCTGGGAAGAGAGGACGGGGGCGAAGGTCTGCAGGCCGAGGTGGGCGGCAAGGAGGAAGAGAAAGGCTCCGGCGGCAAGGCTCAGGGTGGCGGCGTGTGGCCGTTTTAGTTTGCGGAGCAGGTAGTGAGCGAGGGTGCCGCCGAAGAGGGCGACAGCGGTGATGAGGAGCGGGACGCGGAACGCTCCCATCGCTTGGCGGTTGAGGTCGAGAAAGTGGCCGAAGGAGAGGGCGTAGTCGCCGGGGTTTTGTTGGAGGAGGGCGGCTAGGTCGGTTTGGGG
>CAXTUR010000293.1:0-3045 GCA_964247455.1 uncultured Acidobacteriaceae bacterium | reverse complement strand
CCGCCGAAGTCCCCGATGAGGACGGTTTCGGTTTGCGCTGCGGACAGTGTGCTGGCGTAGACGCGGGCGGCGGCTACCGGTTCGAGCTCGAAGGCGACGCTCTCAAAACCAGATTGCAAAACGGCGTCGCGGAGCCGGGACTCGGCGAACGCATCGTCCTCTGGCGTGTCCGCGCCGACAAAGCGGACAGGGCGGCCAACGGTGGCGTGGCGGACCGCCGCATTGATTTCAGCTTCGGCGGTGAGGCGGAGGTCGGTGAGGATGCGAGCGACGAGGTCTTCGAGGGTGTAACGGCGGCCAAAGACCTCCGTGCCGGTCAGGGAGCGGCTGGGCAGGTACGATTGAGCGATTGGATGAGGCGGCCCCTGGTCGCGTGTTCGCCGTCGGCGGCCAGATAGTGCTCGATGGCGGCGGGGCCGGTAAAAGATCTAAGGCTGGAACGGGTCCCTTGGCGGTGCTGTTCGAGGTAGAGGACGGAGCGGAAGGACTCGGTGGTGCCGGAGGCGGTGGGGAAGGTGAGTAGCTCTACTGTGCCGTCGGGGTGGGCGAGAGCAACGGAGCTGTTGGTGGTGCCAAAATCGATGCCGATGGAGAGGCCGTTATGTGGTGAGGCGTGAGGCATGGACCTTCAGAATGACAGAAGAGTGATAGAGGATAGCGGCGTTGTGATGACTAGGGGCAGATGGCGTTCCGTTCTTGTGACATGGCGACAATCTCTCATAAATCGCAAATAGCTATTTAGCTAGCTATGCTAAGCTTAGGGCGTAGGAGATCAGTATGGCTGTAGTAAGGCAGAGCGATCGGATACGGGAGTTGGTTGCTGAGCATTATGTTCGGCCAGCTTTGAAGAGCGGGAGTGCGCGGCTCTCAATTCGGGTGCGGGATGTTCTTCGGGATGCGGAGGCTTCTCCTGATTTCCCGCGTGGACGAACGCCGCTGATCTGCGAGGTCCTGCAGGGAAAGAAACTGCTGCAGGAGAACGGATTGGAGATCGAGAGCGTGGAGGGGCCGCCTTCTCTGCAAAGCCGGACTGTTGTGGTGCATTACCGGCGTTCTGGATCGGCGGTTCGTCTGAGGACTTCGTCAGATGTCCAGACGAGTGCCGCGATGGCCGAAACTCCAGCCGAGTGGGCCAAACGACTTACGGATAAGTTACGGGGTTTGCTCAAGAACGAACTGGCGGAGTACGGCGGCGCAGAAGGATTTATTCGATGGACCCGCGATGAAGATGACGACTCAGCATGAGGCGGATCTTCTGGGATTCCATGCTGCTGATCTATCTTCTCGAAGGCGTTCCGGAGTATGTGGAACGAGTTCAAGAGCTGCTTACTATATCCCGCACGCGCAACGACATGCTGTTTACCAGCTACCTGGGATTGGGAGAACTTATGGCTGGCGCGGGACGGACGCCGAACTCCGCTACGGCCGCTGTTCTGCGTGAAGCTGTTGATGAGATGGGGTTTAGCTACCTTCCCTTTGATATGACTGCGGTGGATACCTTCAGTTGGCTACGCTCCGCTTACCGGATCAAACCGCCTGACGCGATCCATCTTGCTTGTGCGGCTGCTATCGGGATGGATTTGTTCCTTACGCATGACACAAAGCTAACGAAACTTCATGTTCCCGGGATTCATTTCATACAAGGTTTCAAGACGCCGCTTCTTTAGAAAAACTAGATCATCATGAAAAGCTGAAACGCAGATCCCCGTTGGGGATGGCAAAAGCTCGCACGGATTATTGTATGGCTAGCTGAATTAGTTCAGGAACCTCCGCGAAGTGGGTGCGTATCTTTTCGGCGGTGGCGGCGCTGACTACTGCGGTGAGGGCGTCGGGCTTGGCTTGCTTGACGCCCCGAACGCTGCCAAAGTGTTCCAAGAGGCGCTGGCGAGTGCGCGGGCCGACGCCGGGAATGGCGTCGAGCTCGTTTTCGCGGTCGCGCATCTCACGGCGCTTGCGGTGGTAGGTGACGGCGAAGCGGTGGCTCTCGTCGCGGATCTTCTGGACAAGGTGGAGGACAGGAGAGCGGCGGTCGAGGACGATCGGTTCGTCCTCCTGGCCGTGGACGTAGATGATCTCTTCGCGCTTGGCGATGGAGGCGAGGGGCTGCAGAGTGACGCCGATCTCCGCCAGCGCGGCGGCGGCAGAGGAGAGCTGGCCGAGGCCGCCGTCGATCAGGATGAGGGAAGGAAAGGGCTTCTTGTCGGCGAGGAGGCGGCTGTAGCGGCGCTGGACGACCTCGCGCATGGAGGCGAAGTCGTCGACGCCGGTGACGGTCTTGACCTGAAACTTGCGGTAGTCGGCCTTCTTCATTACGCCGTTTTCCCAGACGACCATGGAGGCGACAGTTTCGGAACCCTGAATGTGGGAGATGTCGAAGCACTCAATGCGGTTGGGCAGCTCTTCGAGCGTGAGCGCGTCTTGCAGCGCTTGCTGGATGGCTTTGATGCTGGGCTGGAGGACGCGGAAGCGCTGGTCGTAGGACTGCTTGGCGTTCTGGCAAACGAGGTCGACGAGAGAGCGCTTTTCTCCACGTTGCGGGGCGGCGAGCTCGATGCGGTGGCCGGCGCGCTCGGAGAGGAGGTCGGCGAGGATGGCGCGGTCGGGAAAGTCGACGGGGACGTAAATGGAGCGGGGGACGTAGTTTTGGTCGAGGTAGAGCTGTTTTAACAAGGCGGAGAAGAAGATGGCGGGGGAGAAGGCTGCGCCGAGTTCGGTGATGCCGGTGTGTTGGATGATGGAGCGATCATCGTCTGATTCCACTTCTCCGGCTTCCGGGGCGGGGCAGCAGGGATCGGGTTCGAGTTCGGGGTCAGTGGAACCCACCCTTTGCGATAAAGCTGCAAAGGATGTGGCACCCGGTTTGGGGGTGTGATTGGTGGAACTCACGTTCGTCGCCGGTGAGACTGTCTTCGGAATGGAAGGTGGGGCATCCGATTCGAACGACATCGTTACATCGCGCCAGTCGTCCTGGGGTTCGGTTGGATTGAGAGTGTGGTTGAGGGATTCTGGGAGCTCTTCCCAGAAGAAGTCGCGGCGGTCGACGAT
>CAXTUR010000292.1:0-3066 GCA_964247455.1 uncultured Acidobacteriaceae bacterium | reverse complement strand
ACGTGGCGCTGTATGGGGCGACCTCGGGGCTGCTGTGGGCGGCGGGCCGGGCGGGCGAACGCTTCGCAGTGCGGAACTCGGGCGCGACGGCGGTGGTTGAAGGCGTGGGCGACCATGGCTGCGAGTACATGACCGGCGGCACGGTGGTGGTGATGGGCCGGGCCGGGATGAACTTCGGCGCGGGCATGACGGGCGGGCTGGCATGGGTCTTCGACGCCGATGACAGCTTTGCGCGCGAGTGCCGGTTCCATCCCGACTTCGTCACAGTGGACGGGTTTACCGAGGCGGATGAGGCGGCTCGTGAGGGTCTGCGAACGCTGGTCACGCGCCATGCGGAGGACTCAGGCAGCAGTCTGGCCGGGGCGATGCTGACCGATTGGCCGGGGGCAGCGGCGGGGTTTGTGCGGTTGACGCCTAAACCTCAAGTTTGACACGAACCTGTGTTTTCAGGCGAAGCCTCTCTTGCGGTCGCAGGTGGAGGTGCCGGCGGTCTGGTGGCCTGTGTTTAGGTCGATAGCAATATCAATTTGCGTGAGCCATGATTGTCACAAAAGCCGAAAACTCTGCTCTTCAGAGTTAGCTTGTCAAGACACTCCTTTGACCAATGGGAACCACTCCGAGCAGATAACGTTGTTCTCTTATCTAGGATTGCCGTCCTCTTAGGCGGTGATTCTTGCAATCGTCTTATGCTGCGGATCACTCGTACTGAAAGAGAGTTCCTCCTGCACCCCGCAACTGCGACAATCAGCAACGCAGCGACAATTCATCAGTCGTAATGAGGAGTAAGCGCTTTTTGCAGAAGAGCAGAGATTTTCTCAAGATGAACCGGAACTTGTTTATCCTGGGAGTTCCAGGCGCTCCAACCGGAGCCGATGACTACCGTGTTCGGAACGGTGGCTTCGACGAACGCTAGTTTGTTGGCGGATGTGTCCATTATAACGATCTCTCCCGTAGTAGAGACGATGATGAGATTTCCGTCGTTGTCGCAGTCGCGGACGTGGCCGTGCAATTTAAAGCCGGAAACCACATCGTAGGGTTCGTCGGGCGGCCCTATGATGTCGATCCCATTGTCGCAGCCGGTCTTGACAGCGTCGTTTTTGCGGTCGCAAGTGAATGCGCCCATAGTTTGGCGACCGGTCTCCAGGTTGATGGTTTGCGGACCGGTGTTGTCGCAGAAGGTAAACGCGCCGCTCTTGAGGGAGAGTTGATAGGTCACACCTTTTGTGACAGGGTTCCAAGCTGCGACGTCCGGCTTTGGCACCGCTTGTGTGGGGATTTGCACATCCATGGCCGCCGGACGCGAATTATGCCGCTGTTCGCCTGAAGGCTTTTGAACTTCGCTCTTACAACCAATCAGGATTGTGACCGCACACGCAATAAGAACCATACTCTTCATCTACTTCAACGCTCCGTTTAGATAATCAAGTTGTTGTTTCATGCTTGAGGCATAATCCGATTCGTCCTGGCTGAAGTAACCCGCTTTGTGTAACGCCTTTGCGAAAGCGGCGGAGTCGCCTTTGTTCAGTTGATCCAGCAACCCGGGATTTCTGCTTGCCATTCGCTTATAGTGGTCGGTCCACTCGATAACGCCATCGCCGAGGGATTTATACGCAAGGAAGCAGCACTCGATATCCGGAGGTTTAAAGAAAACCACTCTTCTACCGCCTGACTCGTGCCCGACCTTCTTGGCAATCTCGGTCGCTGTGGCATACCGGGCGTTGGTATTGTTGTTCACGGCATTCGCGGCGACGCTGGCCGACCAGTACTCCCATGTTCCGAGAAGATACTGATGGAGATGTGAGTTTCGTTTCTCTTTGGTGCATTTCACGTTGCCAAGATTGTAGTTCCAACAACTTTTACCGCCAGTGGTCTCGCCCATGTATTGTGCGGTGATGAGGCGGGCACCGGTGGCATTCAGTTCCGGCCATGCCTTCCGGAGCAAATTCGGCAAGGTGAGTGGGTCGATCTTAGTGCCAGTGCGCGGCAGTTCCAAGGGCTGTCGGTATATCTATGGCCGGTCTCGCCGGAGGAGGCCACGTGCGCTTCCGGAGTTTTGAGGGCAGCGTAGAGTTTGGGGCGCAGAGGGGCCAGGTCGTCGACATTGGCGACTGGGTAGGAGCGGGGCGACTGCATTTTCTGGATCTGGTGGACCTGCTGAACGATCTGACGATGCATGACGCTGGACATCTCGAGCAGGTCGCGGAGGGTCGCCCCGCCAGGATGGATAATGCCTTCATCATGCCTCAGGTAATGGCTTCGCTGGTAGGCCCTGATGGCGGCGACGGTGCGTGGGCCGCAGATGCCATCGACGCGGAGTTCCTTGTCTTCGCCGTACCGCGCGTTGTTGAGGAGAAGCTGGATGGAGGTGACGTCGTGCGGGTGATTGCTGCCGCCGTGGCCGACTGATCCGTAGATAGCTTGGCTCAAGGGTTCTCCCTACGGAGCTTTGTTCAGCAGGTATTGTAAACGGGTTGTAGTGGATTGGGGGATAAGGTGTTCTACGGAATGACAGATAGAAAAGCTAACACAGATTCCCTTCGGGAATGACAACCAAGAGAGGCAACGGCAAGGGCATGGCGGCCAACAGCTACCAGGCTTACCAAACGCGGCAGCTGTTGGCGGGGACCATGGGGGTGCCGGGTTTGCAGTTGAAGGCGGCGGCGAAGCCGGGCTGGTTGACGATGGCCCCGTTGGCGCGGAAGTGGTCGGGGGAGTGGGGGTCCTGGAGGACCTGGGTGCGGACCTGTTCGGGGCGGGCGTTTTCGCACCAGTTCTGGGCGAATCCGATGTAGAAGCGCTGGGGCGAGGTGTAGCCGTCGATCTTTTTAGCGAGATCGATGTGGTTTTGCGCCGCGCGGTCCAGGTAAGCCATGTAGGCGAGGACGAGGCCGCCGTTGTCGGCCGTGTTCTCGCCCAGAGTGAGTTTGCCGTTGACGTGAACATCGTCGACGGCGATGAAGTTGCCGTACTCGGAGACGAGACAGTCAGTGCGCGCGACGAACTTGGTGGTATCTTCGGCGGACCACCAGTCGGAAAGATTGCCGTGGCCGTCGAACTTTTTGCCTT
>CAXTUR010000291.1:0-3068 GCA_964247455.1 uncultured Acidobacteriaceae bacterium | reverse complement strand
CGAGCTGCTCGTCGACCTTGATCTCGATCGGCAGCCCATGGCAGTCCCAGCCGGGAACGTAGGGAGCGTCGAAGCCCGCCATGGTCTTCGTCTTGACGATGAAGTCCTTGATGCACTTGTTCAGCGCGTGGCCCAGGTGGATGGCCCCGTTGGCATACGGCGGCCCGTCGTGAAGGATGTACTTGGGCGCACCGGCGCGGGCGGCGCGAATCTGGCCGTAGAGGTCCTCATCCTGCCACTGCTTCAGGCGAAGCGGCTCGTTGACCGGCAGGTTGGCCTTCATCGGGAAGGGGGTCTGCGGCAGGTTGAGGGTGGATTTCAGGCCCTTGGCTTTGGAATCGGAGGGCTTGCTGTCTGGCGCGTCCGGCATCGGTCTATTGTAGCTGGCTGGATGCAGCTCGGGCGGACGTAAAAGGGGCAGCGAGTGACCTCCCGTTTGTGATCGCGTCCAAAGTAGGGGACGTTCGCGTCTGCGCGCGTGTAGGCACGAGATGGCGAATGTTTGTAAAATATGAACAGGAGCCAGGCACGGCGCGCCCTTGCATCATATGTTGTGAAAACCGGCACAAGACCGGAGTCGTAGTTCAGTCTGTATGGCGCGCGAAGATGGGGATCTGTGTGGCGCGAGTTGCGCCCGAGGCTTAGGTTTGCATGGCGAATATGTTGATACCTGAAGGTGAGCCAGATCGCGGCGTTCCGATGCTGCGTCCTATGGCCAATGTTCATCTAAACAATCGTGCCGCGAGCGAAGAGCCCGGCATCTTCGGATCGTTGTGGAGCAACCTGCGCGATGTCTTCTTCCCGGAGAAGCTGCCGCCGCTGGTGCTGGAGTCGAAGCCGATCCCGGTGATCGACCGCATGGCGGTGAAGCAGAACCCCGTGGCGACCGGCTCGTCGGTGGCCATCTATGCTCTTTTGATTCTGCTGATCGGCTGGCTGCTGCACAAGAAAGTGCCGATCATGTCACAGATCAAGCCAATGGAGATCGTGAATCTCGAGGCCCCGCCGCCCCCGAAGGCTCCCCCGAAAGCGGTGGCGATGGGTGGCGGTGGTGGACAGAAGGGCCCCACGCCGGTGACGAAGGGAACGCCGCCAAAGTTTGCCGAGCACCAGATTGTTCCGCCGAAGGCACCGCCGTTGGAGGAGCCGAAGATCCACATCCAGCCGACGATCGAGGTGCAGAAGGACGTGAAGATGGCGTCGAGCATCCCGCAGATCGGCGTGGCGAACTCGCCGCTGGTCGGGATGTCGATGGGCAACGGGCGCGGCACGGGGCTGGGATCGGGTAACGGTTCAGGGCTTGGGCCAGGATCAGGCGGGAACACTGGCGGTGGAGCGCGTCGGGTCGGGGGCGGTGTCTCCGGACCGCAGGTCATCTCGTCGGTTGAGCCGGAGTTCTCCGAAGAGGCGCGCAAGGCCAAGGTCCAGGGCAACGTGCTCGTTGCGCTCTGGGTCGATACGAACGGCAATCCGACCCACATCCATGTCTTGCGCGGCATCGGGATGGGTCTGGACGAGAAGGCCATGGAGGCGGTCCGTCAGTACAAGTTCCGCCCCGGCACAGAGAATGGCAAGCCGGTGGTGACTGAGGTCAACATCGACATCAACTTCCAGATCTTCTAGTGAGCAATTGGTCGAGAAGCAGATTTTCGCTTTGATACGCAACGACAAACGGGGTTAGCTGGGCGAAGCAACGGGCGCGGAGATCTCGTCGAAGGTGAGGTTCGCGGCTGAGCTCCCGGTGCGCTCCTTCCACGTTGTGAAGAGCCGGCCGTAGCTGTCGCTCACACACTCGTTCGGATCGATGTCCAGGCTCTTCAGCGTAGCGTCGATCCAGGCGATGGGTCCCTCAAGCTCGGCGAAAGTGCCGATGGGCGTCTCATCGATCACCAGATGCGCCCCTTGTTGCGACCATTCTGTACGGTATTTCTCGTAATGGAACATGGGGCTGTAGCCGAGCCGCGTGAAAACTTCGGCGAGCGCGTGGCCGTCGGCAACGGTCGTCTCGGTCTCGACGCGAACTTTGTAGCGCGTAGCCGCGAGGTCTTCCTGGTCGGGGTGGCGCTTGTGGGTGAGGGTCCAGGTGTCGCCGTACTCGCGGATGCGGAGGATTTGGTGGGTGTTGCGGAGGGTCCGCTCCGGCGTGTCGTAGAGGGTGTTGCGCTCGAAGCGGCGGGCGGTTTCGAGCTGGAAGCCGAGGGCGGGAAGGCGGCGCTCGAACGTTTGTGGGTCGGCGAGGGGGATCTTGACCTCGATCTCGGCTGCTTGCATGGGGATGAGTATACGGGCGCGGCGGTAGGATAGCGAGGTGAGTTCAGAGATAAAGACGGAGCGGCTCGGGGCGGACGAGGTAGGGCGCGCGGCCGAACTGTTGCGTGGGGGAGGAACGGTCGCCTTCCCGACAGAGACGGTGTACGGGCTGGGAGCGTATGCGCTCGACGCGGCTGCCGTCCGCAAGGTGTTCGAAGCGAAGGGCAGGCCGGGATGGGACCCGCTGATCGTCCATGTTTGCGATCACGCGATGCTGGCGCGGGTGGCTCACGTGACAAGCATGGCGGAGAGGCTGCTAGCGGCGTTCTGGCCGGGGCCACTGACGCTACTGCTGCCTCGGACGGAGGCCATACCGGATGGAGTGACGGCAGGTCGCGCGTTGGTGGGAGTGCGGATGCCGCGTCATCCGTTGGCGATGGAGCTTATTACGGCTGCGGGGCTGCCGATCGCCGCGCCCAGCGCGAATCGGTTTGGGCATACCAGCCCGACTACCGCGCAGCATGTGCTGGACGATCTTGATGGCCGTATTGACGCAGTGCTGGATGGCGGGGCGACCGAGATTGGCGTGGAGTCTACGGTGTTCGATCCGGCCGCCGGGATGATCTATCGGCCAGGCGCAGTGACGGCGGCAATGCTGGCCGAAGTGACGGGTGCGCCGGTCACTTTATATGAGCCGCCGGGGAGCGCGGGTTTGCCGGAGAGCCTGCCGTCGCCGGGTGTGGGGATGCGGCACTATGCTCCGCGGGCGCGGCTGGTGTTGGTTCGCGGGCAGGAGGAGATGCTGGAGCGGGTTGGGA
>CAXTUR010000290.1:0-3090 GCA_964247455.1 uncultured Acidobacteriaceae bacterium | reverse complement strand
CAACTACTTCATGGCCGCAGGGTATGGACCAACGTAATCTCATCTCGCTCTAGCGTCTCTTCCGTCGAGCGCGCGCGTGACCGGCGTCCCGCCTCCCCAGGTAAGCGTTGCAGTCGCCTCACCAATCAGTCGTCGCGCCCGCGCCAGGAAGGATGGACTGATGTTCTCGTCAGCATCCCAGCCCGCGGGTGGGATGGCGTCGCAGCCAGCCGCGATCACGTCGGCCAACGCGGTCTTGCCTGATCCCCGCGCGCCGATGATGGCGACCAGGCCAGGATTAAGCGGGATGTCAGGGGTGACCGCCCATGCCGCGTCGTCGATCCTGACGTGTGAAATGACCTGCGACGGCATCGCCGAACGTGGCGGTTGGTCGCCAACATAAGCGCGACCCTCAGGGTCGATGCACGCCTGGCGCAGGGCATCAAACTCGAGCCCGCCTTTGATCCACGAGAAGCGATCGCCGAATGGCGAAGCCACATCGTCAAGCTTGTGCGCGTCGCTCCCATGAAGGCAGGGCTTCAAACCGCCATAGCGGGCGCGAATCTCATCCGGGCCGAGATCCCTCTGACCCAACCAGAATTCGCGTTGCTGAGCGCTGCCCGCAAGAATCACATGTGCGAAGCTCTCGATCTCGCGCCGAATAGTCTGGTCCGCAGCTTCGCGCACGCCGGAAGTGCCGTCGGTTGCACCTCCGGCTACAGCGATCAGGATGTTCTGTTTCGCCCACCCGCTCTCGGAGAACACCTCGCGGAGCTTCTGGAAATTGACCTTGAACTGGTTGGCGCCATAAGCCAGCGCCGCGCTATCATCGGTGATCGTCGGGTCCGCCTTCTTGCCCAGCCGGATCAGATCGGCCCGCGTGCAGTCAAACCTATCCTGCATGACGTTGAATTGCAGGCGTGACAGCAGGCGGCGCAGCTCTTCGACATGCTGCGGATCCTCGGGACTAACGAATAGGTGTAGATTGACGAAGCTACCCTTTGCCGTCGCCACGTCGAGCCGCAGCTCCACGTTCGGAGAGATCAGCGTCGCGCTGGGAAGCCGCCCAAGCGCCCTCTGCCGCAAAACTTCTTCATAGGTGTCGGTGACGTAATAATCCGTTACCGCGACCGCTTCGATGACCGGTGTGGCGTGTTCGAGCGCCGTTAGGTAGTCGTTCCAAGCGTCCGGTCCTCGAAATTGATTATTCATGGCCGTGCCGGGTGCGTGGATATGAGGCTCCCATCTCCGCCATTCGGACCCCCGGCTCAGCATGCTCTCTCCTCGTAGCCGCTGAATAATTGGATCCAGCTCGGCTTTGGTCTAGGCAGTGGCGCTCGCGTGTCTAGCCGCCGCACGTACATCCGGAGGGTGGCATCATGGAGAGGCACTGTGCAACGGAGCGCGATCGAGAGCGAAATGCAGCTTCCGCGAAGGTGCGTGGGGTGACCGCTGTCGGGTGAGGCGCGACCGCTCTGCGATTCAGTCGGTCGACGCACACCGGCCCTGAGTGGTCCCGACTGGCGGGCCACGTCTGTCCGTCTGGCGCCAATATTGAGCGAGAGCGCTCCTCTGCCCGCAGTCACACGCCACGCCCGAGGTCTGCATTCCGATCGAGATCGTCGGCCATGGCTCGCGCGCGATCAGCCTCGCTCCCGACCCGGAGTTGCTGACCGTCGTCAGCCGTGGCGACGATGAGGACGGCACCACCGGCAGAGGCGGCGGCTCGCAGGTCGGCAGCCAGCGCCTGCGCTCGCAGCGGCAAGAAGTCGTAGATCTTCCTTGCCCCCCGATCGACTAAAAACCACCGTGCCGGTCTCGGGGTCATGGGAGACGCCGATCGACATGACGTCAGGCAGCCACGACCGAGATACGGCCAGCAGCTTGCGAGCGCGGCTTCTTCCTGATGACGATCTCGACGTCCTGGTCGAGGGCGGTCAGGAACGTCATTAGGCGCTCCACTGAAAAACCATCCAGCTTGTAGTTCGCCAGCGCCGAGACCTTCGGCTGGCCGACACTCAGCTTCTCGGCCGCTACCGCCTGGGTCAGGCGCCGCTGCGCGATCACGCCGTTGATAGCGTTCGCCAAGCGCAGCTTCGTCTGGCGCTCGTCCGCATCGGCATAGCCAAGGTCGGCGAACACATTGCCCGTGCCGCGGGTGATCATGTCGTCGTCGATTGCTTCAACGCTTTGGCTTGCCATGGCGACCCTCATAATCCTGTTGCGCGACCTTCAACCGCCGCTCGACTAGATCGACATCGATCTGAGCCGTTTTGATCCCCTTGGGTGACTTCTTCTGGAACGCGTGCAGCACATACACGACATCCTTGAAGCGCACCGTGTAGACCGCGCGATACGTGTCACCGTCATGGTCTTCGACCACCTCGAAAACACCCGCCCCTTGGCCCTTCCACGGCTTGGCGGACGGATGCTTCCCGCCGAACTGAGCCAGCCCCAAGGCATTGCCCATCTCGTCCTTCACCGGCCCCGGAAAGCCGAGGAAGTCCTTCTTGGACGAGCCCACCCAGTCGAGCGGCTTTTCACCTGCCGCGAGCGTGCGAGCCATGATCGCTTATATCCCACTTCGGGGATAAACTTGCAAGCCAAACCGAGGCCAGCAGCGTCCCAGCCCACATCGCCGTAAGTCACTGAGAGTTTTCAGAGAGCCCCGGCTCACCAAGTGCAGCGAACCAACCCGCATAGGGCGTCGTCCTCGGCATACGCCGATTGTAGTCGGGCGCTCCGTCGTCCCACCAAACCGGGCCGCGTTCGCCGAGCGCAATCTTGGCGGCGTCCACGGCTGCCCGGGCGGCGGCAGTTGCGTCCGGTTCTCCGGCCGCGTCGCGCACGGCTCGCCGGGCCGCCATCAGCGCGTGAACGAGCCGCTCCCGCTCCGGTTCGTCGAGGCCGGGATTGCTGGTCCGCCAGAGGCGGCCACGTACGACGAAGTAGCGGCCGTCGGGCGTGCGCGGGTATTGCTTCGACAGCTCCGTCACGTCTTCCCGGCCCGCACGGTCTCGACGCTCAGCGAGCCGGCCGGCAACGGCCGCAACAATTCCGGTTCGGGGCGGCTGAGGTCGATCCACGCGGCCCAGTCCTCCGGGCGAAGTA
>CAXTUR010000289.1:0-3130 GCA_964247455.1 uncultured Acidobacteriaceae bacterium | reverse complement strand
GAGTGGGCGTACTCGGTCATGGAGCGTTCCCACGGGGTGAGGGCCAGTTTGAGCTTGCCCGTCTTGTCGTACACATCGGCGAGATGATCGTGGACGGTGGGGTCGGAGCTGCCGCGCTCATTGGCTTTGCGGAGGTTCTCTTCGGCGAGGGCGTACTGTCCGGATTTGTAGTAGACCCAGCCCAGCGAGTCGAGGTAGGCGTAGTTCTGCGGGTCGAGCTCGACGGCTTTGCGGATCAGGCTGAGCGCCTCGGGGAGCTTCACGCCGCGGTCGGCAAACATATAGCCCAGGTAATTGAGGACGGTGGAGTTCTGCGGATCGATGACCAGAGCGCGGCGAAACTCGGCCTCCGCCTGCTCGTAGAGCTTCTGGCGGTCGGCGAGGGTGCCGCGCAGAAAGTAGACGTAGAGCTTGTCGTCTGGCTTGTCGGAGAGGGTCTCGGCCTTGTCGAGCGCGGAGGCAGCGTCGGCCCAGCGCTTAAGGCGTATGTCCATGTTGGCGAGGGCGATCTCGACATCGCGATCGGCGGGCGTGCCGGTAAGCTGGGCCTTGGCGAGGGTGAAGCCTTCGTCGGGCTTGCCGGTATCAGCGAGCTGCCCGGCGTACATCAGCTGCAGGCTACGGTCCTGAGGGAACGCCCGAGCGGCCTCGGCGGCAACTGCCGTGGCTTCCTTCCACTGATGGGCTTCGCGGTAGCTGTCGACCTGACCCTGATAGCCGCTGCGGGCGTACTCGCCACCCATCGCGGTCACTTCTTTGAAGGCGTTGACGGAGTCGGCGGTCTTGCCCTGCTCGCGGTAGACGATGGCCAGACGCTCGAGGAAGATGGCGCGGTTTGACTTCTCGGGATCGGTGTACTTGCCGTCAGGATGGGTGAGGGAGGTGAGCAGCTTATTGAGGGTGGTGACGGCGTCGTTGTAGCGGCCGAGCGAATCGTAGATCATGGCCTCGTTGAAGCTAAGCTCTACGGAGTCCTGCGCACTGGGCTTGGCTTTCTTGAGGGTGGCGAGGGCCTGGTCGTAGTGGCCCTGGCGACGCTCGATCTCGGAGATGTGGATCTGCGACTGAGCGTCCTGGGGCTCTGTGGCGACGATCTGTTGAAGGACTTTGAGGGCCGCGTCGAGCTGATTGTCCGCAAGCAGAGCAGTCGCAAGGCCGCGCTGCGTGTCCAGGTTATCGGGCTCAAGGTCGAGGGCGCGCTGGTAGGCCTGGGCGGCCTCTTTAGGCTTGTGAAGCTGATCGAGTGTGCCCCCGAGGGCGAACTCGGTGCGGGCGGTGCGGTCGTTTACAGGGACCGAGGCCAGGGTATCGGCCGCGCGCTGTAGGTCGCCTTGCTCACTGTAGAGGCGGGCCATGTTGAGCACGACTTCCTCGGAGTTGGAATCGAGCTTCTGCGCGGCCTTAAATTCGGCCTCGGCTTTAGCGGAGTCGTGGTTGAGGCCGTAGAGCTGGCCGAGGAGGAGGTGGTTCTCGACCTTGGCGGGCTCAAGCTGGGCGAGCTTTTCGTACTCAGCGATAGCCAGCCCAAGCATCTCGGTGGATTGCGCGCCCTGCATGTCGCCCAGCGAACGGAGGTAAACCTTGCCCAGGAGGGTGTGAGCGGCTAGGTCGTTGGGGTTCTTTTTGACCTGGTCCTGCGCGGCGGTGACAGCCTCGCGGATGCGCCCGATCTTGAAGTAGAGATCGGCCAGACCGTTCTGGAGGGCGACGGAATCGGGATCGGCGTTCAGGGCAAGCTTGTACTCTTCGACGGCCTGGGTGGCGTAGTCTGGCCGGCCAGCATTAACAGCCATCTCTTCATAAAGATGGGCGAGAGAGTAGTGATAGTAGGAGGCGGCGTGGTCGGGCGTCTGCGTAGCGGCGACGGCCTGGGCGTGAAGGTTGGGAGCGAGCAGCGCGGCGAAGAGGGGCAGCGTCGAGGAAGTACGAAGAAACCACGTCATAGAGTGTACTTTCCTTGATCTGTCGGAGTGACTGCGGAAACGATTCACTTGCATTGGACGGTGGAGCGTGGGCGATGGATGCTGGCGGAATGCCCGCGCGTGAAAACCGTTGGGTGATTATAGCGTGAGGCGCAGGCTTACCCGTGACGGAAGTGGCGCACGCCGGTAACGACCATGGCCATATTGAGACGATTGGCGGCGGCGATCACCTCGGGATCGCGGACGGAGCCTCCGGGCTGGATGACGGCGGTGGCTCCGGCGGCAGCGACGGTTTCAAGACCGTCGGGGAAGGGGAAGAAGGCGTCGGAGGCGGCGACGGTACCGGCGAGGGGAAGGGAGGCCTTCATCGCGCCGAAGCGGGCGGCGTCGACGCGGGACATCTGGCCGGCCCCTACTCCCACAGTTTGGCCGCCGCCGGTCTGGCCGTGGCTCTCGTAGGTGCGAGCGTACACGATGGCGTTCGATTTGACGTGCTTCGAGACGGTCCAGGCGAAGAGGAGGGCCTTCAGTTCTTCGGAGGTGGGCTGGCGGTTGGTGACGTGTTTGAGGTCGGTGTCAGAGAGGCGGAGCGTGTCGGCGTCTTGAAGGAGGTAGCCACCGGAGATCTGCTTCAGGATGCGAGACGGTTCGGCGAGCGCGATCTGGAGGAGGCGGAGGTTCCTTTTGGCGGCAAAGCGGGCGAGGGCTTCAGGGGTGAAGGACGGAGCGACGATGGCTTCGACGAAGAGCTTGGCGATCTCCTCGGCGGCGGGGCCATCGACCTCATGGTTGACGCCGATGACGCCGCCGAAGGCCGAGACAGGGTCGGCTTCGAGGGCGCGGCGGTAGGCGTCGAGCACGGATGCGCCGGTGGCCGCGCCGCAGGGGTTGGTGTGCTTAATGATAGCGACGGCGGGGGTGCCGGGCGGAAAGTCGGAGACGAGCTCCCAGCAGGCGTCGAGGTCAACGAGGTTGTTGTAGGAGAGCTCTTTGCCTTGGAGCTGGTGGGCGGCGGCGATGCCTTTGCCGGAGCTATTTATATAGAGAGCGGCTTTTTGATGGGGGTTTTCGCCGTAGCGGAGGGTGTCTTTCAGCTGGGCGGTTACGCGGAATATGGGCGGGAAGGCGGCCGTTTCGAAAGCGGCTGAACCGCTCGGTTCTGTGATGGATTCCAAGGTGGCCGCGATGGTGGCGTCGTAGGCGGCAGT
>CAXTUR010000288.1:0-3145 GCA_964247455.1 uncultured Acidobacteriaceae bacterium | reverse complement strand
CGGCTCGTCTGCTCGATCACCATTGGTACAAGTCCCATAATGCTCTCTTTCCTGTGGTGCGTAGTGCGGGTTGGTTAGCTTGCGGACTAGCTTGCGATCTTTTCGTAGAGGGCGGAGCCGGCGCGCTCGCGAAGCATCTGCTCGCGGAGGCGTCCGAGGCCACCGTCCTTCGAGAGGCGTTCGCGGAGGGTTTCGAGCGGCTCGCGCTGCGAGATGGAGAGCATCAGGAGCTCGCGGTTGAGGTCATCGTCGGTGACCTCGATGCCTTCGGCGGTCGCCACGCGGTCGAGGATGAGCGACGCCTTCACCTCGTTCATCGCTTCGGGTCGCTGGGCGGCGCGGAGGGAGGCAAAGTCGAGTTTACGCATGTCTTCGGCCTTCATGCCCTGCTGAGCGAGGGCGCGGAGGCCGCGATCCAGGCGAGCGTCGATCTGCTGCTGCACGAAGGACTCAGGCACCGGAAAGTTGATCCGGGCGATGAGCTGCTCGAGCATGGATTCCTTGGCGCGGCCTTCGAGAGCGTCCTTCTTGCGGTTGGCGGTACGCTCGCGGAGCTTGGTCTCGAAGTCTTGCCAGCTGTCGTAGTTGCCGAGTTGCTTGGCGAAGTCTTCGTCGCGATCGGGATAGGTCTTGCGCTTGATGGCCTTGACGGTCACGTCGTAGCCGACGGTTTGTCCTGCGAGGCGACGCTCGCCGAAGTCCTCGGGGTAGCTGACCTCGAAGGTCATCTCCTGGCCTGGCTTTGCGCCGCGCAGGGCGTCGTTGAAGGCGGGCAAGGTGTTTCGGCCGCCAATTTCGACGAGGACATCTTCGCCGGTGATAGGGGGCTGCTCGCCATTTCCTGATCCGGCTGCGTTCTCCGCGCCATCTTCTGTGACGGTTTGCGCGAGGTCCTTAATCTGGCCCTTGAACTCGATCTCGGCCCAGTCGCCATCGGTGAGCGCGCGGTCTTCTTCGACTGGCTCTACCGTGGCGTGGCTGTCGAGGGCGCGGCTTAGCTCGGCCTGATACTCGTCTTCGGTGAGGGTGGCGTCCGGACGGGCGACCTGGACGGTGTCATATCCGGCGATGTCGATCTCCGGCATGACCTCGAAAGCGGCCTTGAAGCGGAGCGGCTCGCCGTCCATCAGGTGCAGGTCGGTCATCTGCGGCTGCGAGACGGGGTTGATCTTCCGCTCTTCGAGCGTGGCGCGGAAGCGGTCTTTGACGAGCGAGTCGAGGACTTCCTGGCGGACTTCCTTGGCGAACTTCGACCGGACAAGCGACGGCGGCACCTTGCCCGCGCGGAAGCCGGGGATGCGGGCGAGTTTGGTGTACTGCTTGACCACCTTGCGGAAGGCCTCGGAGACCTTGTCGGCGGGGACCTCGACGTCGATCTCGCGCATCAGCTCGGGGTTGAGCGAGGGCGTGTGGTCATGGGTATGGGCTTCAGTATGCTCGTGGTCATGGGTGTGCTCGTGCGCGGCTTCGGGCGTTGCTTCGGGTTGTAGTGCGGCGGTCTCAGGGTGTTCCATGGTGTCGGTCGGGGTCAAAGCGTGTGCCTTCCAGAGAGCGCTCGGATAGTTTGCCGGAAAGGTGCACGGCAAGCGCCTTCTATCACTCTACGAGGCTTGGATGGGCAGGGTCAAACGGGGCCGGATACGATTAGGGCTGCGTGCGGTGTGGGATAAATGTCGCTGTGCCGGAGTTGGCGGATGTGTGGAGCGGAAAGATCTCCAGGCGGACCTTCCATTCCAGGCTTTCGCCCGGTTTGAGGACGGTAAGCGCGCCTGGTGAGCTCTCGGGCCATTGGTGTCCGAAGGGGTCGTCGAAGTTGGTCTGCGGGTCGAGCGTCAGGAAAGGCTGTCCGGCGGGCGCGAGGACATGGATGGCTTTAATGCTGCTTGTAAGAGCGGTGAGACGAAGGCCGTATCCGGCGGCGACGTTGCGAATCTCGGCTTGCGGGCCTGGGTCCAGCACGCCTGTTTTGAGCGGGGTAAAGAGATCGTCAAGGGACGCGGAGCGCAGAGGCGCACCGTCTGGCGAGGAGAAGTCGAGGGGTGTTCCCGCGACGGGAAGCGAGCGGCCGGAGGGCACGTCGGCGCGGGTGGAGGAGGGCAACCGGAGCAGGGTGCGGGCCCGATCGGCCGGAGCAAGAGCGAAGCGTGGACGCCAGCCGATGCCCATGGGCTCCGGGTCGGAACCGACGTTGCGCGCGACGATGCTCAGGTCGATGCGTTGTCCTGTGAGCACCACGGTCGTGCGCACCTGTGTCTTCGAGAGCCAGTGACCGTTGAAGTCGGCGGCGTCGAAGGTGGATTGAGAGACGGCTCCGTCGGGCATGGTCGAGGGTTCGGTAGAGGTGGCGGCGGAGCGCAAGAGCAGGCCGCCGTCCGCGGTGTGGTTGGCGTCGGCGGGCAGGGAGAGCGCGTGGCCCATCCAGTTGGCCCGGATGGCGAGGTCGCCCGGCAGGGGGGAGCCGGAGATGCGGCCTGCCCAGGGGACTTCGAACGCGGCTCCGGCGGAGAGGCTGGCCTGGCCGTTCTGGTCGTTGTCGATGCCGGTCATAGCCTTAGCGGCGTCCTGAAGCGACGGTGGGTCGAGCAGCGGAACCGCGCCTTTGCCGGGTACGAAGGCCATGATCTGGAGAACGTTGAACCCGCGGCCGGGTAGCAGCGTCGCGGATAGGAACTCAGGGGAGAAGGCCCCGGCGGCCTCCGTCCGGCTGAGGAAGACAGGAGCTTGTCCCCCTGGCTGCGCAGCGTCGGCAGCTGGAGCCGCAGCGGATGCCGCGCCCAGATTGGTCTCGATCCGGTGCAGATCGCCGCGCCCCTTTTCGTGCACCGCGACAGCGACGCCGACTAGCGCCGCGACGGCGAGCACGAGCCACGCGACGCCGGAGCGGAGCCACTGGCCGCCCGCGATGCGTCCCGGCAGCGCCCCGAGCCAGCGTAGAAACAGGGTCAGGTACATCCGGCTGATGCGTGTCTCTTCCAAATGGTGCTCCTTCAGCTTCGGTCTATCTTAGTCTTTTGGCGTCCTGTCTTCGCCAAGCCACGTCCAAGCGGCGCTAAGGCGGACGTATGATGGAGCCGATGACGTTTTCTCCCGGGCAGATCGTCGGCGACTATAAGGTGGAGGGCCTGCTGGGGCAGGGTGGCCTCGG
>CAXTUR010000287.1:0-3145 GCA_964247455.1 uncultured Acidobacteriaceae bacterium | reverse complement strand
AGCCGTGAAAGCACGCGGACGGGCGCGGGTGGCCATCTCCGGCGGCTCTACGCCGAAGGCCATGTTTGCGCTGCTAGCTGACCCGGCACAGCCCTACCTCGCGCAGACACCGTGGGATGCGCTCGATCTGTTCTGGGTGGACGAGCGCTGCGTTCCGCCGGACGACGCCGAGTCGAACTTCCGCATGACCAGCGAAGCCATGCTGTCGAAGGTGCCGCTGCTGCCGGCGCAGGTGCATCGCATGGAAGGAGAGCTCGACCCCGAAGTGGCCGCGTCGCGGTATGAGTCCGCGCTGCGCAACGCCTTCAAGCTGGAAGGCGCGGAGACGCCGACCTTTGACCTGGTCCTGCTGGGCATGGGCGATGATGGGCACACGGCGTCGCTGTTTCCGCATACCGCCGCGCTAAACGAGATGAGCCGCCTGATCGTCGCCAACCACGTGCCGCAGAAAGATACCTGGCGGATCACGCTGACTTGGCCGGTGATCAATCAAGGGCGAGAGGTGGTGTTTTTGATCGAGGGCGCGGCCAAGACGCAGGTACTCCGCGACGTGCTTCTGGGCCCGTACGATCCGGAGACGCGGCCGTCGCAGCTGATCCGTCCGGCGAGTGGCAAGCTCCTTTTCCTGCTCGACAACGCCGCCGCCGCGATGCTTCCGCCTGTCGACCCAGACACCGCGACGGGGACGCTGGAGCTGTCATGATCCTGGCGGGCGATGTTGGCGGTACCAAGGTCCATCTGGCGCTGTATGAGTTTGCGGCGGGCAAGCTGAAGGCGGTGCGCGAACAGAAGTTTCCCGCCCACCAGTTTGCTTCGCTGGACGATGTAGTGAATCGCTTTCTTACCGGGGATGGAGGAGAAAAGCAGGCGATTGCCGCGGCCTGCTTCGGTTGCCCCGGACCGGTGCGCGATGGCCGGCTCAAACTGACCAATCTTCCATGGACGCTGGACGCGCACGATCTCAGCCGGTCGTTGGGCATCCAGCACATCTTTTTGATCAACGATCTCGAAGCGAACGGTTACGGCATCCCGGAGCTTGCGCCGGAGAAGATCTTCACGCTGCATCAGGGCGACCCGACGGCCATTGGTCATCGCGGGCTGATTGCCGCGGGCACTGGGCTTGGTGAGGCGGTGCTGATCTGGGACGGCAAGAAGCACACGCCGATCCCCTCCGAAGGCGGGCACTGCGACTTTGCCGCGCGCACGGACCGCGAGATCGCGCTGCTCCAGCACCTACGCCGCACTTTGAATGGGCGGGTCAGCTTCGAGCGCGTGGTCTCGGGCCTGGGCATCAAGAACGTCTATGGGTATCTGCGCGATGTGGAAAAGATGGACGAGTCGCAGTGGCTGCGTGACCGGCTCCTGGCCGAAGATCCAAACGCCGTGATCGGTACCTGCGCGGAGGATGGGTCGAGTTCCATTTGCTTCGACACCATGCGCATCTTCTCCGCCGCGTATGGCGCGGAGGCGGGCAACATCGCACTGAAGGTGTTGGCGATAGGCGGCATGTATCTGGGCGGCGGAATTGCGCCGAAGATCCTGAAGACGCTACAGAACGGTGCCTTTATGCAGGCCTACCTCGACAAAGGCCGTCTCTCGCCTTTGCTCCAGGCGATCCCTGTCCGGGTGATCCTCGACGACACATGCGCACTGCTAGGCGCGGCGGCCTTTGCGGAGGCGCGCGCGTCGGAGCTCTCCGGTCATTCCGAGCGTGTCGCCTCCACCCTCTGACACGAATGCCGGACATCGACCTCTCTGCACGCGCGCCGCCCGCTCTCCTGCCTGAACTGATGGACGCGCCCTGCTCGTTCGACGTGTTGGAGGGCTGTCTGCGTGGTATTGCGCAGATCAACCGCTGGACGTTCGCGTACCGGCCGACGCTTATTTGGCTGGATGAGCTGGTCAGCCAACTTCCGCCGCAACGCGCTCCGCTGAAGATCGTCGATGTCGGCTGCGGCTATGGTGATAGCCTGCGCCGCATCGCTAGGTGGGCGGCTCGGCGGTGCATTTCCGTTTCGCTTACGGGCATCGATTTGAACGCCGACGCGGTCCGTGCTGCGCAAGCCGCCACGTCCGGTACGTCGATACGCTTTCTCCATGGCGACGCCTACTCGCTCGACCGGGAAGAGGTCGATGTCGTCCTCAGCTCGCTGCTGACGCACCACCTGGAAGACGAGGAGATCGTGCGTTTTCTCCGATGGATGGAGGCGACCGCACGGCGGGGATGGTTCGTGAACGATCTTCATCGCACGATGCTCCCCTACCGCGCGTTTTCCTTACTGGGCAAGGTGCTGCCGCTGCATCCCTTTGTGCGCAACGATGGCTTGGTGTCGATCCGCAGGAGCTTCCTCCATGACGATTGGCAGCGATTGATCACGAGGGCAGGCCTGCCGACTTCGGAGGTGAGCGTTCAGGCGTATCGTCCGGCCCGGCTTTGCGTGGGACGCGTCAAACTCTGAGCGAAGCGACGGAACCAGGAGGGCGAATCTCTCGTATGCTGAGGTCATTGCATCTTTGAGGTTTTCATGTCCGTTCGCCGCACCCTGTTCGCCGCCCTTCTGCTGTCCGCTTCCACCTTCGCCGCCGCTCAGCGTCTGCCGGGAGGCGTTCATCCCGAGCACTACACTCTTTTGCTCACGCCGGACCTGAAGGCGGCCACCTTCAAGGGGAGTGAGACGATCGACCTGATTCTCGACGCGCCGAGTACGACGATCACCTTAAACGCCCTTGAGATTCAGTTTGTCTCAGTGCGCTCCGGATCGCAAACCGCGCAGGTCTCGCTCGATCCCGGCAAGGAGCAGGCGACGTTCACCTTCGCCCAGCCGCTGCCTGCGGGCAAGGTGCAGCTCGCGATCGAGTACACGGGCATCCTGAACGACAAGCTGCGCGGCTTCTATCTTTCAAAGACGAAGGCGCGGAACTATGCGGTGACGCAGTTTGAGTCCACCGACGCGCGGCGGGCCTTCCCCTCCTTCGATGAGCCCGCGCTAAAAGCGACCTACGACATCGCGCTGACGGTCGATGCGCGCGACACGGTCATCTCGAACACGAACCAGATTGCCGATACGCCTGCAGGCCCGGACAAACATACCCTGAAGTTTTCGACGACGCCGAAGATGTCGACCTATCTGGTCGCCTTCCTGGT
>CAXTUR010000286.1:0-3151 GCA_964247455.1 uncultured Acidobacteriaceae bacterium | reverse complement strand
CAATGACGCGCTTGGCCCGCTGCCCGTCGAACTCCGCATAGAAGATCCGCTGCCACGTTCCCAGGTCCAACCGGCCGTTGGTGATGGGCAGCGTCGTCTCGTGGTGCAGCAGCAAAGCCTTTAGGTGCGCGTCCGCGTTATCCTCGCCCGTCTGGTGGTGCCGGTAGTTCGGCTGCGAAGGTGCCAGCTTCTCCAGCCAAACTGAAATATCCTCGATCAGTCCTTCTTCGTTGTCGTTGACGTAAATCGCCGCCGTGATGTGCATCGGCGAGACGAAGCATAGCCCATCCACGACGCCGCTGCGACGGACGATCTGCTCCACCTGCGGCGTGACGTGCACCATCTCGTAGCGTTCCGCGGTGGTGAACGTCAGGTATTCCGTGTAAGCCTTCATATTGGCCATGGAGCTATTCCTTCTTGATCTTTCCCGCATACGCAGGCAGTCTCAGCCACTTCAATTTAGGACCGAACTTCTCAAAAGCGGAGTAGGCGGAGACAAGGGTGGCTTTTCGCTTCAGCGCGAGGCCAACAGCGAAAGCATCCGCATAGCTTACATGGTAGGTGTATCGGTATCGTGCAGCCTCGATCACAGCGTCGTAATCTACCTCGACCAAAGTAATCGCGTTGCTTATGCCTTGAACCGCTGTCTTGGTCCTGTCTTCGCCAAAGTGTTTCAGCATGACATAGGCGGCCTCTCCAAGATTGATGAGCGACATAAGCAAGACCACGCGCCCCTGATCCGCCAAGTCGAACAAGCCGCGTATCTTCTCCCGGCCCTCACCTTTGCTGACCCCGAGAAACCGTGTGACCGCGTTCGCGTCCAGCACGTACTCCTTCACTGCTCCACGTCGCGTTCGTACTCCTCCGCGCGCTCCTCTTCGCTCTTCGCCTCCAGCGCGCGTTCCTCAATCAGACTGCCCTCCAGGTCGTAATCGAAGCTTCCCTCAAGAGCGAGCAGTCCTTTGAAGTTCTTCGCTTCAAGCACAATCCGTCCCTTGTCCTCCTGAAACACGATCGTCGTTCCTTCGTTCATCTTGAACCGCTTGCGCAACGCCGCCGGAATGACCACTTGACCCTTCGAACTCATCACCGCCGTTTTCAACATTTGTCTTACCTCAAAGTAAGAATATCATTGCATCAATGCCCTTCTATGTGGCCACCAGCAATCCCGGAAAGTTGCGCGACTTCGCGGCGGCTTCGGAAGCAGCGAAGATTGTGCCTCTACCCGGTCTTGCCCTGATTGAGGCTCCGCCGGAAGATGAGCCTTCCTTCGCCGGAAACGCCGCCGCGAAAGCTATCTTCTACTCGCGCCACGCGCCGAGAGAGATCGTGGTCGCGGACGATTCCGGGCTGGAGGTCGACGCACTTGGCGGCGCTCCCGGCGTACGTTCAGCCCGCTATGCCGACGACGAAGGCTTTCCCGCCACGCCCGGCATGACGGCAGACGCCCGCAACAATGCCTGCCTGCTAGCCGCGCTTACACGTATCCCCGAAGGCAAGCGTCGAGCAAGCTATCGCTGCGCCCTCGCCGCGGCCCGCGACGGCATCGTCCTTCAAGCTGCTGAAGGCACTGTCGAAGGCGAAGTCCTCTTCGCGCCTCGGGGTACCGCCGGCTTCGGCTACGATCCGCTTTTCTTCCTTCCGCAGTACGGCCAGACCATGGCCGAGATCGACATGGACCAGCGCCTCGCTGTCAGCCATCGCGCCCACGCACTCCGCGCCTTGCTTACAAAGTTATCTACGATCTGAACGCCTTGGCTTTTCTGTTTGTCATTCTCAAGGGGAATCTGCGTCTTCTGTCCCTCTGGAGCCAATTACGCACATCCACTCCGCTTATCGCACACGCAACCATCATTTTCTTGACCGCGCAGGACGTCGGATTAATAATCAGTGCTGGCACTCCTCCGTTCCCCTTCGGCGCAGTCCAACATACAAGGAGTCTTCGATGGCCACCGCCGCTCCTCCCGCACCCGCCTCTGCTCCTGCTTTGCCTGAAGGTCAGCGACGCGTTCAACCGCTCCGCGCCGGCGAAGGCCACTCCTTCCTCCTCCGCCGGCTCCATTCCCTCTCCGGCATCGTGCCCATCGGCGCATTCCTGGTGGAGCACATCCTTTCAAACTTCGAGGCGCTCAACGGCCCACTCGCCTACGCCCAGCAGGTTAAGTTCCTCAACGGGCTTCCACTCGTCCGCGTGCTGGAGTGGGCCTTCATCTTTCTTCCGCTTGCTTACCATGCGGGCTACGGCGTCTACATTGCCTTTCGCGGGCGAACCAGCGTCAACGTCTATCCGTGGGCCGGCAACTGGATGTACGTCATGCAGCGCGTCACCGGCCTGATCGCCCTGGCCTACATCGTCCAGCACGTCTGGCGGCAGCGCTTCTCCGGCGTCAGTCTGCCTGAGCACCCCGGCGCGGCCTTCCACAAGGTCCAGGTCGAGCTCGCCAACCCCTGGATGCTCGCCATCTACGTCATCGCCATGGTCGCGACCACCTGGCACTTCGCCTACGGCATCTGGCTCTTCGCCGCCAAGTGGGGCATCACCCCCGGCGACCGCGCCCGCCGCCGCTCCGGCTACGTCTGCACGGCGGTCGGCGTCGTCCTCTGCGGCTTCGGGCTGGCGGGCATCTACGCCTTCGTCGGGCCGAAGTACCGCAACGCCCCGGCGGATGTCATGCCTGCACAGCCCGCCGGAGTCACGCTGCCCGCGCCGAGTGTGCCTCCGCCAAACTCGACCAATCCGAGTCAGCCGGGTGAGGTACGTTAGAGCATGACAGCCGCAGGCTTCAAAGACTGGGCACCGCTTGTAAGCTTCATTCTAGGTCTGCTGATCATGCTGGCTGCAGGGGTTTACGGAAGCATAGTAACCAAGCGCATGATTAGGATCGTCAATGCAGAACAGCCGGAAGATAAAAAGATTCCAAGCTACGCGATCGGACCGCTGTCGAGAATCTATAACGTCTATGACCTATATCGTGAACGTAAGCACGGCTCACTAGATAAACAAGTCACTACTAGGTGGCTGATTCTCGCCGGCGGCTTCGCATTGTCCATGCTCAGCATGGTCGTAATCGAACGGATGTACTGAAGGGCGTCAATATGGCAGCAGCAACTCCACGCATCATCGTAGTCGGCGGCGGCCTCGCCGGTCTCG
>CAXTUR010000285.1:0-3169 GCA_964247455.1 uncultured Acidobacteriaceae bacterium | reverse complement strand
AAGGCGAAGTTGCCGGAGTTCTCCCAGCTGAAGGCACCGGTCAAGAAGGCGAAGTTCGGAGCGCGGCGGCGGCAAAGCTGAGCGAGAACTTTGGTGCTGCGCGTCGGCGTGTGCGCTTGACGGAGGTCGTCTGGCAGGCACAGAATACTCAGGTTATTCATGGGTGGGACGGTGACCGAATGGCCCGCCAAGCATCCAAAAGCTGAGTATAGGGAGTGGCAGCGTGGCATTGGAAAAAGCAATCTTTGGTGCGGGATGTTTTTGGGGCATAGAAGCCCGGTTCAACGAACTGGCGGGAGTTCTAAATACGGCAGTGGGGTATGCCGGGGGTTATCTGGAGCATCCGACGTACAAAGAGGTTTGCGCCGGACGTACGGGACATGCGGAGGTGGTGCAGGTGACGTTCGATCCTTCGCGGTTGAGCTACGACGCGCTGCTGGATGCGTTCTTTGCGATGCATGATCCGACCCAAGTGAACCGGCAAGGACCGGACTACGGGGCGCAATACCGGACAGCGATCTTGACGTACACCGACGAGCAGGCAGCGCAGGCTCGGGCCAAGATCGTGGAGCTGAACGCCTCCGGAAGCTTTCGGAAGCCGATCGCTACAGAGGTAACCCCTGCCACTACGTTCTGGAAGGCGGAGGAGTATCACCAGCGTTATCTGGAAAAGCGTGGCATGGTGAACTGCCATATTTAGATTCGCAATCGAGCTGGAAAGAGGGGCGTTCCTCCGTTCGCTGCGGAGGACGAGCTTAGGTATGCTAAAATTGCTTTGCGTTGATGAAACAGCGCGGGCATCGCAGGCAAAGACCCGGTATGGATCAGGGGTTTGGCCAGAGACTGCGATTTGCCTTATCCATCGCACACCTATATTAGGAGACGCGCTGGTTGCTCTGGCTGGAGGTTCGTCATAGGACGAGACTCGCCGTGCAGCAGCAGCGCTTCGATCCAGCTTATCGCGATCACCAAAGACCTGCTGACTCAATGAATCCATGTCGTACCTGCGCCCCTGCGTCATAGCCGACGCTTGCTTTATCAACATACGAAGGACACACTTTGACCTCTGCAATTCTTGAAACATCCTCTGTAATCTCCCCCGACTCTCTAATCGTGACGCCTACCGGTCTCACCCTCGTGCCGGACGTTTCGTTCAACGACTTCAATATCTCCGACTCGCTGAAGAGCCGCTTGGCTTCGGCTGGGTTCAAGCTACCCACACCGGTGCAGGCAAAGGCCATTCCTCCCGCGCTTAACGGGGCAGACATCCTTGCCACAGCCTCCACAGGCACCGGCAAAACCCTCAGCTTCCTGATCCCGATGATCGAGCGGATGGACGCCAGCTCCGTTCCGAGTACGAAGGGCAAGCGCGGGCCGATTCGTTCGCTGATTCTGCTGCCCACGCGCGAGCTGGCGATGCAGGTGCTTGAGGCTTACGGCAAGCTGGTCCCCGGATCGCGTGGCGACGCGGTGCTCGTCTGCGGCGGCTTGTCCGAGAACACGCAGCTGGATCAGTTGAGCCGTGGACCTCGGCTCGTGGTCGCCACTCCCGGTCGTCTTGAGGACTTCCTCCGCCGTCGCGCGGTCAACATCAACGCGGTCGAGATGCTGGTGCTGGACGAAGTGGACCGGATGCTCGATATGGGCTTCCTGCCCGCCATCCGCCGCATCGTGGGTGCACTGCCGAAGACGCGGCAGACGATGTGCTACTCGGCGACACTGGACGCGAACATCCAGGAGATTGTAAAGGATTACGTCTCGAAGCCGGTCCGGGTCGAGATTGGCACGGCGTCCAAGCCTTCCGACCGCGTAGAGCTGCGGGTCTACACGGTGATGCAGGACCAGAAGCTGGGCTTGCTCGACCAGATGCTGAAGCAGGAGGAGGGGACGTTCCTGGTCTTTTCGCGGACCAAGCACGGTGCGGACCGCATCTCTAAGAAGCTCGAAAAGCTGGGCCACGATGCGGACGTGATCCACGGCGACCGGTCGCAGTCGCAACGGACGGCCGCGCTGAAGGGCTTCCAGAACGGCAAGCACCGCGTGCTCGTCGCGACCGATGTGGCGGCGCGAGGAATCGACGTAAACGACATCGCCCACGTCATCAACTACGATCTGCCGAACGCGTCGGACGACTTCGTCCATCGCATTGGGCGAACAGGGCGCGCGGGCAAGAAGGGCGTGGCGACAACCTTCGTCATGCCGCAAGAGCGCGGCGATGCGCGGAAACTGGAGCGCGAGCTGAAGATAAAGTTTGAGTGGCGCGAAGCCGATAAGAACCTTGAGAAAGAAGAGCGCAACAAGCCCGTCGATCTCAACCAGAACAGCGATCTCATGCAGATGGAGACGCGCTCCTGGAAAGGCAATGACCCCGTCTCTCCCATGACGCCGAATACCCCCTTCCGGTCTGCTGGAAGCGGTGCCGGATTCCGGAGTCGCGGCGGCAATGGCGGCGGATTCGCTGGCGGACGTAACGCCGGTGGCCGCGGTCAGGGTTCGAACGGCAGGCCAAACAGCAGCCGTCCGGGCAGCAGCAGCCGCTCCGGTCCCGCGCGTCGCGGACAGTAAGACGTTTCAGTAGGAAGACGGCACCGTCTCCGCTCCGCGCCAACCAGCGCCCGAGCCGGGACGGTGCCGTTTTGCATCTTAGGCAAATATGTCCGAAACCGCTCCTACAAATCTGCAGGAATTAACTGAACTCGTCGCCGACGACAAGAACTTTGTCTTGCGGATTGTGCAGCCGGGGCTTGCTGGGCTGATGGATGGCTCGGTCTCGACGCTCGCGCCGATCTTTGCGACGGCGTTCGCGACGCACAACTCGCATACGGTGTTTCTGATCGGCGCGGCTTCAGCGGTAGGCGCGGGCATCTCTATGGCGTTTTCAGAGGGCTTGTCGGATGACGGGGAGCTGACTGGCCGGGGCAATCCTATCTTTCGCGGCATCGTAACCGGGTTGATGACGTTTATCGGTGGCTTCCTGCATACGCTGCCGTTTCTGATTCCCAATGTGCATACGGCGTTGATGTGGGCGTACGGGGTAGTGGGGGTTGAGCTGATCGCCATCGCGCTGATCCGCAACCGGTACTTCAAGACGAGCTTTGCGCTCTCGTTCTTGCAGGTGGTGGTCGGGGGCGGGTTGGTGTTTGCGGCGGGCGTATTGATTGGACAGAGT
>CAXTUR010000284.1:0-3239 GCA_964247455.1 uncultured Acidobacteriaceae bacterium | reverse complement strand
GTATGCGTTCGGTCTGACGCGCCATGTTCATTTTGTAAGACAACAGCGCTCGCTTATTATCAGGTTTCCGGATTACGGCTCACATCCAGGCTTATCCGCATGACATGGCGGCGAGATCCTGCAGTGCCCACGTGTTGGAAGCCGGCTGCTTCAAACATCGGCACGTAGCCCATAAAACGGTAGCTCGGTGATCCGGGCTCGACTGGGTAGGCCTCAACGACGCGAGCTCCTCTATTGCGGGCGCAGGCTACAGCCGCGCTTAAAAGCTGGGCTGTCAAGCCCTGGCCACGGAAGCTGCGACGAGTAAAGAAGCAGACCAGAGACCAAACTGCCTCGGGCGCTTCGTCTAGGATCTCAAGGCCGCCCAGAGGGCGATACGAAGTCCTCGGCGCAATTGAGCACCAAGCGACCGGCTCTCCTTCCGAATAGCCCAAGATACCGATCGGCACGTGCATCCGGACACGCCGCTCGATCGCACGCTTGCGTTCTGCACCTGCAGTCTGCCGAGCTTCGGCTCCGATCGCTCGCCATACCATGCACCAGCAGGACTTCGGACCCCCGCGGCTTTCAAATAGCAGTTCGAAATCGTTCCAGTTACTGTCATCTACTTCTCGGAACGTTAGATGCGGCACAGCTAAATCTCCGAGGCACAATCCACACGCTGATGTCGAGTAAGCGTCTAGCCGACTTGCAAGTCAGTGGGTTTACCTTGCCGAGTTCAAACTCAGAGTCTGTTCAGACTGCTACGCTGCGAGACGTTGATCAAGCCTTGGACGGATATCGTGCGTGTTCCACGGCAGCAGTTCGGCGATGCGGTTGACGGGGTGATCGGCGATGCGCTCGAGCACGCGCCGCAAGTATGCTTCCGGGTCGAGACCGTTCAGCTTGGCCGTCTCGATCAGGCTGTAGATTGTGGCGGCGCGTTCGCCGCCGGAGTCCGAGCCGGCGAATGTCCAGTTGCGTCTGCCGACCGCGATCGGTCGCATGGCGCGTTCGGCGGCCGAGTTGTCGATGCAGGCGCGGCCATTACGCAGGATCAGTGTCAGTGCGTCCCAGCGCGACAGGGCGTAGCGGATGGCTGCCGCCAGGTCGCTGCGCCCGGAGATCCGGCTGCGCGTCGCCTCCAGCCAGGCGTGCAACTCGGCCATCAACGGCGCGGTGCGCTCGGTCCTGATCCGCAAGCGCTGCTCGGGGGAGCGTGCGCGAATGTCGTGCTCGATCCGGTAGAGCGCGCCGATGCGGTCCAGCGCCTCGCGGGCAGGCGCAGACTTGGTCGTCTCGTGCACGTCGAAGAATTTGCGTCGCGCGTGCGCCATGCACGCCGCCTCGACTATCCGGCCGTCGCCGTAAAGCCCGGCATATCCGGCGTAACCATCGGCCTGCAGGATGCCGCGAAAGCTGCTCAGATGTGCCCGCGGGTGCTCGCCTTTTCGATCCGGCGAGTAGCGATAGAGCGCGGCCGGCGGATCGGCGCCGCCAAAAGGCCGGTCGTCGCGGACATAGGTCCACAGCCGCGCCGTGCGGGTGCGGCCCAACCCAGGTGCCAGCACCGGCACCACGGTATCGTCGGCATGCACGCGGTCGCCTGCCATGACATGCTTGGCCAGCGCGTCGACAAGCGGCCGGACCAGGCGTGCGGTCTGCCCCACCATGTCGGCCAACGTCGAGCGGCTGAGGTCGATATCGTCGCGGGCGTAAATCTCGGCCTGGCGGTGCAGCGGCAGGTGGTCGCAGTATTTGGCCACCATCACATGCGCCAGCAGGCCGGCGCCGGCGCGTCCGCGGCGGATGGGCAGGCTGGGCGCTGGCGCTTGCGCGATCGTCTCGCACGCCCGGCAGGACAGTTTGGGCCGCACATGGCGGATGACGCGGAACGAGCCCGGCACGTAGTCCAAGACCTCGGTCACGTCCTCGCCCAACGGCCGCAGCGTGCCGCCGCAGGCCAGGCAGGCGCCCGTCTTGTCGCAACAGGGCGCCGCGTGCTCCACCACGTCGCGCGGCAGCGCTTCGGGCAACGGCCGGCGGGCCGGCTTGCGGGGGGGGGCGGCCGCTTCGCCCTGCGCTGCCGCGGGTTCCTCTGCCGACAAGCCGCTCTCGGCCAGTCTCTCGTCGATGTCGGCGAGCGTCAGTTCCAGTTGCTCGATCTGCTCGCTCAGCTTCTCCGACGAGCGGCCGAAGGTCATGCGCAGCAGCTTGGCCAGCCGCGCCTTCAGCGCCTCGATCTCGAACCGCTGCTCGATGATGCCGGCACGTGCCGCCACCAGTTCGGCAGCGTGCGCCAGCACCATCGCCTGTAGCGCGGCAACGTCGGTTGGCAGCTCCGGAGCGGCAATCGGCATGCATGCAGACTCCGACATCACCGCGCGTCGCGACAAGCAAAACTCGACGTTGAAGGTGGTGGTCAGCCAACCATCTCGGGCTGCCAGGTGCGCGCGGGCATGCGCCAGTCGATGCCTTCCGTCAGCATCGAGAGCTGCGCCGGCGTTAGCGACACCGCGCCATCCTTGGTCACCGGCCAGACGAAGTGGCCGCGCTCCAGGCGCTTGGCATACAGCACCAAGCCCTGACCGTCCCAGAACAGGATCTTCAGCAAATGTCCGCGACGGCCGCGAAAGATGAACAGCGCACCGCTGAACGGGTCCTCGTCGAGATGCTGGGCCACGAGCCCCGCCAGACCGTCAAAGCCACGGCGCATGTCGGTCGCACCGGCTACCAGCCAGATCCTGACCCCGGCGGGCGGCGCAATCATCCGCGCAGCGCGGTGACCACTCGCCGCAACGCGGCCAGGCTCACGTCGCCATCGACGCGGACCCGCACGCCGCCATCGAGCTCGATCTCAATCACCCCGCGGCGCGCCTGCGGCGTGGCGGGCGTTGCCGTGGGTGACGCCCGCTTCCCGGCCGCACGCGGCTCGGCAATCTTGACGGGCACCAGTTGAACCGCCGACCCAGGCTTGACCAGTGACGCCTCACGCCGCCATCGATAAATCAGGCTGGTGCAGATACCGTGTCGGAGCGCGACCTGCTTCATCTGCGCGCCAGCCGCTATCGCCTCAGATAAAACCTCGGCGCGGAAGCTCGCGTCATGCACACGACGACGCTCGCCAACAATCTCGATCCGTTGCACCGTAGCTGCTTCAGTGGCTGCCACAGTGGCAGCCTCATCATCGCTTCTGCTCATGCCACCAAGCAGATCGAGAGAGGCTTAGCTACGCAAGGCGGGTCAGGCCGGACGCATAC
>CAXTUR010000283.1:0-3268 GCA_964247455.1 uncultured Acidobacteriaceae bacterium | reverse complement strand
CTCGACAGCCATCCTACCCCCACCCCCGTATACTTCAGCAAGGAGAGCTCGCCGCCCCATGCAGCACATCGTCCGCCACCAGCTCGCGCAATCGATCGCTACCATGCAGGCCGTCCTCGCCGACGCCGCGATCCACGACACTCTTTTCGCCATCGCCGAGCGGACCGCCGCCGCCATGCACGCCGGGGGCAAGCTCCTCATCGCCGGCAACGGAGGCTCGGCCGCCGACGCCCAGCATCTCGCCGCCGAGTTCGTGGGCCGCCTCACCGTCAATCGTCCGGCGCTACGTGCTATCGCGCTGACGGTGGACTCCTCCATCCTGACCGCCATCGGCAACGACTTCGGCTACGACGACAGCTTCAGCCGCCAGATCGAGGCGCTCGGCCAGCCCGGCGACCTCTTCCTTGGAATCTCCACCTCCGGCAACTCGCGCAACCTGCTCAAAGCCATGGCGCAGGCCAAGCAACAAGGCATCACCACCATCGGCCTCACCGGGGAGGGCGGCGGCAAGATGGCTGCGGCGTGCGATCACCTCATCGCCGTTCCGTCTTCGGTCACCATGAACATCCAGGAGTCGCACCTCGCGCTCGAACACATCTTCTGCATGCTCGTCGAGCGCTGCTTCTTCGGTCCGGACTTCGACACCACCTACACCACGCGGTAGACTGGCCTCTTTGTTCGCTACTTTACGACCTGCCAGACGATACACTAACGCCGGAGCACCGGAGACCGTATGTCCACCAACCCCGCCGTCCTGCCCGCCGAAGCTGGGTCCAAGTTCGAGCCCGCCGCTACTCAGCCCGAGACCGAGACGCCGCTTGAAGGCTTCGCCTCCATCTGCTCCATGCTCGCCGTCTATCTCTTCGCCACGGCCTTTATCTTTCAGAACTTCCAGATCCCGTCGGCCTCCATGGAGAAGACCCTCCTGATCGGTGACCACCCGCTCGTCGACCGCGTCATCTTCGCGCCTTCCGCCTTCTGGACCCGCTTCATGCCCAACCGCGACATTCACCGCGGCGACGTCATCGTCTTTTACAAGCCCAACCCCGAGACCCCCGACCTGATCCTGGTCAAGCGCTGCATCGGCGTCCCCGGTGACCGCATCCACCTCCGCAACGGCATCGTCTTCCTCAACGGCGTCGCCCAGAACGAACCCACCGCCGCAAAACCCACCGCTGACAGCTCCAACCTCTACGCCGACAACTTCCCCTCCATCCCCCCCGACATGGACGGCAACATCACCTCGACCTGGGCCATCGACCTTCCCACACACATTCAAAACGGCGACCTCGTCGTCCCCCCGGGCAAGGTCTTCGCGATGGGCGACAACCGTGACGCCTCGCTGGACGGACGCTTCTGGGGCTTCGTTCCGCGCGAAAACATCCTCGGCCGCCCCCTGTTTATCTACTGGTCGTTCAAGACAGGCGCGGATGAAATGTACAAGACGAGCATCCCCGAGCGCATCGCCAGCACCGTGCATACCGTCATCCACATCTTCGATGGCACCCGCTGGAGCCGCACCTTCCATGTTGTCCGGTAGCTTAGCCATGCCGCTGCCCGCCACCTTCAACGACTTCCTCGGCAACGCCACCGCCGTCGAGCAGCTGCGCACCGCCATTGCCGCGGGTCGGCTTCCGCACTCGCTAATTCTCGCGGGTCCAGCCGGAGCGGGCAAATACACCCTCGCCCTGATGCTCACCATGGCCGTCCAATGTGAGCGCCAGCCCCGCGACCTCTGGTCGAACGGCCAGTCGCTGGCTGGCTTCTGCGGAGTCTGTCGCAACTGCACCCGCATCGCCGCTGCCGCCGACCTCGACGAGCAGGTCGCCGCTGCGGTCGCCACTCGCGAAGCCCTCCGCACCGCGGCCGCCCGCAGAGACACCCGCGTCCTCATCCAGCCCCATCCGGACGTGCTCATCCTTCCGCCGGACCCGCCGCAACTCCTCATCAAACTAGGCCAGGTTCGCACCTTGATCCAGCGCTCCCACACCCTCCCGTCCGAAGCCCAACGCAAAATCTTCATCCTCACCGCGGCCAGCTTCATGAAGGAGGCCGCCAACTCGCTCCTGAAGGTGCTCGAGGAGCCGCCACCGTACGCCCACCTCATCCTGCTGGCCGAGAACCCCGGCGAGCTGCTGCCGACCATCCGCTCCCGCTGTGCCACCGTGCGGCTGGGCGCGCTGCCGGTGGAGGAGATCGAGATGCTGCTCGCCGACCGCCGTCCGGACGTTCCGCCCAAGCAGCGCTCCCTCATTGCCCGCCTCGCCCAGGGAGCTGCCGGCAAGGCCCTTGGCTTCGATCTTGTCGCATACACCGCCGCCCGCGCCGATGCCCTCCTGCTGCTCCGCGACGCCGCCGCCGCCAACGACCACAGCGCGCTCTTCAAGATGACCGAGCCCTACCGCGCCGGAGCCGAAGGCCAGGGGAAGACCACGGCCCTGCTCCGTGCCCTTGCTCTCCTCCTTGAAGATCTCCTTCTGCTCGACTCCGGCACGCCCGAGCTGCTCCGCAACACTGACATACGCGCCGAGCTCGAGCGCCTCGCCCTTCCGTTCAATAAGATCGAGCAAGCCAGCCGAGGCCTCGACCAGGTCTACAGCGGGATGCGCCGCAACCTGCTCCGCAACCTCTCCCTCGACGCCTTCGCCACGGGCCTTCCCCACTGAAGTTGGCAAGCGTGGACCCGAACCGTGCCAGGGCGCGTACCAACTTCCATGCCGCGCTTGCTGATCGCCGTCCTGCTCCTGCTCCCGATAGCCCAGGCCCAAGACCGTCTTAATCGGCTCGCACATGGCGGGCAGATAGATGAAAGCGCGCCCGTCAAGGCGCACTCTGAAATCGTCATCGATGCTCCACCTGAACGGGGCTGGCATGTGTTGATCGGTGTGAAGGACTGGCCGCAATGGCAGAAGAACGTCGAGTCGGCGGATATCGCCGGCCCGGTTGCGCCCGGCACCCCGTTTACATGGAAGACGGGCGGCGCGGAGATCCATTCGCAGATCACCGTGGCGCGACCAATGGAGCAGTTCGTCTGGACCGGTGTCGCGTTCAACGCGCACGCCATTCTTGTCTGGAACCTCCAGCGGCTCCCCGATGGCCGCACCCAGGTGAAGACCAGCGAGTCGATGAGCGGGTTCATGCTGACGCTCTTCTACTCCTCAAAGCAGCTCGAAGCGACCCACCACGATTGGTTGACGAGCCTCAAATTGACGGCCGAGAAGCCGCCGAACTAGACACGTCGAGCCGCCTTCTCCAACCGGTCCCGCAC
>CAXTUR010000282.1:0-3294 GCA_964247455.1 uncultured Acidobacteriaceae bacterium | reverse complement strand
GGCGGAGGAAGAGGCGCGGGCAGTGGCGGGGGTGATTGCGGCGGAGCTGCGGCGGGAGCAATAGACGGGGGTAAGATGATAGCGGGACAGAGGCTGGAGGAGGGTTGTGAGGTCTACCAGAGGCATTCTTCACGGAAGTGTTGGCCGGTATGGCCAGAACAACGTAAACGACATGAAGCTGGTCAAACTTCTGCTCAACCATAATCCTGGTTTACATGGTCCGCGTCCCAACCTCTTCCTCTCGGGCCATTGCGATGAGCCAACGGTGCAGGCGATTCTCGATTTTCAGAGGCGGCTCGGTTTCCATTGCGGTCAGGAGGGCGAAGTGCATCCCTTTCGGCGAACCCTTGAGCAGCCTGCTTGAGGGAGTCAGCTTCGGCAGATTCTTTGCGGACGACCTACGAAAGATGCAGAGCATGCAGTCGCCCGCTTTCGGTCCGATTCCGCCGGTACCACGGGTCGTGCCGCTGGGAGGCAAAACCAGAAGTACACCGACAACAAGAATGAAGTGGTTGCCGTCAATACACCACCTGGAACGAGGGAGTTGTCGGAGGTACTACAGAAACTCTGGCCCGAACTAAACAAGGCAGGCGCCCATACGCTGGTCGCGCAATCCAAGCATGAAACGAGTTAATGGAAAAAGTTGCTACAACTGGAATCTTGGCAACGTAAAGTCTCCGAAGACAGATGTTCCCCATATGTATCTAAGAGGAACCTGGGAACCACTTCCAATCTAGATGCCCAGAGGAAGATTGCTGGTTTGGGTGGACTTGCTCGTCCAGCGACAGACGCGGAGATCAAACAGCATCAATGGCATGCTGGTGCAAGCGAAACTATAGTCGTTTGTAATCCTCCCGACCCATATTCACGGTTTCGTGCTTACGGGTCCCTGGAAGAAGGAGCCTTAAAGTGGGTCGAGGTCTACAAAAGAAAAGCGGTGAAACATGCTGACTTGCTGCCAGCGCTTAACCGAGGTGACTGCGTGTCATTTGCGAAGTTGCTTAAGCAAGACCACTACTACATGGGGTCAGAAAACGACTATGCAAGTAACATGACATCCATAAAGAAAAAGGTTGACCTAGAATTAGGAGACAAATGAGCCTTATTATCCTACTATCTTTATGCTTGCTAACTGCCTGTTCGCGTTCAGCAAAAACCGGTGCTATAAGCATAGCTCGGCCTCGTGAACTGTCCAAGTCCGTTCCCGCTAATTTACATCCCGTAAATGAGTGGAAAGTAGCTATAGTTGGAAACCCATACCAATTATTGTTTAGACAGGGTGAGTTCACATTTTGTGATGACCGTGGAGGCGAAAAGTTAAGCTTAGCTAATGGAGATCAGCAACCTTAAGTGTGTCAAACGTCAAGATGAACAGGGCGGTTGTGATGATGAAGCTCTAGGCATCTCAGTTAGTTCGCCTAACATGGATCGGGAGCCGAATGACCGTATAGTGGTTGGGGCTAACGATTATTGGTTGAAAGGACGAGCGGATTCGTGTGCCAACGACGGAACAAAGTTGATTGCAGGATCGGGTGCTCAAGTCGTCGTGATCGATGGGACAGCCAATAAGGTGGCGGTTGTCGACCCTAAAGGCGCGGATCAAGTGGCAATCGGTTCAGGCTGGGTTGCTTGGAAGCCATGGGACGGCAAATCCATCCATCTCATTTCGCAGTTAAGGGCTTTTTCGAGTGCAGTCAAGCAGTAGATTGGCTATGGTTTGAGCTTAGAGAAGAGGGAGAGCTTGGACAGGTCGTTAAAGATGACGAGGACGCCGAAGACGAGCAGGCAGACGAAGGCGACCTGATAGACGCGCTCCTTGATCTGCTGATCGATGTCGCGGCGGAGAATGCTTTCAATCCCGAGAAAAGTGATCATGCCGCCGTCGAGAATGGGAAAGGGGAGCAAGTTGAAGATGGCGAGATTGATGGAGATATAGGCCATCAGCCCGGCGATGGGCATCCAGCCGGGCATCTCGACGGCCTGGTGGACCTGCTGGCCGATGCCGATGGGGCCGGAGAGCGAACGCATGGAGACGTGCCGGGTGAACATGCCCTTGAGCACTTCGACGATGAGCGAGGCATATTTGAGATTGACGGTGTAGGAGGCGGCCATGGCCTTGCCGAGGGGAAGTTTCTCGACTTTAACGGGCGGCTGCACGGGGCGGAAGCCAAGCCGGTAGGTCTTGCCGCCGATGCCGGAGTCGGCGAGCTGGGGGGTGAGCTCGATGGGCAGCGTCTGATTGGTGCCGCCGCCGGTGCGCAGGACGGTGAGGTGCGCGGGCTTGCCGGCCTGGTCCTGTAAATAGGCGAGCAGCGCGGGCACGGAGTGGAACTGGAGCCCGTCGACGGAGGCGATCTGGTCACGGGCGATCAGGCCGGCGCGGGCGGCGGGCATCGAGGGCTCAAGCTCGGCGATCTGGACGGGGGTGTTCTGCTCCTTCGGGATGAGGCCGAGCTTGTCGAGCGAGAAGTTGTCGGCGCTCCCCTTGGCGTCGACCTGGAGGCTGGTGTCGTGGCGCTGGCCGTCATGCAGGAAGGAGAACGCGACGGGGTGGTTGATATTGAGCAGCGAGCGGATGGCGACCTGCTCCCAGGTGGGGTTTTCGACGGTGTCGTAGTGGACGACGAGGTCGCCCGCGCGGATGCCGGTCGCGGCGGCGGGGGAGTTAGCGGCGATGTAGTCCGTGCGCGCGGGGCCGTTGATGTACTCCTGGACTTCGTTGTGGAGCATGGAGACGGCAGTCATCAGAACAAAGGCGAGAACGATATTGGCGATGGGTCCGGCCAGGGCAACGACGACGCGCTGCCAGCGGGGGTGGGCGTTGAACTCGCCGGGATCGCCCGAGGGGGCTTCGCCGGGAGTGTCGCCGGCCATTTTGACGTAGCCGCCAATGGGGAGGATCGAGAGGCGGTAGTCGGTGTCGCCGCGCCGGAAGCCCAGGATGCGACGCCCCATGCCTACGGAGAAGACCTCGACGCGGATGCCGCAGAGCTTGGCGGCGGCGAAGTGGCCGAACTCGTGGACGAGGACCATGATGCCGAGGACGATGGCTAGCTGGACGACGGTCGACATTTACAGGGAAACCTCGGGATTGACGACGATGATGGGGCTGGATATTAGTTCTGTTGCGCGGGCGCGGGCGGCCCGATCGGCTGCGAGGACCTCTGTAATAGACGAGGGCCGGGCGGTGGGGGTCAACGCGAGCACAGCTTCGATTGTACGTGGGATGCCAAGGAAGTTGATTGATCCGTCTAATATGGCTTCCACGTCGATCTCGTCGGCGGCGTTGAGGGC
>CAXTUR010000281.1:0-3304 GCA_964247455.1 uncultured Acidobacteriaceae bacterium | reverse complement strand
CACCATCACACTCCCCCCCGCCGCCACCTGAGCGTTGCTCATCCCCCAATACAGCCGCGGGTTGATCCGCACGAACTCCACCAGAAACCGTCCCACCCCGCTCAACACCAGATACAAGCCTGTCAACCAGCCCACCGGCTTGCCCGTCCGCCCGAGCCGCCACAGCACCCACGCAATGAGCACCGAAAACAGCAGCTCATACACCGGCGTCGGCTGCACCAGGTTCGGCGTCGGCACCAGCGCGTTCTTCGCCATGTGGACGCCCCAGGGCAGTGTCGTCTCAATCCCGTAATCGCCGTCGCCGCTGGTCAGGCAGCCGATCCGCCCCACGCCATACCCGATCGCCGCCGCCGGAGTTGCCAGATCGAGCATCCGCACCGCGCCGACACGCCGCCCGAGAGCGCCCTCAGCCTCACCGCGAAACCGCGCCTGTTGTCCTTGCCACATCAGCATGGCGATCCCTGCCAGCATCCCGCCATACCAGGCAAACCCCGCCTGAAACCAATGCAGGAACTCTCCTGCCACGTCGAGCGTATGGTGCCAGCCCGGCAGGAAGATCTGCCGCATCGCCGCCCGTAGCTCCGGCACATCCTGCAACTCGTGCCACGTCTTCGCCCCTAGCACCCCGGCCACCACCACCAGCGCGACAATGTTCAACGCGTCTGCGTCGATCCCCCGCCGCGTAAAGTTCCGGTGCAACACCACCGTCGCCGCCACCGCCGCCAGCCACAGCAACAACCCAAACGTCCCCAGATGCACCGGGCCTACATCGATATACGGAAACATAATCCTCGCAAGCTAAAGTATAGCGAGTCGCATAAGGTTCTTCCCCGCCGCGCTCATCCGCGCTACCATCGCCTCATGCCCTCCAGCGCCCTTGCCGCCAAGCCCGAGTTTCCCCCCGCCGCCTCCATGGACATCCTTCACACCAAGGCCCAGATCGGCGCCCGCGTCGCCGCTATAGGCACACAGATCTCCGCCGACTACGCCGGTCAGTCTGTCGTCTTGATCGGGGTCCTTAAAGGCGCCGCCATCTTTCTCTCGGACCTCGCCCGCGCCATCACCGTCGACGCCACCTTCGACTTTGTCGCCGTCTCCTCCTACGGCCGCGCCCGCGTCTCCTCCGGCGCCGTCAAGCTCATCAAGGACATCGACAACCCCATCGAGGGCCAGCACGTCATCCTCGTCGAAGACATCCTCGACACCGGCCTTACCCTCAGCTATCTCCGCGGCCTCATGCTCCAGCACAAGCCGGCTTCGCTCAAGATCGCCACCTGCCTCGACAAGCCTGAGCGCCGCCTCGTCCCCATCGAGGCCGACTACGTCGCCTTCTCCATCCCCAACGCCTTCGTCATCGGCTACGGCATGGACTTCGCCGAACGGTACAGGAACGTCGAAGACATACGCCTCTTCCCGAACGACGCGGGGCATTAGTCCATCAGAATGGAGACAAAGCGGAAGAGCCGCCCTCCCACGAACGGAACTACGCTTTCGACTTCGGAAACGCCACCCTTTTTACTGCGCCTGCTGCCTCGGTCCCGTCGCAGCAGCCGGATTTAGCTTCTGCGCCGCGATCGTTCCCGCCGCGCCCTTCGCGTCCTTGTCCTTCAACTGCGCATAGATCTTGCGCGCCGCATCCGCATTGCCCTGCCCGGTGTAAAGCTCAGCAAGCTGCAACTGCGCGATGCCCGCCGGAACCGAGGTCGTCGGCTTGGCTGTCAGTTGGTTGTACAGATCGACCGCCGCGCCATCCTTACCCGTCTGTCGGTAGAGCTGCGCCAACGAGAGCTTCGCCAAAGACGCTAGGTCGCCGTTCATCCCCCCGGCAACCTCCTTCAGCGTCGACTCTGCCGGGCCGTTCTGCCCCTGCTCCATATACGTCAGCCCGCCGAAGTACTTGCAGACCTTGCCATCTGGCACCAGGCTGTATCTCTTGGCGCAGTCCATAAACAGGTCGTTCGCCGCCTTCGCCCGGTCCGCAACCGACGCAAACGTCTTCACACCCGGCGGCACCGGCTGCCCCGGTACCGCCAATGGTGTCTGGTACGCCTGCATCGCCGCGCCGAACGCCACCGAGGCCGCATCCGCACGCTTCGCGTATAGAACAGCCGCCAGCACTACGATCAGAATCGCCGCCAATAGAAGGCTGACCGTCACGATCACAGACTTACGGTTTTCACTCGCCCACTCCAACCCATTGCCGGTGGTGGTCACAAGCTGGTCCTGCTTCAACGCTACTTTGGTCTGCTGATCCACGGTCTCTCGATCTTCTTTCTGGTCGCAAGCGCTAGGCGCGGCGATTAACTTGAGCTTCGCGAAAACATCACGCAAGCCTCTAGTCTATCAGCGGCAAACAGACGTAACAGCACCGGCTGTCTTCCGCCCGCAACAAAACTGTGCTTCACTACGGGCATGACGATCTTTACCCGCCGCGCCGTTCCCGCTCTGCTTCCGCTCCTCGCCGCCACGCTTTCACTTTCGACGCCGTTGTCCGCCCAGTACAAAGTCCTCCAGACCACCAAGGTCGGCGGCGAAGGCGGCTTTGATTACGTCTACGCCGATTCCGCAGCCCGCAAGCTCTACGTCCCCCGCGGCGGCCCGGCCGGTCACCTCTCCGTCTACGATCTCGATTCGCTCAAGCCCCTCGCCGACATGCCCGGCATCTCCGGCCACGGCGTCGCTGTCAGCGGCGGCCACGGCTTTGTCTCCAGCAAACCGGCGGCCATGTTCGACGCCGACTCTCTCAAGCCCACCAAGACCATCGACGTCCAGGGTGGTCCCGATGGCATCTTCGAGTCCGCCGGCAAGGTCTACATTCTCTCGCACGGCGCGCCCAACGTCACCGTAATCGACGCGAAAGACGGCTCCATCGCCGCCACCATCGATCTCGGCGGAGCACCCGAGCAGGGCGTCGCCGACGGCAAAGGACACCTCTTCATCGACCTCGAAGACAAAGGCTCGATCGCCGTCGTCGATACCGCCTCCAACAAGCTCATACGCACCATCGACCTCCAGGGCAAAGGCGGCACCTGCGCCGGGCTCGCCATCGACGCCAAAAACGGCATCCTCTTCGCCACCTGCCGCAACCCGCAGACCATGGTCATCCTCTCCGCCACCGACGGTACCATCCTCGCCACCCTTCCCATCGGCCAGGGCACCGACGGCGCAGTCTTCAATCCCGCCACCAACGAGGTCTTCTCGTCCGAAGGCGGCGGCACCCTCACCATCGTCAAAGAATCCAGCCCCAGCACCTTCGCCGTCGAGCAAACGCTCCAAACCGCGCCTCGCGCCAAGACCCTCACCC
>CAXTUR010000280.1:261-3310 GCA_964247455.1 uncultured Acidobacteriaceae bacterium | reverse complement strand
CTTCTAAGGTTTTCGGGAGGGAAAGGCGGTCGCGTAAGGCTTTAGGGAGGGTTTCGGGGCTGGTGGGGGTGGTCTCTTCCAGCTCCTGAAAGACGGACCACATCACCCGGCGGGTCCATTTGGAGTTGAGCTTGGAGCCCCAGGCGGTGGTGCCGGGAAAGGCGGGGTAGATGGGGACGATGCGGCCCATTTCGAGCTGGGCGAACTCGGCGTCGGGTCCCGATGCGCCGGGGGCCGGGAGAATCTCGAACTGCGGTTGGATCATCTTGAAGCGGCCGGCGGTGGAGCGGGAGGCTTCGAGCTTGCCGTAGAGGGCGACCATCTGGCCGACTTTGAAGCGGCCTTCGAGGTATCCACCGTTGAACCACATGCATTTGAGGGAGGTGAGGCCCTGGCCGACGGTCATCTCAAAGAGCGGGCCGGAGCGGGTGCGGAGGAGGGCGGAGCCGCGGACCTCGGCGATGACGGTGGACAGGGTCCCGGCGACGAGGTCGGTGAGGGAAACGGGGTTGAGGCGGTCTTCGTAACGGAAGGGGAGGTGGTAGAGGAGGTCTTCGACGGTCTCGACCCCGCGTTGGGCGAGGCCCTGGGCGATGCGGTCGCCGACGCGCTTGACGAACTGGATGGGGGTGGCGAGGTGGAGCACAAGGGTGATGGTAGCAAGGGGCTGCCATCAGTGCTGCTTACATAAGGTCCACCTCGTCGTACCGATATTTGTCATCATTCTGCCGCATGGTGTAAAGATGCGTACGTTATATGGTGGTCCTACTCCACCCGTCTGTTTTGTTACTGAAGCGTAGATGCTTTGAAATAGCTTCCTAACGTCTTCTATTGAGAGTGCGGCGCGATCTTCATATGGCGCTGCAGTCCGCGATCTAAGCCCGTTTCTTCCGGCCGATTCCAATGAGGCAAGTATGCTGCTTAATTCTTGATTAGAAGATAGATCATTAACCACATTGCGGTTTAAGTCATTGACGAGCTCCATATTTGGGTTCAACGCACTTGTAAAACTAAATGCTGGACTTTCTAGAAAGGGAAAGAAATCGTCTGTATGCAGCTCGCCATCTAAGCCAATTCCGCCGATAGTGGTATCCGGCTTCCTTCTCCACGACGCAAATCTCCCGTTAATCACAAAGGTCTCGCCATATACAATTTTAGGAACACCATTGATCGTGGTCCCACACCAAACAGATGTGATTGATTGGCCCTCCTTACGGCCTGCGGGTAGGTCACCCTCTCTATACATAGCCAATTTCGCTACATCGTTCCACACTCGCGCTGCTGCCATGAGTAACGACTCTATTGCTTCATCTGCTTCCACATCAGCATGGTTTTCCACATACTTACGCAGAGATGTGGCAACATCGTACTGCTGATAAGTGACACCTAAATAACCGACTAGAGCGCAAGAACTGTGTTGCCCAATATCCACGATTTTACGTTTACCCGTATCGTCTGGTTCCAGAGGTTGGCCCCAATTTGAACCTCGCACAGGAGTAGAGGTCACCTTGCTGTCTACACTAAGCACACTGCATCTTGCGTATGTGCGATCAGCATCAACGTGCCCGATTCGTCGCCATAGCCGTGAGCATCAAGAGTCAGAGTCAGTAGTGCAGCGAAAATTGTCGTCAAACGCACGTATCTCACACCTACGGCACCAATCTTCAACATCCGCGAACAATTCAGCATGGCACTGCTTTGGTTTGCTTTGGTGAGGTTGTGTTGGCGCGCGCGGGCTTCTTGCGGGTTCGTGTTAAGGGAGATGCGGCGGACTTAGTCGCGGAAGCCTTTCGCTTCTTTACGACGAGCTGCATATCAAGTGCTTTGAGGATGGCCGTGAGGCTGGTGAGCGAGGGATTGCCCTCCGGCGACAAGGTGCGGTAGAGCTGGGTGGGATTGAGTTCCGCCTTTTCAGCGACAGCCTGGATGCCACCAAAGGCTTTCGCGAGTTGGCGGAGGACGACGAGGAGTTCGCCGGGCATGGCTTCGGGGTCGCCGAGGATATCGTTCAGCAGGGCAAGGGCGTAGGCGGGATCGTCCCGGTAAATTTCGGCCATTACATCATCATGAGGTACGCTTGGCATCTCTTTCTCCTTGCCACTGCTTCCAGTAATCGCAGGCGCGGCCGATGTCCGCGCTTTGGGTTCGCTTGTCGCCGCCGCAGAGTAACAAGATCAGTGTTGGGCTGGCCGTCGCACAGTAGAGGCGATAACCTGGGCCGAGATCAATCCGCAACTCCCAGACGCCGTCACGGCAGAACTTATGATCGCCAAAGTTGCCGGACTCCAACCGAGCGATCCGTCGGTCGACAGCTATTTTTTGCTTTGAGATCGCGTAGTCCCGAGTGCCACTCTTTGTAGACGACGCGGCCTTCAGGTGTCTGGTACTGCTCAATCTCATACACGCTCTAGTTTCGTGTTAAAACGAACAAGCGTCAACTGTGAAGTGGCGTCTTAAAGTGGAAACCCACGCAGCGCGGTGGGGGCTGATGCGTGGGTGTTCCAGTAAAGCAACGAAGTGGGTGGACTTCGTTGTGACCGACTCAACCCGAAGGGAGTCTTGCCACTCCCTGACTATACGGAATTATGAAGACGGTGTCAACTCTTTTTTGCGGCGTTTAAGTGTCGGAACGGGCCTGGCGCACCATCTCCACCAGCACGGTACGAGTGTCAGCGGCGCTGGTGGCCTCGCGAGGGAAGGGGATGCGGGCACCCTTGATGCCGTCAGCGGTCTTGGCGGCGACGTGAAAGCCGAGGCGGTCTATAGCTGTCATCGTGGAGGATTCAGCGTCGATGCTCGTGAGGGTGCGGGTGAGAAGCAGCAGGGAGTCGGCGTGGTCGGCGTTCATGTGGGCGAGGATGCCGGGGGCTGCGTCGGCGAGCGGGTCGGGCTGGGCGAGGGTGAAGTCGGAAGCGGCGACCCAGCCCATGACGCCGAAGCCACCCACGTAGTAAAGGTCTAGAGGCTCCAGGCGGAAGAAGTGGAAGTCGTCAAAATCTACCCAGTAGCGGCTGTTGGGCTGGCGGTCGAGGTAGAGGGTGCGGGCCTC
>CAXTUR010000280.1:0-251 GCA_964247455.1 uncultured Acidobacteriaceae bacterium | reverse complement strand
GGCGGGCCTCGGCTTTGTCTTCAGGCGGAATGAGCGCGACGTTGCCGACGACGGTGACGCGGGCTGCGCCGAGCACGTCCCCGTCGGCAGCTGCCTGCATGACGAGCAGGCTGGCGCGCGCGTCGGCTTTCAAGTTCTGCGTGTGCATGGCCATGTTGCTGATCAGAAACAGCGGGCGGCCCGCCCCGTCGAGCGCGTAGGGCATAAGGGAGCCGAAGGGGAAGCCGGGCTGTTTGCGGGAAATGGTGGAG
>CAXTUR010000279.1:0-3350 GCA_964247455.1 uncultured Acidobacteriaceae bacterium | reverse complement strand
GTAAGCGTCAAGAGTACCGCTACACCCTACATCGCATATGGGACGAGGCCAAGCCTGCCGTTTTCTTCGTCCTGATGAATCCCTCGACCGCCGACACCGATGTCGACGACCCCACCATCGCCAAGTGCCAGCGCTACGCCCGCGCCTGGGGTTACGGCGCGATGTTCATTGGCAACACCTTCGCCTACCGAGTCACCGACCAGAAGCAGCTGCTGGAAGTCGCCGATCCCGTCGGCCCGGACAACGATCGTCATATCCGCGAGATGGCCGCGCAAGCCGACCTGATCGTGCTGGCTTACGGCAAACCGCACGCGAAGCTGCGCGAGCGCGGAGCCGCCGTGCAAGCCATGCTGCGGAACGAAGGCCACACCCTCCACGCGTTTAAACTCTGTTTGGACGGCACGCCCAGCCACCCGCTCTATCTACCGGGCGACTTGAAGCCGGTTTTGTTATAGACCTATAAGAGAGCTACAACGGCCCGACGCTCCGCTCCACCCACGCTGTCCACGCCACTTCATTGATTTCGGTCGCCGTCGCCCGCAAGACCATAGCCGTCTCCTCCACCTCGGAGCACGTCAATCGATAGCCGTTCAACTCCAGCAATATGGTAAGTCCGGCGAAGGCGGCACGCTTGTTGCCATCGGCAAATGGATGATTGCGCAGGATCGCCCAAGCAAGGAAGGCGGCGAGCGCGGCTACGGACGAATGTTCCACGTATGCCTTAAGGTTCTCAGGACGAGCGACGGCCGATTCGAGCGCACCGCGATCCCGAATGCCCGACAGGCCGCCGTACCGCTCGATCAACCCGCTTTGCACATTGATTAACACGTCCGTTCGGGGGAACTCAACTTTCACTTCGCCAGCTCTCGGTACGTGTTCCGGTGAAGCGGTTCCGTGCGCAGAAAAGCCTCGACTTGCCTGGTGAACTGCTCATCGAGTGGTTTCATCTCGTGCACTTCACCAACTTTTTGTACCTGAAGAATAGAGTTTTCAGATACGCGCATCTCCTCCATAAGCTGCTTGGGGAAGAGCACGCCGTAGCCGTTGCCAATTTTGCGAACCTTGAGTTCCATAGCAGAATTATAACTCAGGTTATAACGTTAGTGAGTCAACAAGCAGGCCGCGAGAGATTACTCTTATACCCATGCCTCTCGAGCAAGACTCCCGGCTCAAGCTCTCCCGCCGCCGCTCTCCCGCCGGAGATGCTCCCCAGCCGAACCCACCCGGCATTTCGCGCTTCGTCTGCGTCCACGGTCACTTCTACCAGCCACCGCGCGAAAACCCGTGGCTTGAAACCGTCGAAGTCCAGGACTCCGCCGCTCCGTACCATGACTGGAACGACCGCATCACCGCCGAGTGCTACGCCCCCAACGGGGCCTCCCGCATCACCGACAAGCAGAACAAGATCATCCGCATCGTTAACAACTATGGCCGGATGAGCTTTAACTTCGGCCCGACGCTGCTCTCCTGGCTGGCCGACAAGGCACCCCGTACCTACCGCATGATCCTCGACGCGGATAAAACTTCCGCCGCGCGCTACTCCGGTCATGGCTCGGCCATCGCGCAGGTCTACAACCACATCATCATGCCGCTCGCGAACGAACGTGATGCCCTTACCCAAATCCGCTGGGGCATCGCCGACTTTGAGCACCGCTTCGGTCGCCGCCCGGAAGGCATGTGGCTCGCCGAGACGGCCGTCAACCGCGCCGTGCTCGATCTGCTCGCCCGCGAAGGCATCCTCTTTACCGTTCTTGCGCCCATCCAGTGCGCCCGCGTCCGCCGAATCAATGAAGGCGGCGCACCTCCAAATTGGACCGACACATCCAACGCCACCTGCGACCCCACCCATCCCTACACCATCCGCCTCGACGAGGGCCGCTCCATCGCCGTCTTCTTCTACGACGGCCCTGGCTCCCGCGCCATCGCGTTCGAGGGCCTGCTCAATAGCGGCGAAGAGTTTGGCGGCCGCCTTCTCCGCGGCTTCCAGGTCCCCGGCCCCGGCGAGGCCGACACTGCTCAGCTCTCCCATGTCGCCACCGACGGCGAGTCCTACGGCCATCACCATAAGCACGGCGAGATGGCTCTCTCCTACGCTATGCACTGGATCGATGAGGGCAAGCAGGCTAACCTTACCAACTACGGCGAGTTCCTCGAGCGCTTTCCGCCCACCTGGGAAGCCGAAGTCGCCGAGAACACTTCCTGGTCGTGCGCCCACGGCATTGAACGCTGGCGCGCCAACTGCGGCTGCAACGGCGGCAAGCCCGGCTGGAACCAGGAGTGGCGCAAACCTCTGCGCGAGGCCCTCGACTACCTCCGCGACGCCACCGCGCCGTTGGCAGAAAAGCTTGCCGCCGATCTGCTCAAAGACCTTTGGGCCGCCCGCGACGCCTATATCTCCCTTGTCCTCGACCGCTCCCCCGGCAACGTCGCCCACTTCTTCGAAGAGCACGCCGCGCGCGAGCTCACGTCCGGAGAACGCACCACCGTCTTCGAGCTCCTCGAACTTCAGCGTCACACCCAGCTCATGTACACCTCCTGCGGCTGGTTCTTCGACGAGATCTCCGGCATCGAAACCGTCCAGATCATCGCCTATGCGGGTCGCGTCCTCCAACTTGCCGCTAAGCTCTTTCACGACCCGGGCGATTTGGAAGGCAACGCCGGCGAAGCCCTCGAAGTCGAGTTCCTTGCCATCCTCGCCCGCGCTAAATCGAACGTCCCCGACATCGGCGACGGTGCCGAGGTGTACCGCCGCTACGTCACCGGAATGAAAATCGGCCTTGAACAGGTCGGCGCGCACTACGCCATCTCGTCCGTCTTCCGCAACTACCCCGAGCACGGCGAGCTCTTCTGCTACGACCTTCATCGCGACCTGCACGAGGTCTTCGCCTCCGGCCGGGGCAAGGTCGCCTGCGGACGCGCGCACATCCGCTCCCGCATCACGGAGGAGACCGACGAGTTCTGCTTTGCCGTCCTCCATCTAGGCGACCAGAACCTCTCCGCCGCCGTTAAGCGATGTACTTCCGATACCTACGACTCGTTTACCGCCTTTATCGCGGAGGTTCGCGCCGCCATCCGCCGCGCCAACCTCCCCGAGGTCATCCGCCTGATCGATAGCTTCTTTGCTGAGACGACAGACCCGAAATCCGAGCCGATCGCCTACTCGCTCGCCTCGCTCTTCGCCGACGAGCAGCACCGCATCCTCCGCACCATCCTCGACCGTACGCTCTCCGAGATGGAGCAATCTCTCCGCACCCTCTACGAGGACCACGCGTCGCTGCTCCACTACCTCACCGAGTCCGGCATGGCCACCCCACCCGCCCTCGCGCTCGCCGCCGGCTTTGCCATCAACG
>CAXTUR010000278.1:0-3374 GCA_964247455.1 uncultured Acidobacteriaceae bacterium | reverse complement strand
ATACAGAAGCGCGAAGGTGGCCGCGGTAAGGAGGTAGTCGGCGTAGAGGATGGGCAGGACCTGCGCCTTGGAAAGGGCATAGAGGACAGGGACATAGAGGACGGCGGCTACGAAACGGGCGCGCGGACCGAAGTGGGGCAGCCGAAGGAGGTACAGGACGGTGCCGGCGAGCCAGACCGGGAACATCCAGAGGATGCCTCCGCGCACGAACCAGGCAATCAGCACGAAGAGCAGGGCGCAGACGAGGCGGACGGGCGTGGCGGCGATCGGTCGCGCGGGCCGCCACAGGGCGAGCAGACCGAGCGGAAAAAGAAGGTAGTACCAGAACTCGTTGGCCAGGCTCCACAACGCGCCGTCGGAGCCGAGCATGGGGCGTCCAGCGATGCCCTGGAGGAAGAAGAGATTCTCCGCAAAGATGCCGGGACGGAGCAGCGCGGCGACATTCAAAGTCATGTGGTTGTAAAAGGCACCGCCGTAGAGCGCCGGAGCTGGGTGGGCGCGGAGACCGATCTTGTCCCACAGGACGCAGAGCAGCAGGCCGGGCACAAGGACGACCCACAAACGGACCAGCCGGTGAAGCAGATAGGTCGACCAGCTCCACGCGCCGCGTTCGATCATGCGGAAGATGCTGCCGCTGATGAGGTATCCGCTGAGAACGAAAAAGATGATTACCGCCTGGTGCCCGGCGGAGGTGAGGAGATAGAAGAGCTTGACGACAGGAGGGTGCGCGGCAAGAGCGGGGTAATCCTGGAACAGGAAGTTACGCCAGTGCGAGACGAGTACCAGTAAGGCGGCGAGGCCACGGACGAGGTCCATAAGAACGGAAGCCTGGGTTTTGACCGGTATTGTTGGCACAGGACGCGCTTTGGCCGTTACCAGGTGGGGCCTGGGAGGAGCGGCGACGATCTCTTTGCGTGCGGTGACATTCATGGCCGGTGCGTAGAGCCTAGCATGGAATAGTCACGAAGCAGTTACTAAATTGCATTACCGAGCGCGAAGAGGAGAATGCCCGAGCGAGCAGTCCAGGCGATCGTCCGAAGCCAGTTTAGGCGAACAAGCAGACGCAACGAAGGAGCGTGATCGTCCGCAGGGCGGCCCAGCCGGGTGTGAAGCGGAACGTGCCCTAGGGCGGTGGTCATCCAGATGACGCCGGTAAGGGCGTTGAGCGCGAGGGCTGCAGGGAGGCCGAGAGATCGCGGGCGTGACGGCGGGTAGAGGAGGGCAAGGGTGGTGAGGAGCTCGATCATCATCGGCGGGAAGACGACCCACGAGGTGCGGTTGGCGTGAAGCGTCTCGTAGCGATTGAGCTGGGCTGGGCCGACCTCGGCAAAGAGAGGATAGTGGACGATCTGCACAAACCAGATCAGCCCTGTCATGAAGAGAGTGCAGGCGAGTTGCAGGAGGAAGAGAGTGGCGAGCATGAGGCGATGAGGCTCAGGCTAGCAGATGGCGCTTGTAGGCCTGCTACTGACGTATAAGAGTGCCCAAGTAGACCTGATTGGGGCAGGTGCGCAAAAGATAGAAGTTCCCAATCAGGGTAGTCGCGGAGGGGTTAATCGCGCCGTTGAAGGAGCCTACGACCGAAGAGGTGCCCAGCAGGGAATGCGAGAAGATACCACCGCCAGAGACGCTGCCGGTGTCGATCGGCAGCTGGCCGGTACACGCTCCTTTGGAGGTGACGGTGCCGGTCAGCAGGAAGTCTCCATCGACGGACGGGATGGTGGATTGGGTGAGCACGGCGGTAATGGTAGTGGCTGAATCGGGAATCGGTGCGTTGGTTGCCGGATCGTTGGCGTTGTAGGTTCCCGTGTACGTGCCGGTGACGGGCGCGAACTGTGCGAGATCGATGGCCGTGGCGGGTACCGGGCAGGTGCCGCCGACGATCTGGTAGCTGCCGGGAATATACGCGTGGAGATTCTGCGGGAGCGCGGCGGTGATGGTGACGGTGCCGCCCGAGACCGTCCCAGTGAGGGTGAGATTGTTGTTTGCGTCCAGCGTGCCGGAGACAGGAAGGGCCGCGGTCAAGGACGGGCAGCTACCGGCAAAATCAGGGGCGAACGCGCGGAAGGTGCCGGTGATGGTCGTTCCGGTGACCGTGAGCGCGCCGGAGAAGCTGGCGATGGGCGTGGGCAGAACGGGCGTGGTTGCTGCGACCGGCTTGACCAGGGCGATCCAGTCCCCGGGCAAAGCGGCGAGTACGGAAGGTGTGACGGGTGCGGGCGGGACGATGGGCTTTGATGGAGGCAGAACGGACGTGCCTCCACAGCCGGCGACGGCGAGGAGGAACAGGGCTGCGACTGACGCAAAGTTCGTGTTCATGAAGTGCGCCTATGGGAGCTGCTTGATCTACGAGGCAAGTATAAAGCAATCATTGGTCAGGTTTGAGACCAGTACCGTCGGAAGAAGAATCATCATCCTCATAGATCGCATCAGATTGCTTGACAGTAAGTCACTCAACGTGGGATGATGAGTGAGTCGGCAATTTATTTAGAGGAGACAAGCTATGGGCAAGATTATTGGAATCGATTTGGGCACTACGAACTCGTGCGTGGCAGTGATGGAGGGTGGGGAGCCAAAGGTGATTGCGAACGAAGAGGGCGGGCGGACGACGCCGTCGATCGTTGCGTTTACCAAAAGCGGCGAGCGGCTGGTGGGCCAGGTGGCCAAGCGTCAGGCGATTACGAACCCCGAAAACACAATTTTCTCGGTGAAGCGGTTTATGGGGCGCCGGCTGAATGAAGTTGGCGACGAGATGAAGATGGTGCCGTACAAGGTGGTCGCGAAGGGCGACAACGTCGGCGTGATGGCGCAGGGCAAGGAGTACACCGCGCCTGAAGTTTCGGCGATGATCCTGCAGAAGCTGAAGAAGGCTGCGGAGGATTATCTGGGCACGTCGGTGACCGAGGCGGTCATCACGGTTCCGGCTTACTTCAATGACGCGCAGCGGCAGGCGACCAAGGACGCGGGCAAGATTGCCGGGCTAGATGTGAAGCGCATCGTCAACGAGCCGACGGCGGCGGCGCTGGCGTATGGCCTGGATAAGAAGAAGGATGAGACGATCGCGGTCTATGACTTTGGCGGCGGTACATTCGATATTTCGATCCTCGAAGTGGGCGAAGGCGTGATCGAGGTGAAGTCGACCAATGGCGACACGCACCTGGGTGGCGACAACCTTGACCAGCGCATCGTCGAGTGGCTGATCGCGGAGTTCAAGAAGGACACCGGTCTTGACCTGACGGCGAAGGGTAACGAGATGGCGCTACAGCGGCTGAAGGACGCCGCGGAGAAGGCCAAGATCGAGCTGTCGACGGCGCAGGAGTCGGAGATCAATCTGCCGTTCATCACGGCGGATGCGACCGGGCCGAAGCACCTGG
>CAXTUR010000277.1:0-3399 GCA_964247455.1 uncultured Acidobacteriaceae bacterium | reverse complement strand
GGTTAGGAGCGGGGTAACGGGGGCGGTGTATGTGCGGTATGCGTGGGCGAACGTGACGCCTTCGCCTCTATACAACTCGGCGGGATTGCCGATGTCAACGTTCAGTTCGGAGCGGGAGCCTACGCCTTAAGCGAAACCTATGTCTCAGAAGCGAGACATGGGCACACGACCGCAGGTCCTTCGACTTCGCTGCGCTCCGCTCAGGATGACAGGATCTTTGAGGAAGCACTTGTAAACGACGATTAAACGGCGATGGCGTTATTTGATGCGTCCGAAGCGATATACAAAGCCTACTTTGACGCCGGCGTTGTTCTGCACCGTGCCGCCGAAGGTGGTGCCGAGGTACTCGGGGGTGATGCGGGCGGCGAGGTTGGGGAAGAAGTTGTAGTCGAGGTTCGCTCCGACGGAGAAGGCGGCGCGGGCGTTTGAGGAGGGCCAGAGGCCGAGGTCCACGTCGGGAATGCTTTTGGAGCCGCCGCCAAATTTGCCGAGTGCTATTCCGCCGGTGACGAAGACGCTGACGGCAGACTTCTGCTGCGCGTAGACGCGGTAGGTAGGACCAGCCATAAAGGTGTATTCGGAGATTTGCGGATTGGGGATGTTATAGATGGTGTTGCCGATCTTCGCATTGCCGTAGGCGCCATCAATGCCGCCGGTGATGCCGAGCTTCGGGTTGAGGAAGTAGGTGGCCGAGGTCCAGAAGGCCACTTCGTTGTTCTTCTGGAGATAAGGGCCGGAGCGCCAGCGGAGATAGCCGCCGCCTCCCCCCGCCTCCCAGCGGTGACTATAGGTGTCCTGGATGATGCGTTCGACGCGGGCCTTGCGGTTGGCGCTTGATTCGCGGCGCGGACGGCGGGTCTGGGACGGGGCCGGGAGGGTAAGGAAGAGAGACGCGATGGCGATCCACTTCAGGTTGGAGGGTATTCCTGCCGTCGGGCGCTTGCTTTCAAACATCAACTATTTACCCCTGCACACAGTCTGCGACGACGTGCGTTGATCTCCATGACATCGGACGTGCCTGATGAGCGCGTCCGTGTTCTTATTAGAACATTGCGGCTGCCTCCACGGCGGTCCGGGAACGGGAGAGTGCGTCGATGGGGAGATCGTCTGGGAGCGGCGGGGGCGTTGGCAAGGTTGTACTTGGCTTTGTGCTGGGCGTTGTCGCGGTGGGGGTAGCGGGATTCGCTTATCTGGAGTACGGCGCGCTGCCGGTGGCTACTGCCGATAATCCCTTTCCGCTCGAGAAACGCGTTGTCAGTTTTCCGCTGCACGCGCGGATCGACCGCGAAGAGAAGAAGCCGCCGTTCGGGACCGGCGAGGAGGTGTTTGAGTCGGGAGCGCACGTCTATAAAGCGGAGTGCGCGAGCTGTCATGGACTGCCGGGGCACGATGTTGCGTACGCGAAGTATATGTACCCGGTCGCGCCGCAGCTCTGGAAGAAGCATGGCAAGAGTGCGGTGGTGGGCGTGAGCGACGATTCGCCAGGCGAGACGTACTGGAAGGTGGCGAACGGGATCAGGCTGACTGGGATGCCGGCGTACAACCACCTGCTGTCGGATACGGCGATGTGGCAAGTCAGTCTGTTGCTGGCGAACGCGGACAAACCGCTGCCGGAGCCGGTGACGAAGATATTGACTGCGCCGTAAGGAACTCAGCTTCGGGGTGTAGCAATAGTTCTTTATCTACAGGAGCAAATCTGCAACACTACTCGCATGACTGTTACAGCGACGAAGGTGTTCTCGGATCGCATTGGGCGGATTGAAGTGTCGGCGACGATGGCGATCACGGCGGCGGCGTTGAAGTTGAAAGCCGAGGGCGTGGATCTGGCAGACTTTGGCGCGGGGGAGCCGCACTTCGCCACACCGCGGCACATTAAGGACGCCGCGATCCAGGCGATCGAGCAGAACTTTACGCGCTATACCAACGTTGCGGGTGTTCCCGAAGTACGGCGGGCAGTGGTGGACCGGCACGCGTGCGATTTTGGGTCGGACTATACGCCGGAGGAGTGCGTGTTTACGACGGGCGGCAAGCTGGCGCTGTTCAATGCGCTGCAGGTGCTGGTGGATCATGGCGACGAGGTCATCCTGCCGGTGCCGTACTGGGTCTCGTTCAAGGACATGATCCAGTATGCGGGGGGCGTGCCGGTGTATGTGGAGAGCCGGGAAGATGAAGATTTCCGCATTACGGCGAAGATGATTGAGGCGGCAATCACGCCCCGGACGAAGGCGATCATCCTGAATACGCCGTCGAATCCTTCCGGGGCTGTTGTGTCGCCGGAGGACTTGGAGGCGATCGTCCGGCTGGCGCATACGCACGGCATTTACGTGATGCTGGATGAGTGTTATGTGTATCTTACGTTTACGGGCGAGGTGGTGAGCGGCGGGTCGTTTACGGATTGTAAGGAGCATATTCTGGTGTGCGGATCGCTTTCGAAGACGTATGCGATGACGGGCTGGCGGGCAGGGTTCGCTTTAGGACCGAAGCCGATCATCGCAGCGCTGAGCAAGCTGCAATCGCAGAGCACGTCGAACACGTCGAGCATCGTGCAGAAGGCGTCAATCGCGGCGCTGACGGGATCGCAGGAGTGTGTGGGCGAGATGCGGGCGGACTACATCAAGCTGCGCGATCAGACGCTCGAAGGATTGAGGGGCATACCTGGCCTGACGTGCACGGTGCCGCAGGGGGCGTTCTATGTGTATCCAAACGTGAGCGCGTTTATCGGCAAGGGCGGGATCAAGTCTGCCTCCGATCTTGCCGCCAAGCTGCTGAGCGAGGCGCACGTGGTGGTGGTACCGGGCGAGGCGTTTGGGACGAGCGAGCATATTCGGTTGTCGTATGCGGTCTCGCACGAGGTGGTAGATGAGGGCGTGAAGCGGATGCGGACGTTCTTCGCGAGTTTGGGTGCGTGACTCGAGCGATGGGGCAGGGCAGCCGATAGAGACGCGAGAGGGTGCGATGCGGTTTGCTCCAGTGATTTTGGCAGGTGGCAGCGGGACTCGGTTTTGGCCGCGCAGCCGGAAGGCGAAGGCGAAGCAGGTGTTGGCGCTCGACGGCGAGCGGACGATGATTCAGCAGACGCTGGACCGGCTGCTGCTGGTGGGCGAGGCTGAAGACGTTTGGGTGATGACGAACGGGCTGCTGAAGGAGACGATCGCGGGACAGCTACCGAGGGTGGCGGACGCGCAGATTCTGAGCGAGCCGATGGCGCGGAACACGGCTCCGGCGTGCGCGCTGGCGGCGTTCTTGCTGGAGAAGAGCGCGCCCGATACGGTCATTGGGATTTTTCCTTCCGACCATATTGTGAAGAACACGGCGCGGTTTGCGGAGGTGGTGCGGGCCGGAGTGGCGCTGGCGGCGGGGGGCGAGGGGGTGGGCGTGGTCCCGCGCCTGCGGGCCGAC
>CAXTUR010000276.1:0-3414 GCA_964247455.1 uncultured Acidobacteriaceae bacterium | reverse complement strand
CCTATGGCCGCGGTGTGACTCTGGTTGTCTGGACCGCCGATGCCGAGGCGATCTGCGAGGCCGTGACCCGCCCGACGATGCGGTTCGTGCCGGTCAAGTCGCGCGAGCAGCAAGCGGCTCTCTCGATGCACCGAGCGCGCGATCTCCTGGTCAAGCAACGCACGCAATCGGTCAAGATGATGCGTGGGCTGCTGGCCGAATTCGGCATCAACATCCCCGAAGGCCTCGAGCGTGCGTTGACGATGGCGCGCCAAGTGCTCGAAGGAGAAGCGCCTGAAGTGCCCGCGGCGGCGGTCAAGATCGTCTTCGCGCTCTCGCAGCAAGCGCTCGACACGCACTCCCACGTCCGCGAGATCGATTGAGCGCTCGCCGTTTTGCAACGGAGCGACAATGTGGCACGCCGCTTATCAACAATCCCCGGCATCGGCCCGATCGGTGCCACGGCACTCGCCACCTCCGTTACCGACCCGGGCCAGTTCCGCTCGGGCCAACAGTTCGCGGCCTGGCTTGGTTTGACTCCGTTGCAGAACTCAAGCGGCGGCAAGGAGCGGCTCGGACGGATCAGCAAATGGGCGACAAATACCTGCGCCGCCTGCTCGTGATCGGCGCCACCACGCTGGTTCGATACGCCAAGAGCAAGCCCGAGACGGCTCATCCACACTTGGTCAATCCGTTGGCCAGAAAGCCGGCGCGCGTGGCGACGGTGGCGATGGCCAACAAGATGGCGCGGATCGTGTGGGCGGTCATGACGCGCGGCGACGTCTATCACCCAGACCACGTGCCGGCACTGTCGGCTTGACCGGTCGATCAAAGTTTAGCTGAAAGATCAGCTTCAGGAGGTTGCGGGCGCGACGCGCAGTGATGGCAAAACCGGTCAGGCCGGGAAAAGGGACAACTCGCCGAATGTCGAAGGCGTCATTGCCTGCAAAGCAGAATGAGACCCGCTTCGCGAAACCCGTCAGGGCCAGCAGTCCAATGTCGACTGCATCAACAGGCCGAACAGAAGACTGCACCCCACCAACACGCCAGATCAGCAAATCGCGCTTGCATCAAGGGAGCCATCCACAGAGGACATTGCCGAACCTGTTTGTCAGCTCACTGAACTCCCTGATTTCCGCAGCCCGGTGAGTGACTATCCTTGCCGGCTCACCCTCCGCGCATTTTCGGGCAACCTTGAAGGCTTCCGAATGAGAGCAGGCGGCGATTCGTTGTAAGCCGATTTGACCGAATCCCTTACACACGCCTGGCAATGGCTACAGGTGTAATCCACCTTTGAGCATGAAAAATCCTGCTAAGGGTAACTGCTGTGACCGCCTGCGCCGGCGAGGAGAAGATCATGTTGGAGCCCACCCCGCCCTCTAGTCCAATGCGCCAATGTTCCCCCGTTCACCTCGAACATTGGCCGGACGAATTTTGGTCCGACTACCCCAGAGCGTGCGTCAGGATGAGCACGTTGCGTGTGGATGGAAGCTTACATCTCTTATTTGGGTGCGTTGAGCTTCTCACAGCTGAAATCGAGGCCCTACCGGCCTATAACGCTCCTCGTTTAGCCCTCCCGCGCGGGGCTACTGCAATGAGCAGCTTCACGGTGCGCACCACGGATGTGGCGCTGCAATGGTACGAGAACGCCCTGTCGGGAGGGCTCGGCATACCCGGCAGAGGTGGGCCCGCCAATATTCGCGCGGTCCGCCTCGCCCCGGAGCCGCGCCTTGGTGATCTTGTCGTCGCCAGGACGCCGACGGTTCCGGTGGCCTGGACCTCAGGACCGAGGATGCACCGCATGGTTCCCATGGAGGCCCTGCCAGAGGGGGTGGCGGCATTGCTAACGCCGATATCAGCCCCCTCGGCGCTTCGCGACTGGATGCTCGAACATTGCTTCATTGACCTTGCCGCGCACCCGGACTGCGCAGGCGGGCTCGTTCTGCTCGCGGCCAATCCGATCATCCGGCATGTGTCGGAGTATCCCTTGCGCAAGCTCCCGGATGGCCGGGAGGTCCTCGGGATCAGGCTGGTTCCGCGTCTCGGCTGCTCCCTTGAGACATTGAAGGTGCGCCTCTCCGAAATACGGCCTGATGGCATTGGACTTGCGCAAGAAGTCGCGCTTGACGCGTTTGGCGAAGCCGAGGTGACCCTGTCGCAAGAAGCCCTGGACACCGCGCTGGAGGTGAGTTGTTCCCGTCGCGGGTTGCTGCATGTGGCTCCGCACACGGGGTTTCTTCGATCGATCGGCTTCGAGATGAGACCGGTGCGCGCCACGATGTCCGTGGAGGTGCCCGCCAGGAGCAAGACGCAGGCTGGAAGCCGCTACGATGTTCCCGTTGCGGACAGCCGGCTGAACGGTGCGGGCCAGATAGGCAGGCCCGCCGAGACCGGAGCCGCTTCCAGGCTCGCGTCGCTGCTCGCGGCTCGAGCCCAGCCGGTAGGCAGGATCGCGGAGCAGGTCGTGTTCCGCGATGATCGACCATTCGCCGTTACGTTCGTCCGCGGGCTTGTCGCGCACGCCCATTCTCGCGCGCTCTTCGTCGACCCCTACTTCAGCTTCGATGACATACGCGATTTTGCGCTATCAGCCTGGTCGGGATCGTGCATCGTGAGCGTTCTGACGAGCGTGCGCGTCGGTTGGACCAAGCGGGTCCAACACTTGGCCACCGAGCAGCCGCACGGCGACATGATGATTGCCGACCTCGAGCAGATCAATCGCATCCGGAATGGCAGCGGACTGTCTTCAGTCGAGGTCGGCATCATGGGAGAGCCGGGCATCCACGATCGTTTCTTGGTGGTGGACGACGCGGTGTGGCACTTCGGCGACTCGTTCAGATCACTGGGTGGCGCATTGTCCATGGCTTCCAAGGTCCGTGATATGCCATCGCTCTTGCCCATGCTGCTCGACGCCCAGGCCAGGGCGACAGCGTTCGCCGAATATTGGGCGCGGGCGAACCATGGGAGTTCCGCAGCTTGACCGCGGACGCGTCCGCCCTCGGCTCGATCGAGGCCTGGTTCATGCGGCACGAAGTCGACCTCGCGCTCGCGTCTTGCGAGGACAGGGAGATGGCCCCTGAGCAGCGGGCGAGCCTGGACGCCTTAGTACGAGCCGACAGCCTGAGTGCGGATGGCTCTCAGCCCGACGCGCACGGCTCTAGCCCATGGCCGGGCCGCGCCGACGATGGTGCGGACACGCTCGTGGGCCGCGCCTTGGGCGCCTGCTTCGCGCGGGCGCCGAGCACGCGCTTGCTCGACGCCGCGGATGGCGTCCTGCGCTCGAACGCCGGCTGGCGCGCGTTCGCCGCCACCGCTGCGGATGAGGTGAGGTCGGACCCGGCAAGGTTGGTCGCGTTGGAGGCGTGCCTCGAAGGGTTGGTCCAAGCGTTCACCTGGGCGCCAAGGAGGGTCGTCCACGCCTACCAGGGCAACATG
>CAXTUR010000275.1:0-3437 GCA_964247455.1 uncultured Acidobacteriaceae bacterium | reverse complement strand
ACCATCGCCGCCGCGTCGCTGGCGAGAAACACCGCGACCGGCGCGACCTGCTCCGCCGCCGAGCTTGCCATCGCCAACACGCCCGCACTTTCCATCACAAACCTCCGACGATCCATCGCCCTCTCCCATGCTAATGAGAGAGCTGGACGCTACTAGAAGCCAACGGGATGTGCGGCTCACACGACAAAGGGATTTTGCACTTCAACCGAATCGAAGCGCATCCCATGCTGCATATCTTCGCTATAGAGGATCGTCGCATCAGCCCGCAGAGCCGCCTCGACGATCAAACCGTCCCAATAGCTAATCTGGCTGCGCTGCATCCGAACAGCGGCTTGCAGTACCAGTTCGTTATCGATGGAAATTACGTCCAGTAAACTCATCTGGTCTAAAACGAGCGCGGCGGCAGAATGTGTCAACGAGCCTTTGTCTTTCCTCGTGGCGTTTACAAAGAACTCGCTCATCACTTGCGTACTGATCACAAGCTCGTCCGCCTCGACATACTCATCAATCAGACGAGCGGCAACATTATGCTTCATGCCATCTTTGCTGTTACCTGTAGCGGGCATAAGACCATACAGAAGAATATTGGTGTCGAAGAATGCTTTCACCTGCTGATGCCAGAAGTACGCTCATAGAGTTCATCGCGTTTGCCGACCCTCATCCCGGCGTTCTCCCGCAAAAGCGAACGCATTGCGCGCACCGCTTCCTTTTGCTTCCTTTGCTTTCCCGCGACTTCCGAAAGATACTCGGCAACCATACGATTCACGCTGGTCTTACGGTGCAACGCTTCGATACGGGCATCCCTGAGAACCTCTTCGTCGATGGCTATGGTCAAGTTCGTCATCATTCACTCTCCACGAGAGCAGTGTAGCACTGCATCTGAAGCGAAAAGAAGCGCAGCCTGAGCCGCGCCTCTTCGAACCAAGCTTCTATAGCGAACTCATGTTATGCAGGAACTCCTGATTATTGCGCGTCTTCGCCAACTTGTCCGTCAGCAACTCCATCGCCTCGACCGGCGACAAAGGATTCAGCACTTTGCGGAGAATCCAGGTCCGCTGTAGGTCCTCTTTCGGAATCAGCAGCTCTTCCTTGCGGGTGCCGGAACGTTGAATGTCGATGGCCGGAAAGACGCGCTTATCGACGAGTTTGCGGTCGAGGATGACTTCCATGTTGCCCGTGCCCTTGAACTCCTCAAAGATGACTTCATCCATGCGCGAGCCGGTATCAACCAGCGCAGTGGCAATGATCGTCAGCGATCCACCCTCTTCGATGTTGCGCGCCGCGCCAAAGAAGCGCTTCGGACGCTGCAGAGCGTTTGAGTCCACACCTCCCGAGAGCACCTTGCCCGAAGGCGGCACAATCGTATTGTAGGCCCGTGCCAGACGGGTGATCGAGTCGAGGAGGATGACCACGTCGCGCTTGTGCTCCACCAGCCGCTTGGCCTTCTCGATCACCATCTCAGCTACCTGCACGTGGCGAGCGGCAGGCTCGTCGAAGGTCGAAGAGATGACCTCGCCCTTGACTGATCGCTGCATGTCCGTGACTTCTTCTGGCCGCTCGTCAATCAGCAGCACAATCAGCACGACTTCGGGATGGTTCGCCGTCACAGAATTCGCGATCGACTGCAGCAGCATCGTCTTTCCGGTACGCGGCGGAGCTACAATCAGCCCGCGCTGCCCTTTGCCCATCGGCGTCAGCAGGTCCATCACGCGGCCGGAGATGTGCTCCCGCACCGTTTCCATCTTGACCCGGTCCTGCGCGTAGAGCGGCGTCAGGTTGTCGAAGAGAATCTTATTGCGCGTCTCTTCCGGCGACTCGAAGTTGATCGCCTCGATCTTGACCAGCGCAAAATACTTCTCGCCTTCATGCGGCGGCCGCACATTGCCGCTGATCGTGTCGCCCGTTTTCAGATCGAATTTGCGGATCTGCGACGGCGAAACATAAATATCATCCGGTCCGGGCAGATAGTTGTAATCCGGCGAGCGCAGGAAACCGTACCCGTCAGGCAGAATCTCCAGCACGCCTTCAGCGAAGATGTGCCCTTCCTTCTCGCTCTGTGCCTGGAGAATCTTAAAGATAAGGTCTTGCTTGCGGAGGCCGCTGGTGCCGTTGATGTCGAGGCCGCGGGCCAGTTTACCCAGTTCGGCGATATTGTGCTCTTTGAGTTCAGAGATGGTCATGTTGTTCCTGGATGTGCTTGAGGGAGGCTGAAAGGAGGTGGTACGAGGCGGGAATCTACTGAAGCGTCTGCATGGAGGAGATGGACGTGCGGAGAACCGGAACTCGGAAGGAAAAACGCGTGCGGGGTGTAACGTTTATCAGTTCGACTCTACTACAGGATGGATACCGCTGACGGAAAAGCAAGGAGGAAAGCTACCGCGCGTTTAGGCCGCGCGGCGCTCTTCAAGTTCGATCTTCTCAACCACTTCATCAGCATGCTCATCCATCGGGATGGTGTCTTTGAATCGATCAAGCACTTCATTGGTCGTATCCTGCAACCGCGTGTTCGGCTTGTGCAGTTTGCGGGTGGCCTTCGAAGCCAATTGACATAGTTGGTAACGGTTGGTGACGTGTGTGAGTGCTCCAAAGATCAGGTCTGAACGCATAATAAAACTCCTTCGTTGTAATCGACGGCACCCCAGCCGTGCCCTGGTGCCCAAGCCATGCAGGTTTGGATGCGGAAGATGGCGTCTCCATTAGAGTGCCACGGCTTATCTTATTTATAGGACGCAATGGAAGCGGGAAAGACTCCGCTTCCCGTTATGGCTTGTTTCCTCGCGCTCTAACCGCTCGCTGGTCACTCGGTACGCTAAATCCTAACAACTGCCCGCCCATGACGTATACTCGCGGCCATCTGTAGAAAGCTCATGCGTATGACTGACTGCCCTAAGATAAATGTTGGAGCGTCCCAGGTCAATACTTATTTTGGAATATGCAACCCGACCTCTACCAAAATTAGAAGATAAGTCGGTTCTAAGACCAATAACTCCGATCCAGCGTCCGGTACTGGATCGCCTCCGCAATATGCTTCACCGCAATATCTGGTGCCCCCTCAATGTCCGCAATCGTCCGCGCGACCTTCAAAATCCGGTCGTGCGCCCGCGCGCTCAGTCCCTGCTGCTGCATCGCCCGCTCGAGCAGCCGCTCCGCGTCGGACGACAACTCACAATACATCCGGATCTGCTGCGTCCCCATCTGCGCGTTCGCATACACCGGCCTTGACGCGGCTCTCGATGAGCCTTTCGTACGCTCCGCCCCTGCAGCAAACCGCTCCTGCTGCCGCTCTCTTGCCGCCAGTACACGCGCACGTATCTCCGCCGACCCCTCGCTCGCCGCACCCGACCGCAGCTCCTTATATTGCACCGCCGGCACCTCGATATGAATGTCGATCCGGTCCAGCAGCGGCCCCGACACCTTCGACACATACCGCTGGATCA
>CAXTUR010000274.1:0-3462 GCA_964247455.1 uncultured Acidobacteriaceae bacterium | reverse complement strand
GTTCGGGGTGGTGGGCGGCATCGGGGCGGCGATCTCGATGCCGGCCAGCGGCTGGATCGGCCGCGCGCCGGAGAGCCTGCCGGCACTGGAGCAGAAGCTGTCGTTCCTGAACCGGCCGATCCGGGTGGTCGCGAACGGCATGAAGAGGCTGCAGGGGCTGATAGACCAGACCGGTGCTGCGCCGTCCAAGGGCGTGCGCGTGGTCGCCGTGCAGCAGTCGGGCACCAGCGGCCTGACCAGCGTCGGCTCCTCCATCCTGGTCGGCACGCGCGCCTTCCTGGGCCAACTGTTCAGCATGCTGCTGATGCTGTTCTTCCTGCTCTACGAGGGCGACAGCCTGCTGCGGCGCTTCGTCGAGATCATGCCGACCTGGAACGACAAGCGCCGCACGGTGCAGATCGCTTCCGAGATCGAGCGCAACGTGTCGCTCTACCTCGCCACCATCACGATGATGAACCTGCTGGTGGGCGCCTTGAACTGCCTGCAGTGCTGGCTGCTGGGGCTGCCGAACCCGCTGCTGTGGGGCGTGGTCGCGTTCCTGCTGAACTACATCCCGATCATCGGGCCGTTCACCGGCATCGTGGTCTATTTCGTGGTCGGCGTGTTCGTGTTCCCGTCCGTGCTGCACGCGCTGCTGCCACCTGCGATCTACTTCGGCATCCACCTGCTGGAGGGCGAGACGGTCACGCCGCTGCTGCTGGCCAAGCGCTTCACGCTGAACCCGGTGCTGGTGATGGCCTCGCTGCTGTTCTGGGACTGGCTGTGGGGCATCCCGGGCGCGTTCCTGAGCGTGCCGCTGCTCGCCGTGTTCAAGATCGTCTGCGACCACGTGGACAGCCTGACCGCGATCGGCCACATCGTCGGCGGCGCGCCGAGGGTGCGGGCGAGGACGCTGCCGTTCAAGCGGATGGCGGGGTAGGGGCGACCCCCGCGGCGGCTAGCTGTTCAAAGATCACCTTGAATCCGTCGGACACAAGGATGCGCTCGACCATGTGCGCGTCCTGGCAGGGTAGAAGGAACCGGTTCGCAAAAACGACGTGCGGCAACCTTGTAGCCTGATCCTTGGCCGCACCGGGGCGGCCGAAGGCGGGCGCTACCGCGATCATCAAAAGCAGATCACCGGCTCATCTTCAGTGCTGCCGTCACCCGCTGAAATCCCGCCCCTCATGGAGGATTTCGGGACGTGGCTGGCAGGGGCGCTTATCAACTTGCCGATGCCGGCATCGCCGCCTGCGATCAGCGAAATCCTTCGTTCCATGGTCAGAAGCGCGTCGGATCAACTGCGAAGCTGGCGAACGAAGTCGGCCACGGCCTCTCCGATCTCCCGCCCGCTGGACTCCTGCAGGAAATGGACGCCCTTGACGCATACCTCAGTCTGATTCTTAAGCGCCCGACAGAAAGCCGCCAGTCGCTCGCCGGTGATGAAGCCAGGCTCTCCCTTGATCCACAGCTTGGGAGTCTCGTCGCTCCTGAGCCAATCGGAGAAGTCCGAAACGATACCGGCCACGTTCGACGGCGATCCGTCCAGCGGGATCTGGCGAGGCCAAGTCAATGTCGGCCGGCGGTCTTCCCCGGGGTTGAGAAACGGTCGGCGATATTCAGTCTTGTCCGCCTCCGTCAGATGCTCCTTCTCCGTTTCGATGACGAAGGATTCGACGAAGAGATTGTCCCTCAGGACCATGTCTTCGCCTGCGGCTGATCGAAACGCCCCGATGAGGTCACGGACCTGATCGTCGGGAAAGTCGCTCCAGGTGAGCGGCAGAGGCGCCGCCTCCATGTAGGCAATGCCCTGGACGCGACCTGAGTGTTGGTGCGCCCAGTCAAAACCGAGCGTCGCACCCCAGTCATGGATCACGAGGATGACGTCGCGATCGAGACCAAGCTCCTCCCACAGGGCGAACAGGAATTCGCGCTGTTCCACGTAGGTGTAGCGCTCAGGGCCCGAGTTCGGGAGCTTGTCGGAGTCGCCCATGCCGATCAGGTCGCATGCGATCAGGCGACCAAGCCCGACGCAGGCCGGCATGACCTTGCGCCAGAGGTAGGAGCTGGTCGGGTTGCCGTGTTGAAAGACGATCGGCGCGCCCTCGCCCTCGTCGAGGTAGGCCATCTTGTGGCCCTTGATTTCGATGAACTTCTTCTCTGCGAAAGCGCCTTCGACCACGCGAACCTCCATGCCATCCCGATCCGTCCGGCGTCCGGCTGTCCGACCACCTTGCAGGGTAGTGAAGCAATCACTACATTTCGCATCAAGGTCAAGCGTTTTCTTGACCGATCACTCTAGAACATGGCTGATGGGCATGGGCCGACCGCGCGGTTTCGACATGGACGAGGCGGTCGGGACCGCCACGACACTCTTCTGGCGCGGCTACGATCGCACGTCGCTGACCGACCTGACGGGGGCGCTGGGGGTGGGACCCGCAAGTTTCTACTTCGCTTTCGGCAGCAAGGAGGCGCTCTTCCGCCAGTGTGTGGAGCGATACCTGGCGGCCCGGGAGGAGGCGTTCGAGGCGGCCTTCGGAGCCGCTACGCCGCGCGCCGCCGTGGAGGCGTTGCTGCGAGACTATGTCGACGTGGTGACGGACCCCTCGCACGCGCCCGGCTGCCTCGTGGTCAACAGCTCACCGTCCACGGACGTTTCCGACGCACTTCGGGCATGGCTGGCCGACCACCGGGAAGCCTTACGACTCCGGCTGGAGCGGCGCTTCGCGGCCGACCCTACGAATGCGGCGGTTGATACCAAGGCGATGGCCCGCTTCGTCACCACCCTTGCGGGAGGACTCGCGGTCGAAGCTGGGTCGTGCGCAACCCGACAGGAGCTGTACGACGCGCTCTCGATCGCCCTGAAGGCCTTCCCCGAAAGCCGAACGGAAACAGGAGAAGGTTGTCATGGATGACGAGGACGTACGCGAGATCTTCACGTCTCTCGGCTGGGTTTCAATCCGGAGAATGTTCGGTGGCAAGGGCGTCTACTTCAGGGGCGTGATCGTTGCGATCGTGTATGGCGGCGATCTGCGTCTGAAGGCGGACCTGACCAGCGCTCCGGAGTTCGCAGCCGCAGGGTCCACGCAGTGGGCTTACGAAGGTCGCCATGGCGACGTCATGATGCCCTACTGGTCGGTCCCGCACGAGGCCTTCGATGATCCGGATACAATGAGGCGTTGGGTGCGTCTGGCGTTCGAGGCCGGGCTGCGGGCACAAGCCCCCAAGGCAGCGGCGAGGTCGCGTGCGACGCCAATCCGTTCCCGTCAGGCGCGATAGACAAGGCGCGGGATCGTCCGACGGCGGCTGTCGACGGCCACCGGTCCCGCGGCTCGATGGGCAAAAGCTCGCCTATGGAAACCGCTCTTCCCGAAGAAGTGGATTTTCAAGGCTCCGCCTTGAACCGGTCCAGGGCAGCGCCCTGGCCGTGCGTTAGATGTTTAGTCCCGGCATTTGGTGGAGCGGGTTGAGCCTGAATCGTCT
>CAXTUR010000273.1:0-3464 GCA_964247455.1 uncultured Acidobacteriaceae bacterium | reverse complement strand
TGGCGATGAAGAGGCTGCCGGGATGGCGTTCTGCGAAGTGGTCGAGCAGCGTGGGGACGTTTGCACCGCGGCTGGCCTGGAGGTCGGCTTGTGCGCCGAGATAGTCGGCGTAGTCGCCGAGGGCGTCGCCGGACTGGCTGGCCTGCTTGAAGTCGGCGACTGCCTCCAGGTATCGGTGTTCGAGCATCGCGGCGTGGCCGAGGGCGAGGAAGGCAGTAGCCGCGCCGTCCCCGGGATGCGCGTGGGCATAGGCGAGGACCCCGGCATAGGCGGCGGCGGAGCGAGTGGAGGCGAGCTGCTGGGCCATGGGCCGGAGCTGCGCCGATGCCTGGAAGGCGCTAGTAAGGCGGAGACTTTGGGGCGTTGGCGCGAGGGCGGCTGACTTGCCCTTCATCGCGGTGGCTCCGGCAGCTCGGCTCTTCTTAGTGGAAGCTTTGCTTGGCGCGGTAGTGTGCTTTGCGATCTTCGTTACGGCAGCTGTGTGAAGCGGGGGCTTCTTTGGGCTCTTCTTGGCCGTGCCGTACGCTGTGGCGGAGAGGCCGACGTACAGCATCGCCGCGCACGCCCATGCTGTTTTGCCGCCCGTATCTCCGAAAGCGCCCACAATACGACTCTAAGTCATCCAGAGCGCCGTTTTCGTCCCGGCAGCCGCTTCGTACCACATCCGATACCGAAGAGGGCCCGTTGCCCGCCGTCGAAGCCACGGGTACACTGAGACGAGCGGTTATGTCACAACGGCAGCTGCTCCGCACTCTATGCCCGCCATCGCGCCCCCAGTTACGGAAGAGATCCACCCCGACGTTGCGCTGGTGGCGCGCGCCCGTGAAGGCGACACCGCGGCGTTCGAGAAGCTGGTAAGCCAGTACGACCGGCAGATCTTCCGGGTGGCGCAGCACATCACGCAGAACCGGGAAGACGCCGAGGACATCACGCAGGATGCCTTTCTGAAGGCGTACCAGAAGCTCGACCAGTTTCAAGGCAACTCGAAGTTTTCGACCTGGCTGGTGCGGATCGCCGTGAACGAGAGCCTGATGCGTCTGCGGAAACGGAAGACGAGCAAGACGGTCTCGATGAACGAGGATGTGCAGACGGAGGAGGGCTCGATTCCCCGTGACTTTGCGGAATGGCGGCCCAATCCGGAACAGCTTTACAACCAAGGGGAGCTGGCGGATATACTGCGACGGACGATTCAAGGGTTGCCGCCAGGATTCCGAACCGTTTTCACCCTGCGCGACATCGAAAACCTGTCGACCGAAGAGACGGCGGAGGCGCTTGGATTGAGCGTACCGGCGGTCAAATCGCGGTTATTACGCGCCCGGTTGCAGTTGCGGGAGCGTCTCAGCCGGCACTTTCGGCAGAAGAAAGAAGCTTAGGGCCATGACCTGCACCGATTTTCTGAGCCAGCTAACGGACTACTTCGACGGGCAGATCGATCCGGTATTGTTGGCGGAGGTGAAGGCGCACGTCGCGGAGTGCCACCACTGCGAGGTAGTGCTCGATACGACACGGCATACGATCGAGATCTATCGCAACACTGAGGTTTACGAGTTCTCGCCGGAACTGCGGACGCGACTGCATACGGCGATTATGGCGAAGTGCCGGGCGGTTGGATGCTAAGTTCTTTCCTTTTTCGCGTCCGATCTAACAAGACAAATGACTTAGTGGGTGATGAATAAGTCGTTACTAGCCTTTGCCAGGCTAAAGCCCTGACCTTCCAGGAAGGTTGCGTCATTGCGCTGGCAGACCGAAAACGTAGATTCTTCGGGAATGACAACCAGAAAAGTGAAGGCAACAGCAGGATTGCTCCGCTTCGTCGCAGAAATGACAGACAAAAAGGATCTTTTCGCACTTGACCTCACAAAACGAACAACTTACCGGGTGATGACTAGGTAGTTAACGGTCTTGCGGATGAGCGATATTTGGTCGAGAAGGGCTAGTTTGTTAATTGTGTGACGCCGAAGACGATCATCGTCAGCAAGCCCATGACGATCAGCAGGAGGAGGCCGCCGATGAAGAGATTGGCGGCGCGCTTGTTTGCGGGTGAGGGCTGCGTGATGCCGAAGGTCATGATGAAGGCGTGCGCGATCCGGTCGAGCCAGTCCATAGACCCGATCTTATGCTGGAGTGGTTGCCAACGCGGATGCCCTTCGGGAATGACAACAAGAAAGACGAGGACAACCGCAGATCCTTAGACTGCGCCGGTCACGGTGAGGCTGTGACCGGCTTCGCTCAGGATGACAGAGAGGGGGCTTTGGTCGGGATCAGAGGGGGGTGTGGTCAGCGACTCAGGCGGAGGGCGAACTGGGAGACGCGCTGCTCGGCGGAGGTGCTCGTGATGCTGCCGAAGGCGGCGGAGCCGAAGGAGCCGTTGGGCTGGGCGAAGGCGGGGGTGTTGGTGACGTTGAAGACCTCGGCGCGGAACTCGGCGTCGGTGCGCTCGGTGAAGCGGGTGTGCTTGACGAGGGCGACATCGAGGTCACGGAAGGCGGGGCCGCGGACGGGATTGCGGGAGGCGTTGCCGAGGGTGAACTGCGGGGCGGTGGCGAAGGCGGCGGTGTTGAAGAAGTCGGCGGTGGAGCGGGCGCTCTTATCGAGCGACGGGCTGGCGATGAGGTTGGGGCGCTGGAGGGAGTAGCCGGCGAAGGAGTTGTTGTTGGTCGCCTGGGTGACAGTGATGGGCATCCCGGACTGGAGGGAGGCGATGGTGTTGACGGCCCAGCCGCCGAGGAGAGTGTTGACGAGGGAGGGAAGAGAATCCCACCCTTTCGCAGAAGCGCGAAAGGATGGGGCACCCGAATGGGAGGATGGGGCACCCAAACTATGGGAGCCACCCGCGTGTCGGAATGGGGTTGGGAGGTCGTAGGTGGCGGCGAGGGAGGTGACGTTGGGCATATCGCCGTTTGAGGAGTCGCGCTCGAGGAAGGGGCGGAAGGTGTCGGCGGCGATGAGGCTGCTGCTATTTGGGGAGGAGAGGACGGTGGAGGAGAAGACGGACGAGGCGTCGTCGATGAGCTTGGAGTGGGTGTAGGCAGCGAGCAGATAGAGGCCGTGGGAGAGGCGCTGCTCAACTTTGGCCTCAATGGCGTTGAAGTTGGCGGTGCCGGAGTTGTTGCGGTAGGTGGCGACGTTCTGGAAGCGCGGGTAGGGCTTGAGGAGCTGGGCGGCGGAGACGGTCTTGCCGCCGATGGTGCTGGAGACGGGGATCTGGCCGTAGTAAGGGTTGGTTACGGCTCCGGTGAGGGACGTCGGGTTGGTGAGGCCCTGGGCGAGTTGCGCGGCGGTGAGTTGGTTGAGGTTGGAGTCGGGAATACCGACGTGGACGATGTGGGAGCCGACGTAGGCGATGTCAACGGATAGATCGTTGGTGAGCTGGCGCTGGAGTGCGAGGTTCCACTGCTCGACGTAGCCGGAGCCAGCGGTGCGGTTGGCGGTGTAGACGCTTTGGCCGAGGCCGGCGTTCGGGG
>CAXTUR010000272.1:0-3478 GCA_964247455.1 uncultured Acidobacteriaceae bacterium | reverse complement strand
TTGGTCGCTACTCCGCCATGTTGGACGATCTACAGGAGTTCGAGAGCCGCAAGCTGCCGGTGCTCGACCAGCAGGCCGCCGACTAAACCCCAATCACTTTCAATTCGCGGAGAGTGCTACGATGATCGAGTTCCTAAAGAAGCAGCCGTTTGTAGGTCTGGCACTCGCGATTGCGGCTGGTTATGTGCTTGCGCACTTTGCAGTAAAAACGGCCGACTATTTTTATGATAACGTGCTGGATTCAAGTCCAGTTTCAGCTTTGTTTTTGGTTGCGTTCATGGTTTTTGTAGCGTTGCTCACTTATCGATACGGAAGCCGCTTCCTACTCTTCTTAAAGACTCATCGACGGCCTCTTTTTGCCGTAACAGGTGCGCTTGTTCTTGTCTATATAATAATGGTCGTAGAACGAATGGATAAGGATAGGAGATTAGAGATTGCTAGAGAGGTCTACACCGACGAGTACAACCGGAGGTGTGCTCAGTTTATGAGCGATCATGTGGGGGCTACCGCGGAAGAGTTCCACCAATACGAATTGCATCCTAAGGCGCTATACGGTTATGCCGACATACTTAAGCGCATGAAGGACAATCACGAGCTTTTCGGTCCCAGGAGACTTGGATTCACCCTCAGTTCAGATAAGGATGAGCCTGCAGATGAAAAAACCATAGAGCAACTGGCAAAGGTGACGCAGGTCGACTTACAGACTGTAAGACTCAACTTTGACGCAATTCGTAGGCGCTCACAGAAAGCACAAGGTGTGGATTCATTTACGTCGTGTGGAATGTACGACACTAGCTTCGCACCTTATACATACGAAGCCGCCTACGCGACAAGACTGCGCGATGTTACAAACCCACCGCCAGCGTTAAGACGGGATTTGTACGACCAGATAGTCTTGGGCAAGCAGCAACATCAATAAGGTAGGCGATTGCCGTAGTATGTCCGGGAATTATGTATGTTCCTCCTAATGAAACAGAAAAGTGCTACAGCGAGTAGACTGGACAACGAATGAGCCCCTTCCTCACCTTCCTCCTCCTCACCGTCCTGAAGATCGCCGTCGTCCTCCTCATCACGCTGACCGCCGTCGCCTACACCGTGCTGCTTGAGCGCAAGGTCCTCGGCCGGATGCAGAACCGCTGGGGACCCTCCCGCGTCGGCCCCGGCGGTATCCTCCAGCCGCTGGTCGACGGCGCAAAGCTCTTCCTCAAAGAAGACCTGATGCCCCTCGCCATCGCGCGCCCGCTCTTTCTGGTCGCGCCCATCATCGCCCTCACCTGCTCGCTGATCTCGATCGCCGTCGTTCCCTTCGGCGCGACCACGCTGGTGCAAGGCGTCAACGTCTTCCAGATCGCTGACCTCAACATCGGCCTGCTCGTCATCCTCGGCGCCACCTCCATCGGCGTCTACGGCATCGCGCTCTCCGGCTGGGCCTCGAACAACAAGTTCTCCCTCCTCGGCTCCCTCCGCGCCACCTCGCAGCTCATCTCCTACGAGCTTGCCCTCGGCCTTTCGCTCGTCGGCGTCGTCCTCCGCGCCGGGTCCCTCTCTCTCCGCGACATCGTCAACAGCCAAGCGGCCCACGGCATGGCCTCCTGGAACCTCTTCGGCGGCTTCCAGTTCATCGGCTTCTTCATCTACCTCATGGCCGCCTACGCCGAGACCAACCGCTCTCCCTTCGACCTCCCCGAGGCCGAGTCCGAGCTCGTCGCCGGCTACCACACCGAGTACTCCTCCATGAAGTTCGCCATGTTCTTCATGTCCGAGTACGCCAACATGATAACCGTCGGCTGCGTCGCGACACTACTCTTCCTGGGCGGCGCGTCCAGCCCCTTCGGCCATCTCTTCGACGGCTTCCTGAACACGCCCATCCTCCACGGCGTCTTCTCCGTTCTCTGGTTCGTCGCGAAGATCTTCGCGTTCCTTCTGCTCTATATCTGGATACGCGCCACGCTCCCCCGCTTCCGCTACGACCAGCTTATGGGCTTCGGCTGGAAGTTCCTCCTTCCCATCGCCATGGCCAACATCGTCGTCACGTCCCTCGTCATGGCCCTCCGCGGCTAGTGTGCGCTAACGAAACTTGCGCGGGACAAAGCGGCCGCATTCGATCTCGAAGATGTTCCCCGGCTTGCATTGCTCAACCGCATCGACGACTCTGTCGACGTAAGGCTCCATCGAAGGCCAATGATTCGTGCTCAGGACGAGAACCGCAAAGGACCTCTGGGTGAGCTGACTCTGTTGATACTCCAATGTTCTTGTCGCAGGTCACAAAGACGCGAAACCCAGAGCCCTCGATCAATCCAAGCAGAATCCCGTTCTTTGCCGTCGCCCATCCCGCGTCCGGCACCGTCGTCACATCATGTCCATGAAGACTGTGTACCACCTGTCGGGGCACCCCCTCATCCAAAAGCACCTTCATGAAGCCAGCTGGTGCTCATGCGCATCGCGGTACGATAGAACGCCACGAACCCCCTCGGATCCATCAGGCACGGTCGGGAAGCTCTCCAACGTGGCCTTGATCGCCTGTTCGAGCGAAAGCCCCTCGTCCATATAAGCATCCACGTTTTCAACCACGGTACTGGCGGGCAGGCGAGTCCCCTTGAAAACGGGCGCTCCATTCACCTTGTCCGCTACGACTTCAACGAGTTCGCAACGAGACCAGTCCATGTGCGCTCCTCCGTGCCTTCCTTAAAAGTATACGTTTATGGCCGCAGCGCAAGTATGCCTGAGCCAACCGCAACGCCTTCGATTACAATCGCGTAGAGTAACCAGACACATCATTACGGCATCAGGCGGAGAGACCGGCCACTTCATGGAACTCGCACTCTTCATCATCTTCGGCGGCCTGGCGGTCGCGGCGGCGCTGAACCTGCTCCTCCAGCGCCACCCCATCAACTCCGCCCTTTCGCTGGTCGTCGTCATGATGTCGCTCGCCGTCCTCTATTGGTCGCTCGGGGCCGAGTTCCTCGCCGCCGCCCAGGTCATCGTCTACTCCGGAGCCATCATGGTCCTCTTCGTCTTCGTCATCATGCTGCTCAACGCAGGCGAGGAAGAACGCACCACGGGCAGCCGCGCCGCTTACATCGCCGGCTTCCCAGGAGCCGCCGCCATCTTCTGCCTGCTCTCCTTCGTATTCCTCTCCGAACGCCGCGCCCTCGGCAACACCAATCTCGGCGGGTATCTCGGCGGCACCGTCTCAAACATCACCGAGATCTCGCACGTCCTCTTCACCCGCCTCCTGCTCCCCTTCGAGGTCACCTCCATCCTCATCCTCGTCGCCATCCTCGGAGCCGTCGTGCTCGCCCGGAAGGAGCAATAAATCATGGGTTTTGCATCCTGGGTAGCCGTCATCTTCGCTGTACTCGTAGCACTTGGTTTCACTCGGAGGTCCAAGCGCTAATGGTCCCCATCGCCGCCTACCTCATCCTCGCCGCCATCCTCTTCTCGATCGGCATCGCCGCGTTCCTCATTAAGCGCAACA
>CAXTUR010000271.1:0-3509 GCA_964247455.1 uncultured Acidobacteriaceae bacterium | reverse complement strand
CTGAGCGTGGCGATCCCGGCGCTGTCGTAGCCCCGATACTCCAGCCGCCGCAGCCCTTCCACAATGATGGAGACCGGGTCCTTCGCGCCAATCACACCCACAATTCCGCACATGAGAACCAGTGTAGCGGCACCCGTCGCCGGCGGTCCGTGCGCGCTCTACTCCTCGTCCGAATTGCGCCGCTTATGGGAACCAGACCGGGCCAGCTCCTCCAGCAAGTCAGGGTCCTGGATCGGCGACGAGACCTTGTAGTCCCCACTCGCCCACTTACCCAGATCGAGCACCCGGCACCGGTCCGAGCAGAACGGAAAGTCCTCCCCGCCCGCCAACACCACTTTGCGGCAGGTCGGACAAAACAGCGCCTTCACTCCTGACTTCGCTTCGTTTGCCATATAGCACGATCTTAAACCAAGCCCTTCGTAGCCTTCGGCTATACTGACGTTAGTGGCGATGGCGGACATTCACTACAGCGAACGGCGTCTTCGACTCATCGTCCCCGTCTTCAACGACTGGGAATCCTTCGGGATACTTTTGCGTTCGCTTGACCAGGTCGCTCGCGATCTACCCTGCACCCTCTCCGTTTCTGCGGTCGACGACGGCTCTACGCAAAGTACCGCCGCGCTTGCTGAAGTAGCCGTGAGTCTGCATTTCATTAAGCGTGTTGAGTTGATCCGCCTTTCCGTCAACGTCGGCCATCAGCGCGCCATCGCCATAGGTCTGTGCGTCGCCTCCGAAGACGCCGACTTCGATGCGATCGTCGTCATGGATTCTGACGGTGAAGATCCACCTAAATCAATCACGGCGTTGCTTGCCCAGGCCGCCGAGCAGACCGAATTTTGCATCGTTGCCGCCCGCCGCAAGCGTTCGGAGAACCTTACCTTCAAGTTCTCCTATGTTCTTTACAAAACCATCTTCAAAATCGTGACTGGCAAGCAGATAGGCTTTGGTAATTTCTCGCTCCTCTCCGCCGGATATGCCCGTCGCCTCGTCATGGTGCCGGACCTCTGGAACAACCTGCCAGCCGCCATCCTTCGCTCACGCCTGCCTATACAGAAGGTCTTTGTCGACCGTGGACAACGCTACGCGGGCAAATCGCAGATGAACTTCACTTCACTGATCGTCCACGGCCTGAGTGCCATTTCGGTCTACGCCGACACTATCTTTGTGCGGTTGCTGCTTGCCACTTTGGGGCTAGTGGTGCTCACCGCCATTGCCATTGGCACAACGCTGATTCTTCGTCTCCTCTTCCCTGAGCACGCTACTCCCGGATGGGCCACCACAGTGAGCTTCGGTATGATCATCATCTTCCTTCAGGTCTTATTCACAACCCTTACTTCCATCCTGATGCTGCTCAACAACCGTGTCCAGCGTCTCGTGTTACCTGCCGTCGACTTCAAACCTTATGTGCTGGCCCGCGAATTGCTCCACGAGGCTGTTATGGCGCGCCATCTTGCCGAGGCAAGCGTTGTTTAATACGCCGCCTTCCGGCAATGCTTCCACATTTACACCACCTATCCTCCGCAACTATGCCGCCGTGTTGCTGGCGGCCGCTACGCTTTCCACCCTTGTTACATTGTATCTATCGCGCACGATTGGCCACGATCAGGCGTGGTATCTGTATGCCGCGAACCAAATGCTGGAAGGCGTTCCACTCTATGGTTCACAGCTCACAGAGACCAATCCTCCCCTCATTCTTTGGTTCTCCCTTTTACCCGCGACTCTTGCCCGCATCCTTCCAATTACGCCCGCTGTTGCGCTACATTTGTTCACCCTTGCGCTGGCATTGGCTAGTACCGCCTGGTGTGCCCGTTTGCTCGCCTCCGCACGGCTCCGCACGCCTGGACTTCGATATCTGCTCTTTTTGGTAGCTCTGCTCACTGCGGCCTGCAATTTGATTCCCTTCGATTTGGGGCAGCGTGAACAGCTGTTGGTGATCTTTGTTCTCCCCTGCCTCACCGCCATCGCCACCCGTGTCACTCTTTCTTTGCACGTACGCGAACTCGCCGCGATCGGCTTCTGCGCCGGGGTAGGTATCTGCTTCAAACCGCAGCAAGTGATCCTTCTCGTTATGGTGTTTGCCGGTGTACTCGCGTCCACCCCGCTTCGCCGCGTCCATCGCGCCCCCGAATGGATCGCCGTGCTCGGTGCGATAGCTGCCATCTTGTTCTATTTGGCTGGTGTCTTCCTCTTTGCTCCTCGCTACGTTCCCGACATGATGCCACTGCTGGTGAACACCTATTGGGCCTTCGGCAAGTACACCTTCTTTTCTGTCATTAAACAGCAACACCGCTATCCCTTCATGCTTGCCCTATTGACGGTTATCTTCTTTCTGGGAAGACGACGCGCTCTCTTCTCCCCGGCATCTGGCTTCTTCCTTTTAGCTGCCACTGGATCGTGGCTTGCCTACGGCGTACAGCACACTGGCTTCTTCTATCAACGGATTCCAGAAGATGCCTTCTTCAAGCTCGCGCTCTTTTGGATGATTATCGAACTGGCCAGCCGTTGGATGGCCTTACTTTCGCTCGTCCAATCGCTCACTCGGCTTCAGATCGCCACCGGTATCATTATTACCCTATGCCTCGGCGCATTTCAGCTTAATGCTGCCCGCCTCCGCGAACAGAGCGACACGCCCCCTCCAGCCACCGTGCAAGGCTTCTTTCGCTCTCTTGCTCCCGGCACGGCCGTTTGGACGCTCTCCACCGACCTCAGCGCCCAGTATCCCGACGTGTTGCTCGACCACCTCGTCTGGGGAAGCCGCTTTGCCCATTTGTGGATGCTGCCCGCCATCCAACAGAACGAGGCCATGCGCGAGGGTGGCCCGGTACCGGCCAAGGTGCTTTCCGACGCCACGCTGGCCGCGCTCGAAAAACAGCAGCGCGAAGCCACCGACGAAGACATGACCCGATGGCGGCCTCAGTTCATCCTTGTTCCCCGATGTGCGACACCCGCCGACTGCTACGGCTTCAGCCGTCCGTTCGACACGCTGCGATGGTTTCAGCAAAGCCACGCCTTCGCCACCGCCTGGTCGCAGTATCGCTATCGAGGCGTCCTGCCTAACGTGCACGATGGTGTGCTTTTCGATTTGTATGAACTACGCTAGTTACCGGAACTTACTGGCGGAGGATGGGGGATTCGAACCCCCGATAGAACTTTTGGTCCTATAACGGTTTAGCAAACCGCCGCCTTCAGCCACTCGGCCAACCCTCCATCCATTTCCCCAGCCGCTATCAGCGGCAAGCCGCCAGGGTGCTGCCCGATTATAGCCCGGACACGCCGTTGTCGCCCACAGCTGTCTCGCAGTCTCGCGTAGATTTATCGTTACAGACAGTCCACCTCACCAAAACGGAGCCCCCACTGCCCACCTCCACGAAGAAGCTGCGCCTCCTGCCCCTCATCGGCGCGACCTACTTCATGGTCTCGGGCGGCCCCTACGGCCTCGAGGACATCATCGGCAAGGCCGGCTACGGGCGCGCGCTGCTCCTGCTTCTCATCATCCCGCTCGTCTGGAG
>CAXTUR010000270.1:0-3523 GCA_964247455.1 uncultured Acidobacteriaceae bacterium | reverse complement strand
AGTAGGTCTCGACGCCGCGCGCGCTCTCGTCGGGCGACGAGTTGGCGTGGATGGAGAGAAACAGGTCGGCCTGCGCCTTGTTGGCGATGGCCGTCCGGTCTTCGAGCGGCACAAAGGTGTCGTCCGAGCGCGTGTAGACGATCTCCGCGCCGAGCCGGTCGCGCAGCAGCTTGCCCAGCCGCAGGGCCACGTCGAGCACCACGTCCTTCTCCTCGATGCCGTCCGCGCCGAGCGTGCCGGAGTCGTGCCCGCCGTGGCCGGGATCGATGACGATCCGCCCGATCTTCAGGCCGAGCGCGCGGACGAGGGAGGTCTCGCCGTCGGCTGTCGGCACCGCCGCCCGGGCTGGGACGGCATCGCCCACGGCTATCCCGTCCGCCGGTTTCGTCTTGGGCTTTGGCTTCGGGTCAGAAGCCCGCTTCTCGACCACCGCCGCGATCGGCTGCGAGGTGGGCTGCGCGGTCGCCTCCACGCGGTCGGTCTGTGCGCTAAGTGACGCTACTTCCTGCGTATTCTTCTGCTTGACGGCCGTCGTCTCCGGCACCGGCGCGGAGGTGCCCGGCCGCATGATGGTGGCCTCGGCGGGAAGCGCGCTCAAGGGGACGCGCTTGCCGCCCGCCTCCGTCTTGCCGTGGATGTCGACGATCAGCCGGTATGGATTGGGCAGCAGAAACGCCGAGTACTCCGTAACGTCGCTGACATCGAGCACCACCCGCGTCATCTGGTTGCGGAACTGCGCGGCGCGGATGCGCTTGAGAAAGCCGTCGTCGGTGACGGCGAAGCTCTTGCCCGCCAGCTCCGCCGCCAGCCGCGTCCCGTGCAGGTCGAAGTAGATGCGATCGGGCTTGGGCACCCGCGCCGCCTCGTAGGTCACGTTGTCGCCGAGATCGATCACGACGCGTGTATAGCTCGGCGTCGACCAGTGGCGTATGCCGGTCACCAGCGCAAGGCCGCCGTGCCGGACCGGCAGCTCTCCGTGCGTGGTCACCGGGGTTGGCGCGGCTTCGGCCTCGGGCATCACGCCCCCGCTCACCACGGGCGCAGTTGGTTGGGCCGCCGCCTTCTCCTGCGTATGCTTCTCCTCAGGCCGGGTCATCTCTCCCAATGCGGCTCGCGCCTCCTCCGCGTGTGCGCTCTTCGGAGCCTCCTTCAACAGCTCACGGTATCGCTCTTTCGCGGCTTTTTCCTCATGGAGATCGTCTTCGGCGATCTGCCCCTCCGCAAGCAGCGCCGCCGTACGCAGCGAGCTGGCCGGATACTGCGTCCGCAGAAACTCATATTGACTGATGGCGGCGTGAAACCATGAAGCCTCGTGGAGGCTACGGCCTTCCTCTGTCAGCAGCTCCGCCACCGCGTAGATGCTGGCGGGCGCATGGAGATCGCCGGGGTTGCGGTGGTAGATCAGCCGAAAGGCTTCGAGGACCGGATCGTAGTCGGCCTTGGTGCGCGTGGCGGATGGCATGGCCTCCAACTTTGCGCGCAGACGCTCGGCTTCCACCCAAGTGGTTCCCGCTCCCGGCTTCTTGCTCTCCGCCACAGCCGCGAGACTTAGCAGAAGCATCGTCCCCGCGACGCCAAGCGCAATGCGGCCTCGACCCGAAACCCACACGTTCGCACACCCTCATGGCTGAGTCTAAAGGCTGCTCCTCCGTCCCAAGCGCTCAAATTGCAGTCGGTACTCTCTCCAATCAACTTAGCTTGGGAAACTACTTGCCGCTCATGTCCTCATGCATCTCCTTCGGTGCTTCCTTACCCTCCAGAAAGGCCCGATCGGTCATCAGGCTGACCTTTGCCATGAGACTGAGGTAGGAAAGATGCGCCTGCCATGTGCCAAGCCGCTCCATAGTCGCGCTTGCTTGCTCGGCAGTCGTAGAACCGTGGCCGAAGTTCAGCTTCGCCATTGTGCCGAGGAGCTGTGCTTCGTCCTCTAAAAGCTTCTCCTGGTTGCTGAGGAAAGCGTCCTGCATCTGGTACAGATCCGTGTACTTCTGCGACTCCTCGTAAGGCATATAAGCGAGCGCGCCGGTGGTTTGCGCCGTCTTCCAAGCGGCCTCGTGGAGGCTTTGCACGTTGAAGGTTGCGTTTAGATTGACGTTTTGAAGGTTCTTGTCATGAGGCGATTCCTGGATCTTCGTCAACGAATCCATGTCGTTCTGGATGTTTTTCCGCTCTTCGGTAATGGCTTTCGAGGCGCTCTCCAGCGAACTCGCGTTGTGATCGATCTCTTCGCGTAAGGTCGCCCGCGCCTCCTTCACCAGCGTGTGTTCATGGTGCAACTCGACGCACCCCTCGATGCCGACCGCAATCAGCAGACCGACGGTAATGGTAAACAGGTGAAGGAAGAAGTCCTTCAAGCTATGGATCGGCTCGTGCGGTGCGTGAACATCCAAGGTCAGCCCTCTTTGTACGATTGTGTTGCAGCGATTCTAGCCCAGCAAGCTGCCAACGATCTCAGCGGCTTGCGAAAGGGTACCGTCGAGTGCGCCGGGATCGCTACCGCCAGCTTCAGCGAGATCGGGCCGCCCGCCACCTTTACCGCCGACCTTGGCAGCTAGCAGCCCGACGAGCTTGCCCGCTTGCACCTTGCCCGTCAGGTCTTTCGTGACTCCGACGATCAGCGATACTTTTCCCGCTGAAGCGGCCCCCAGCACGACTACGCCCGACCCAAGCTTCTGCCGCAGCCCATCGATCAGCTCGCGCATCTGGCCTTTGTCCAAGTCGTCCACGCGCTGCGCCAGAACCTTCACGCCTTTGACCTCAACCGCGCTCCCGGCTGAGTCAGTAACCGATGCCGCCGCCGCCTTCATCCGCATCGTATCGTTCTGCCGTTGCAGCCGTCTATTCTCATCTATGAGAGCAGTAGATTTTTGCCGTAATGCCTCGGCGGGGGTGGCGTCGCCATCGTAGGCACCTGGGATTTGTTCTGCGACCCGCGCCACATCGAAGTTCTTGCGGAACTCGGTGAGCGCGCCCATGCCGCTCACCGCTTCCACGCGGCGCACACCGCTCGAGACGCTGCTCTCGCCCACCAGCTTCAGCAGGCCGATCTCGCCCGTCGCGCGGGTGTGCGTGCCGCCGCAGAGTTCGGTGGAGAAGTCGCCGATCTTGACGACGCGCACCCGGTCGCCATACTTCTCGCCGAACAGCGCCATTGCGCCGTAGTCGTTGACGGCCACGTCGATGGGCACGTCGACCATTGTCTGCACGGTAGCGTTGCCGAGCACCTGCGCGTTCACGATGCCTTCGATCTCGCGCAGCTCCTCCTCGGCGACGCCGGTAAAGTGCGAGAAGTCGAAACGCAGGCGCGTGGCATCGACGAGCGATCCAGCTTGCTTCACATGCTTACCCAGCACCTCGCGCAGGGCGGCGTGGAGCAGATGCGTCCCGGTATGGTTGCGCTCGGTGGCGCGGCGGTTCTCCCCGTCCACAATGGTATCCACGGTGTCTCCTACTGCTATAGCCCGCTGTGCCCGCACCTTGTGCGCGAAGACGCCCTGCACGGGCTTGGTCGCGCCGCTCACCT
>CAXTUR010000269.1:0-3536 GCA_964247455.1 uncultured Acidobacteriaceae bacterium | reverse complement strand
ACCAGAGAGATGGTCGCGGCGGTGCTTGGGGCGAAGTTCCGCGTGCTGAAATCAGCGGGGAATCTCAACAACGGTTTCGGGGTGCCATTGCAGCTGTTGCGGTTGGAGCCCGAGCATGAGGTCGCTGTCATCGAGATGGGGATGAACCACGCCGGGGAGATTGCGGCATTGGCGAAGATCGCGGAGCCGGACTGGGCAGTGGTGAGCAACGTGGCGGCGGTGCATCTGGAGCACTTTGCGGATGGCGTTGCGGGAATCGCGGCGGCGAAGCGGGAACTGGTTGAAGCGCTGCCCGCCGACGGTGTGGCTTTCTTGAACGCGGACGATGTATGGGTGCGGGATTTTGGGCGCGAGATGGGGGAGAGGGCGGTACTCTACGGGACGGCGGAGTCCGCGTCCGTGCGCGCGACGAATATCAAGGAGCGTGGGCTGTATGGGACGGACTTCGATGTGGCGGTCCCGGGGCTCTTTGCTCGGATTCCTGTGCGACGGACGGTCATCTTGCGGCTACCCGGGCGGCATAACGTGCTGAACGCTCTTGCGGCGATCGCTGTGGGGCAGCGGAGCGGGGTCTCGTTGATGGAGGCCGTGGGCGCTTTGGAGAAGATGCGTCCAACGGAGAAGCGCGGAAACATGGTGGAGTGGCGCGGGGCGCAGATCGTGAACGACACGTATAACTCGAATCCGGCGGCGTTGCTATCGATGGTGGATGCGTTGCGGAAGACGGAGGCCGCGCGGCGGATTGTGGTGGCGGGGGAGATGCTGGAACTAGGCGCGGATGCCGCTGAACTTCATGCGGAGTGCGGACGGGCGATGGCGGACATGGATGTGGTCATCGGGGTACGCGGCTTTGCGTGGGATCTCGTGGAAGCGTCAGCCTCGATCGTACGGGAAGCGCTGTTTGTAGAGACGCCGGAGGAGGCAGGAGTTTGGATGAAGCAGCATCTGCGCGCCGGAGACGTCGTGTTGCTCAAGGGTTCGCGCGGAGTGCGATTAGAACGAGCTTTGGAAGAACTTAGTTGACGCACACCCACGTCTTAGAATCGGGACATTGAAGCACCCGATCTTGTGCTTAGGCATCATACAAGATATGGCGAGCGAGTTGACACGGAATGGATCGAACGCGGTTGCGGCGAAGAGTACGGGCGCGTTGGTAAAGACAGCGAAGAAGGCGGCCAAGAAACACGCGAAGAAAGCGGCAAAGCATACAGGCGAGAAGCTTGCAGGCAAGAAGAAAGACACCCCGCAGGACGGTTTGCGAACGGCCTTCCACCATATGCAGCGGGCGGCGGTGGTGATCTCGTTGATGGAGAAGGGCAGCGGCGAGGACTTGCGCGATCTGCTGCAGCGTGGATCGAAGTTATACGAGAAGGCGCTGGAAGGCGAGGGTGGCGATGCGACGGTGCTCAAGGCAATCGGCCTGCTGCGGGCGGCCGAGCATCTGGCTATGGCGGGGCTGTATGACGCGCGGCACAAGCATCGCGAAAAAGTGGAGCCGCCGCGCGGGCCTTGGCTCGAGAGCTTTGCGGCCGAGACGAGCGGACGCCTGAAGCAAGTGGAAGGCGGAAAGCGCGGCAAAGAGACCGACGTGTTTCCGGCGGCGGAGGAGTTGGTGCGGCGAGCGCTAGAGGCGGCGGGCGATCAGCATATGGCGTGGGAGCTGGTGCTGGCGGCGGATGCGTTGTGCTTTGCGCTGGAAAACGGGCTGTAGCTACGAACGCCTGAGATAGCGCTGCTGGATGCGAAGGAGTTCGCCGAAGGCACGGAAGAAGTCGACGGGTTGGACCTTGGAGCCGGCCACGTCGTACCATGAGGGAAGCGGGTACTCGTAAATTTGCGTACACATCTCGGCCGGATCGGTGCGGTGGAGTGCCATGAAGCGTGCCAGGATCTCGACATCAAAGATCCATCGCGATAGGAATGGTTCGGCGAGGACGGTGCTGAGTTCGGGCGTCGCGCGGAAGAGCTTTGCGCCACACTGCGTGTCGTAGATGGGCAGGCGCAGCAGGTTGGACGCGGCGGTGGCAAAGGTGCGGCCGAGATAGTGGCGGAGCGGCTGGCGGTGGATGTCGCGGCCAAGCAGACGAACGCGCGCGCCGAAGACCATCGTTAAGTGCGGATAGAGGTCGAGGACAGCGGCGAGGTCGTGGATCTGCGCAAGAGGCGTGGCGAGGTCGGCGTCCCAGAAGCCAGTGACGGTACAGCCGGGTTGGGCAAGAGCGTGGAGCATGCCGACGCGGACGGCTTCTGCCTTGCCGCGGTTGACCGGTTGGTTGAGGATGGCCGTGCGCGTGGGAAAGCGGGCCTGCAGCGATTGAAGGACGGAGAGGGTGGCGTCGCGGCTTCCGTCGTTGACAAAAAGGAGGTCGATGGCGGCGTTTTGCGGGTCTTCGAAGAAGGCTGCGAAGGCGTCCACGCGGAGGCGCATGGCCTCGTTGTAGCAGGGGATAACGACGATGGTGCGCGCGTCCATGCCCGATCTTCTCATCTGGACGGCGGGATAAGATAGCCGTGACCCAGCCGGGTTACGAGGCGCGCGTTTGCTCTATTGGCTGCTCTACCAGAAGCTGTTTCCGTACTTCCGAATGTTCCGGATCTTTCGCTATCTAACATTTCGGACGGTGTTTGCGAGCCTGACGGCGCTGCTGATCGGGCTACTGATCGGGCCGTTTGTCATCGAACGGCTGCGCGAGTTCCAGATCGGGCAGTACATCCGCGAGGACGGGCCGCAGTCGCACCTGAAGAAAGGCGGCACGCCAACCATGGGCGGGGTGCTGATCTGCATTTCGATCCTGGTGCCAACGCTACTGTGGTCGGACCTGTCGAACCCGTTTGTGTGGCTGATTATGCTGGCGACGCTGGCGTTTGGAGCGATCGGGTTCGCGGACGACTATACGAAGACGGTGCGGCGGAACAACAAGGGCTTGTCTGCGCGGCAGAAGCTGGGGCTGCAGTTTCTGGCGAGCGGACTGATCGGCGTGGCGTTGATGGTGATGGAGGCTAAGGGGGAGTATTCAACGCGGCTGGTGGTGCCGTTCCTCAAGCGGGTGCGGCCGGACCTGGTGTGGGAGTGGATGGGGCACATTCCGCATATGCACTGGCTGGCGTTCATCCCCTTCATCGTATTTGTGATGCTGGTGGTTACGTTCTCCTCGAACGCCGTCAACTTAACCGACGGGCTTGATGGACTGGCCATCGGGTGCACGATCATCGCGGCGGGCGCGCTGACGGTGCTCACCTATGTGAGCGGGCACGTGGTGTTTTCGGACTATCTGGAGTTGCAGCGGATGCCGATGGTGAGCGAGCTGACGATCTTCTGCGGGTCGATGGTGGGGGCTAGCATTGGCTTCCTTTGGTACAACGCGCACCCGGCGGAGGTGTTTATGGGCGATGTGGGGAGCTTGGCGCTGGGGGGCGCGATCGGGACGGTGGCGGTCATCATCAAGCAGGAGTTGCTGCTGCCGTTTATCGGGGGCGTCTTTATTATGGAGGCGGTCAGCGTGATGCTGCAGGTGGGGAGTTATAAGCTGCGGAAG
>CAXTUR010000268.1:812-3557 GCA_964247455.1 uncultured Acidobacteriaceae bacterium | reverse complement strand
GTCAAGACCCAGCTCGTCATCTACCCCAACGAAGGCCACGCCTTCCGCGATCCCGCCCACCGCGCCGATGTCCTCACCCGCGCCCTCGACTGGTTCGCCACCGAGATGCCCGCCAAATAACTCTGAAAAGGGGAAGCCACATTTGCTTCCCCTCCCCCCACCTTCTACACTTGAACTCAAGATCATCAGCGGTAGCTGTAAGACCGTGCGGCCGTTAGTCCGCGCCGCGCGGGGAGGTTGAATGCGTCGGTTCGCTACGTTTCTCGTCTTAATGTTGTTTTCAGTTCCCCTCGGCATCTCCATCACCGGTTGCGCGAAGAAGACGACCGTCACCTACTGCAACGCCAGCACCGGCGCGGGCGTTGTGGTCGGCCAGCTCAACCGCCTCGTCCTGCAGCCCATCACCTTCGGCGTCTCGCTTAACTACGGCCAGATCGGCCAGGTCAGCACCCCCGCCGGCACCGACTGCCAGGGCAACAGCGTCTCCGTCAGCTCCTTTACCTACGCCACGCGCGACATCTCGATCGTCGACATCAACCCCGCCACGGGGGCACTCTGCGCCGGCTCCTGGAACCGCAAGCTCAACGTCATCCCCGACTTCACCGTCTGCACACCGCCCGCTACGCCCAGCGCGGCCAACTCCGTCACCTACATCACCGCCACTGCACAGGGAGTCACGTCGAATCCCATCCCCGTCTACATCCATCCCGTCGTCACCAGCATCGTGCTCGGCACACCCAGCAGTAACTGTTCCACTGACCCCACCACCAACTGCTGTCCGCTTGCCGCCAACAACATCATTACCGCGCCCGCCTACTCCGGCAACTCCTGCATCTCGCAGACCGCCACCGGCCAGCTCGTCGCCCGTGTCTTCGCGCAATCAAGCGGCCTTGATCCAGTGACCGGAGCCACCACAACCAACACGAACAACATCAGCTGCCAGGTCGGCCACCTGGTCTTTGCCGCGCAGAACCCTGCTATCGTCTCCATCGACGAAAATGGCGTAGCCACCGCTCAGCAGCCCGGCTCCACCGTCATCAACGCCAGTATCGCCAACGCCGGCAGCTCGGCCGGCTTCTTCTCCACCTGCCCCCCGGCAAGCATCACGCTCAATGTCCCCAATACCAACTCCACCAGCATCGCCGTCAACCAAAACTTTTCGCAGCCCCTGGTCGCCACAGTAGTTGACACAAATGGCAAAACCCTCACCGGCCTCAACCTCGAATACGTCTCCACCACGCCTACCACCATCCCCGTCGCCTCAAACGGCATCGTCACCCCCAGCTTCCCCGGCGGAGCCTCCATCACCGCCATCTGTCAGCCACCCAGCTGCAACCCTGCACCGTTCAACCAGATTGGCCTCTTCAACAACGGCAAGCCCGTAACCTCAAATCCCATCGGCGTTTCGACCCCTGGCACCAACAGCACCCTGCTGTACATCGCCAGCACCGGCTCCCGCTACCTCGTGCCCGTCGACTTCACCACCACCACCCTTGGCACCCCGGTCCAGCTGCCCTACGCGCCTAACTCCATGGTGATCTCGAACGACGGCAGCTCCATCTATATGGGCTCCACCACGGAGCTGATGGTCTTCAACGCCACCGCCGACAGCATCACCCGCGAAGACGTGACTGTTCCCGGCACGGTCCTCGGCGTCTCCCCGGACAATAGCACCATCGCCGTCTCTGACCCAAATCGCAAGCTGATCTATCTCGTGGCCACGACTGCAAACGGCAGCATCATCACGCAGTATGGCGGCGTCGGCACCCACGCTCAGTGGACTCCCGACTCTCAAACCGTCTACATCACCGCCGCCGATCCCGCCACGGGTGCCAATCAGCTTCTGGTTTACGCCAACTTCACCGGATGGAACAACATCACGCCGAACAGCCCGCTTACCTCCCCGATTCCCAACCCAACTGCCCCGCTCACAGGTACCAACTTCCCGCTGGATGTCGCTGTAACTGTGCCTAGCGTCGGCGCATACTTCGCAGGAACAACCTACACGACGGCGGTCAGCTACTGTGCCGCAAGCACCCCCACCACCACCAACGGCCAGACCACGGTGGGGAACATCTTCAATCCCAACGCGGATAGCAACAACGCAAAGACCGACCGTATCGCCGCCACAAACGACGGCCACCACATCCTCGGAGCCACCGCCGCTAACAAAACCCTCAGCGATCTCTTTGTCACCTTGCCCACGGGCCCTTGTCCCGCCACCGGCGGCCTCCAGTTCAGTTCCGCCGCCAGCACGATTCCGCTGCCCACCATCGCGCCCACGGCGATCACCAGCGTCCAGCCCACCTCCGACTCGACCGCCGTAATCGTCACCTATACCGGCACCGGCGGCGTCCTGCCCGCTTATACGCCCAGCACTGCCGGAACCGCCACGCCCGGCACCCTCACCAACATTCCGCTCACCGGCACCGCCACCGCGCCAGTCGCCGGCGTCTGGAGCACCGACAACCTCACCTTCTTCGCCGGAACCTCGGGCGACAACCTCGTCCATCTCATCACCCGCCCCTCCTCTACCGCCGCCCTCACCGACTCGAAAAGTATTATCCCCGCCCTTCCCGGCCTGACCGGCGGCATCGCCACCCCGAATCTCATCGTCCAGCATCCTCGCAAGACAACCTAACCCGGCAACTCTGTTCCATTGGAGGTCTGTCTGCGCCGCTTCCTGCACTCTGTTCTCGCCGTCTCTCTCGTTACCCTCTGCGGCGCTTTAATCGCTCAGGACCT
>CAXTUR010000268.1:0-802 GCA_964247455.1 uncultured Acidobacteriaceae bacterium | reverse complement strand
CACACTCGGCATCGCCCCTACGCTCAAGGCCCAGGACCTCGCCAGCTTCGAAAATCGCACCACCGTCAAGATCCTTCCCAATGGCCTGACTCTCCTCATCTGTGAGCGCCCCGAGGCACCCGTCTTCTCCTTCTTCACCGAAGTCGACGCCGGGTCCGCCGATGACCCCCAGGGCGCATCCGGCCTAGCCCATATGTTCGAGCACATGGCCTTTAAAGGGTCCACCGAGATCGGCACCACCGACTACCCCGCCGAAAAGCTCGCTCTCGCCAAGGTCGAGACCGCCTACGCCGCCTACGACGCCGAGTTCCGCAAGCGCGTCGGCCAGGACCCCGCCAAGCTCGCCACCCTCAGGAAGGACTTTGACGACGCCCAGGCCGAGGCCCAGAAGTACGTCATCCCCAACCAGTTCTCCGAGATCGCCGAGCAGAACGGGGCCGTCGGCATCAACGCCTCCACCTCCGAAGATTCCACGCAATATTTCTGGGCGATGCCGTCGAACCGCCTGGAGCTCTGGGCCTACCTGGAGAGCCAGCGCATCGCCCACCCCGTCCTCCGGGAGTTCTACAAGGAGCGCGATGTCGTGCAGGAGGAGCGCCGGATGCGCATCGACTCCTCGCCGACCGGCCGCATGGTCGAGCAGTTCCTCGCCGCCGCCTACGTCGCCCACCCCTACGGCCGCTCCGGCGTCGGCTGGGAGAGCGAACTCTCGCAAATCACCGCCACCGAGGCCGAGGCTTTTCACAAGAAGTATTACGTTCCCGCCAACATCGTCATCGCCGTCGTCGGGGACGTGAAAGCC
>CAXTUR010000267.1:0-3608 GCA_964247455.1 uncultured Acidobacteriaceae bacterium | reverse complement strand
ATGGCAGCAGCAACTCCACGCATCATCGTAGTCGGCGGCGGCCTCGCCGGTCTCGCCTCGGTCATCAAGATCGCCGAGGCGGGCGGCACCGTCGACCTCTTCTCCATCGTCCCCGTCAAGCGCTCGCACTCCGTCTGCGCCCAGGGCGGCATCAACGCGGCCAAGAACCTCAAGGGCGAGGGCGACGACGTCCACAAGCACTTCGACGACACCGTCTACGGCGGCGACTTCCTCGCCAACCAGACCCCGGTCAAGAACATGACCGCGCAGGGTCCCGCCATCATCGACCTGCTCGACCGCATGGGCGTCCCGTTCAACCGGACGCCCGAGGGCCTGCTCGACTTCCGCCGCTTCGGAGGCACGCTCTACCACCGGACAGCCTTCGCCGGAGCCACCACCGGCCAGCAGCTGCTCTACGCGCTCGACGAGCAGGTCCGCCGCTACGAGTCCGAGGGCAAGGTCACCAAGTACGAGGGCTGGGAGTTCCTCTCCGCCGTGCTCGACGGCAAGGGCGCGTGCCGCGGCATCTCCGCCCTCGACCTCCGCTCCATGGAAACCCGCACCTTCCCCGCCGACGCCATCATCATGTGCACGGGCGGCATCGGAGCCATCTTTGGAAAGTCAACCAATTCAGTGGTTTGCACCGGGTCAGCTCAAGCGGCGCTCTACCAGCAGGGCGCGTACTACGCCAACGGCGAGTTCATCCAGGTCCATCCCACCGCCATCCCCGGCGAAGACAAGCTCCGCCTGATGTCCGAATCCGCGCGCGGCGAAGGCGGCCGCGTCTGGGTACCGCGCTCGAAGGATGAGAAGCGCACCGCGCGTAGCATCCCGGAAGGAGACCGCTTCTACTTCCTCGAGGAGTGGTACCCCAAGTACGGCAATCTTGTCCCCCGCGACATCGCCACGCGCGCGATCCACCGCGTCGTCTACGAACTGGGCATGGGCATTGAGGGCCAGCCGATGGTCTACCTCGACCTCACCCACATCGACCGGGCCACGCTCAACCGCAAGCTTGAAGGCATCCTCGAAATCTACGAGAAGTTCGTCGGCGACGATCCGCGCGACGTCCCCATGAAGATCTTCCCCGGCATGCACTACACTATGGGCGGCCTCTGGGTGGACTTCAACCAGATGACCAATATCCCGGGTGTCTTTGCCGCCGGGGAGGCCGACTACTCCATCCACGGGGCTAACCGCCTGGGCGCGAATTCCTTGCTGTCGTGCATCTACGGCGGCTTCGTCGCGGGGCCGAACGCCCTTGCCTACGCCAAAGGTCTCGCGCCGCAAGAAGGCGACGGCGGCCACGCGGCCGAGCTGACCCGCCAGCGCGGCCTGAACGACAAGCTGATGTCGGCCAGCGGCGGCGAGAACCCCTTCAAGCTCTGGCGCGAACTGGGCGACACCATGACGCGCCACGCCACCATCATCCGCTACAACTGCGGCCTGGGCGAGGCCGACGCCAAGATCGTCGAGCTGCAGGCGCGCTACAAGAACATCAATCTCTCAGACCGCAGCCAGTGGGCCAACACCAGCTTCGCCTTCACCCGCCAGCTGGCGAATATGCTGGAGCTCTCCCGCGTCGTCGTCCAGGGCGCGGCCGCCCGCGACGAGAGCCGCGGCGCGCACTATAAACCCGACTTCCCCGAGCGCAACGACGAGCGCTTCCTCAAGACCACCAAAGCGAGCTTCGTCGACGGCGCGCCTAAGATCGAGTATGAGGATGTCGATATCAGCCATATTGTGCCGCGAGCCAGAAATTACGCCGCTACGGCATGATGATCCTTCAAGGAGAAGACGATGACGGCATCAATTTCGTACTAATGGGTGGTGCTCTCTTTGTCGTCCTCATAATCGTAGCAATCATTCTTGCAGCTTATCGCTTAGCTCGGCGGTCAGTTGCTTATAAGCAACCATCAGGCAAGGAGGACTAGTGGCAGGATGCATTTATAACGGTCAACAGTTCGACCTCTGCACAATCACCGTGGTCTTTGGTCAAGATCCAGAAGGTTCCGTCACCGTGACTGCTGGAAAGAAGGGCGATCAAACCCTGATTCAAGTTTTTAGAGGGAGTTGTGTCGTAGGTGGGCCAGACTCTCCTACTCCAACGGGCACATTCCATGCGTCTCGATGGGAGAAAGACCACGTTTCATCAAAGCGCTTGCCGCATGAAGATGTCCCTTACAGCAAAACCAGGTTCGGCGATAATGCTTTTGGTCCTTACCAACTGCATATCTTAGAGCTCGAACAGCGGGGCATTTACATTCACGGCACCATAGGTCCGATCAACAATCCATGGACCATCCTGAACCGCATAGTCAGCCGCAACTCCCATGGCTGCATCAGGATGTCGAATCGAGACATCACGCAGCTTTACACGATGATACCCAACCCCAGAAACAACATCGTCATTATCAAGAGAGCAGATAGCTAATGAAGAAGTCTAGCTGGAAGAAGTTCTTCATATGCTTTGCTTGCGTCCAAATTACTGGTGTAGCCTTTGTTGCGAGTTGGGAGGTCGTTCCGATCGAAAACATTGGGTTTTCGATGTGGGTCGCATCAATCGCGTTTCTCTTTCCGGGAGATTTGATCAGTCAAACCATAGTTGAGCGCTACTTCTGGATGAAGGGTATACCCCTTACCGCTTTGCAGTCGATCTCCGTCCTGTCTGGAGTCCTAATCAACGCGCTCGTTTGGTTTGGGTTGGCTCGTCTATTTACACGAAGGCAACGAACATCCACCGTTTAGCAGCACATCAAAGAAGCGATTTGAACATCCCAACTCAAGATCAGAATTCCAAGTGTAGAGGTAAACAGACATGCCAACCGCACCCCTCGCCATCCAGACCGAACCGGCCCGCGCCGCCCGCACCATCGAAGTCCACATCAAGCGCCAGGCCGGCCCCGACGGCAAGCCCGTCACCGAAAAGTTCGCCATCCCCTACCGCCCGAACATGAACATCACCTCCGTGCTCGGCGAGATCGCCTGTAACCCGGTCAACGATGCCGGCGCGCCCACCACGCCCATCACCTACGACGCCAACTGCCTTGAGGAGATCTGCGGCTCCTGCGCGATGCTGATCAACGGCAAGGCGCGGATGGCCTGCTCGGCGCTGGTGGACAAACTCGCTCAACCAATCACCCTCGCGCCGCTGTCCAAGTTCCCCGTCGTGCGCGATCTCTCCGTCGACCGCTCCGTCCTCTTCCAGAACTTGAAGGCGGTCAAAGCCTGGGTGCCTATCGACGGCACCTACGACCTCGGTGCGGGGCCGAAGCAGTTCCCGCAGCTGCAGGAAGAGCTGTACCCGCTCTCGAACTGCATCTCCTGCACCATTTGCATGGAGGTCTGCCCGCAGTTCAACGACCAGACAAACTTCGTCGGCGCGGCCACCATCGCGCAGGTCAAGCTCTTCAACAACAACCCCACGGGTAAGGTGCTGAAGGAGGAACGCCTCCGCGCCCTAGCTGGCGACGGCGGCGTCCAGGAGTGCGGCTTCGCCCAAAACTGCGTCGAGGCCTGTCCCAAACAGCTCCCCCTGACCGAAGCCATCTCTGATGTAAGCCGCGATGTGATGTTGCAGCAGGTAAAGGACTTCTTCGTGCGGTAGG
>CAXTUR010000266.1:0-3611 GCA_964247455.1 uncultured Acidobacteriaceae bacterium | reverse complement strand
GTATGGGAATCAGGTGTGGAACGGTCTGGGCGGCGGCGGTTGCGGTAAAAAGGACGATGGCGGCGAGGCGGGCGCGAGCGACAGGCATATCCCAAGGTAAATGAGACGCGCGGAGGCGGCGGGGGTGCGTGGATGGGAACCCGTGGTCAATTCACGGTGAACGCGGCGGGAATTATCCGTCTGTTCATCTTCATCTGGGAAACTAAGCAGACAAAGAGCAGAGGAGGTTCGTTCCCGCCTGAAAGCTGTGGATCGCGCTGTGTTTACCGCTGCCTTGTTCTATTTGAGAGGTTCCATGACCAAGCAACTGATGGCCGCCGTGGCTATGATGTTGATCGCAGGATCGGCATCTGTACCGGCGCAGACCGCGTCTCCGCACAAGAAGCATGCGAAGACGCACAAGAAGACCGCCACGCCCAAGGCGCATGTTGAGAGCGCGACGGAGCGGCAGATTCGCGAGTTGCGCGAAGAGATGCGTGGCCAGCAAGCGCAGATCGACGCGTTGAAGCAGATGAACGCGGATAAGGACGCGAAGCTGGCGTCAGCGTCGGCGGACGCGCAGGCGGCGAACACGGCCGCAGCTACAGCAACGGCGCAGGCACAGACGGTCAGCGCGAGCGTGCAGGCGAACACCGATGCGATCACGGCGGTGAACTCCACCGTGAGCGACATCAAGGCGACGAATGTCGGGCTGGCACAGACGATCAGCGATACCAAGAAGGATTTGACGGCAGCGATCGAGTCGCCTTCGACGATTCACTATAAGGGCGTGACGATCACGCCGGTGGCGTTCCTGGCGTTTGAAAACGTGTTCCGCACCCACGCGCTGAACTCGGACATTAATACACCGTTCAATGCGACACCTTTTCCCGGAGCGGCGCAGGCGCATGTGAGTGAGTTGAACTTCTCTGGCCGGCAGAGCCGGCTAGGCGGGTTGTTTGTGGGTAACGCGGGCGCGTTCAAGCTCTCGGGCTACTTTGAGGCGGACTTCCTGTCGGCGGCCGTGAGCAGCAACTCGAACCAGAGCAACAGCTATACACTGCGGCAGCGGCAGGCGTGGGGCCAGGCGGCTACCAAGTCCGGCTTTACGGTGACGGGCGGTCAAATGTGGTCGCTGATTACCGAAACCAAAGTGGGTACGGACAATCGGACGGAGAACTTGCCGATGACCATCGACCCACAATACAACGTCGGCTTTAGCTGGTCGCGGCAGCCGGCGATTCGCTTCCAGCAGAAGGTCGGCGTGATGACGGCGGCTATGTCGCTCGAGAACGCGCAGATCATCTATGCGGCATCGAATGCAAACCCAAACTTCTTTATTGGGAACGCGGGCGCGGGCGGTGGGCTGTACAACGCAACGGCGAACTACTCGAACAACGTGGCTCCGGACGTGATCGTGAAGTTTGCGTTCGATCCGCCGAAGATGGGTCACTATGAAGTGGGCGGCTTGGCGCGGTTCTTCCGGGACCGGTATTACCCGGGGATCACAAGCGTCGCAGCGACAGGTGCGGTTGGAACAGCGGCGGGTGCTCAGAACGATACGAAATATGGCGGCGGCGTTTACGGAAATGCGCGGTTCCCACTTTCCAAGTTCGCAGACATCGGTGTACATGCGGTTGCGGGCACGGGCGTTGGGCGTTACGGCTCTTCGACCCTGCCGGACGTGACAGTTCACCCGGATGGGACGCTGGCTCCGATCAAGTCCTACCAGGGGCTGTTCTCGGCAGAGCTTCATCCGATGCCGAAGCTTGATTTGTTCGGGTATGCTGGTGGCGAGTATGCGCAGCGGACGGTTTATCTGAATACGCTCGCGGGCTCAAACTTCGGCAAATTGACAGGGTATGCTCCCGGTACTCTCGTCAATACAGGATGCGGCACGGAGACTTTACCGACAGCAGGCGCAAGCGGTCTCGGAACCGGTGGTGCCCCCTACAATCCAGGAACTCCCGCCAATTGCAACGCGGCAACGCGAGGCTTGATGGAAGGCACGGCTGGATTTACTTACCGCGCGTACAACAGCCCGAAATATGGACGGCTGCAATATCAGCTGCAGTACAGCTATTTGAAGCGGGAGACGTGGACCGGTGTGGGCGGATCGCCGAACGGGACAAACAACATGGTCTTCACCGGGATGCGGTACTACATTCCGTAGACCTGTGCGGAGTTTGCGTGAGAGGGGTGCCCGATGCGGGTGCCCCTTTTACTTTGGTAGGCTGATCGCTGTGAGGTGGTGGGATGTTAGATGAAAACCGGCTTTTTCCGGCGGAAGGTATGGCGCGGGAGGTGGCGCAGCGGCTGTATGCAACGGTGCGCGACCTGCCGATTATCAGTCCGCATGGGCACACCGATGCGCGGTGGTTTGCTGAGAACAAGCCGTTCCCTGATCCGGCTGCGCTGTTTATCCAGCCGGACCACTATATCTTTCGGATGCTGTACTCGCAGGGGATTACGCTCGAATCGCTGGGGATCGGTGGGCACGAGGCGGACCCGCGCGCGGTGTGGCGGATTTTGGCGCGCAACTACTATCTATTTCGCGGAACGCCGACGCGGCTTTGGCTGGACTATGTGTTTGAGAACATCTTTGGGTTGACGGAGCGGCTGCGGCCGGAGAACGCCGACGCGTTCTACGAGGTGATCGCGCGGAAGCTCGGGGAGCCGGAGTTCCTGCCGCGGGCGTTGTATGAGCGGTTCCGGATTGAGGTGCTGGCGACGACGGACTCGCCGCTCGATTCACTGGACGCGCACCGGGCGATCCTGGATTCGGGATGGATGGGGAGGGTGCTGCCGACGTTCCGGCCGGACGCGGTGATCGATGCGGAGTACGCTGGGTTTCGGGAGAATCTGGACCGGCTGGGGGAGATTACTAGGGAGGATGTGTCGTGCTGGGCGGGGTATCTGGCGGCTCTGCGGCAGCGACGGGCGTTCTTTCAGTCGCTAGGGTCGACGGCCACCGACCATGGGCACCTGACGGCGTTGACGGCGGATCTGAGCCTGCGCGAGGCGGAGGACCTGTATGGCGCGATCTATATGGGGCGGGCGGACGCGCGGCAGATCGAGCTGTTTCAAGCGCAGATGCTGACGGAGATGGCGGGGATGAGCGTCGAGGATGGGATGACGATGCAGCTGCATCCGGGTTCGGTGCGGAACCACAACACGGCTGTGTATCACCTGTTTGGGCGGGACAAGGGGGCGGACATTCCGTCGCCGACGGAGTATGTGCGGAGTTTGCGGCCGCTGTTGAATAAGTTTGGCAACGACCGGCGGTTTACGCTGATCCTGTTTACGCTGGATGAGACGACGTACTCGCGCGAGCTTGCGCCGCTGGCGGGGCATTATCCGGCGGTGAAGCTGGGTCCGCCGTGGTGGTTCCACGACTCGCCGGAAGGGATGATGCGGTTCCGGGAGCAGGCGACGGAGACGGCTGGTTTCTACAACACGGTGGGATTCAACGACGATACGCGGGCGTTTCTATCGATCCCGGCGCGGCATGATGTGGCGCGCCGTGTGGATTGCGCCTTTCTAGGGCGGCTGGTGGCGGAGCACCGGCTGGATGTGGATGAGGCGTTCGAGGTGGTGCTAGAGCTGACGGTGAGGTTGGTAAGGAAGGCGTA
>CAXTUR010000265.1:0-3619 GCA_964247455.1 uncultured Acidobacteriaceae bacterium | reverse complement strand
GCCCACGCACCTTGGATATGGACGTCTACATGACTCCGGCTAAGCGACGCATGGTTAGATCGCCGAGAGCCAACGGCCCACCCACATAAAAGCCCAGGCCGAAGGCCTAAGTGCGGAGCCCGTAAAATCAAGGGCTGAAAGCCCGACACATGGGAACCAGACTGCCTCTTAATCACCGCACCGCCATCCGCCGCTCCCCCATCGCCGCCAGATACGGCCTTACCCGCCCCAGGGCCGCCTCCGCCGTCAACCCATACTTTACCCGCAGATCCTCCACCTTGCCGTGCTCGATGAACTCGTCCGGCCACCCGACGCGCACCACCGGCACCTCCAACCCCGCCTCGTTCAACGCCTCCAAGACCGCCGATCCAAATCCCCCGGCGCGCACATGGTCCTCCAACGTCACTACCAATTCGCACGAACGCCCAAACCGCGCCACACACCTCGCATCCACCGGCTTCGCAAACCGCGGATTGATCACCGCCGCCCCGATTCCCTCATGCGCGAGCAGCGCCGCCAGCCGCTCGGCCTCCGGCAGCATCGCGCCTAAGCCAAAGATCGCCACCTCCGCGTGGTCCGGCTCTGAGATCACCTCCGCAACGCCGATCGAAAGAGCCACCGGCGAAGCCTTCACCGCCACCCCAGGCCCCACTCCCCGCGGGTACCGGATCGCACTCGGCCCTTCATGCTCGAGCGCCGTCTGCATCATGTCCGCCAGCTCGTCCTCATCCTTCGGCACCATATGGATCAGGTTCGGCACGCTCCGCAGATAGCTGATGTCAAACAGCCCATGATGCGTCGGCCCGTCGTCCCCGCTTAGTCCGCCGCGATCCATGCAGAACACCACTGGAAGGTTCTGCAAACAGACATCGTGCACAATCTGGTCGAAGGCCCGCTGCAAGAACGTCGAGTAGATCGCACAAAACGGCCGATACCCCTTCGTCGCCATCCCCGCTGCGAAGATCACCGCGTGCTCCTCGGCGATTCCGACGTCGAAGTACCGCTTGGGATGGTGCGGCCGGAACAGATCCAGCGCCGTCCCGTTCGGCATCGCCGCCGTAATCGCCACCACCTTATCGTTCGCCGTCGCCAGCTTCGTCAACGTCTCCGCAAACACCTCCGAGTACGTCTTCTGCCCCGCCGCCTTCGTCTCCCCCGTCTGCGCGTCGTACGGCCCTAGCCCGTGGAACTTCTTCTGCATCGTAATCGCCGGCTCAAACCCCCGCCCCTTCTGCGTAATCGCATGGAGCACCACCGGCTTGTTCTGCTTCTTCAAAAACTTGAACGTCTCCACCAGCAGTGGCAGATTGTGCCCGTCGATCGGCCCAAAGTAGCTCAGCCCAAACTCCTCGAACAGCATCCCAGCGCCTATGATCCCCTTCGCCGCCTCCTCCGCCTTCTTCGCCATGTGCCGCGCTGTCTTGCCGCCAAACCGCTCGATCAGCCCCGCCGCCCGGTCGTGGAGGCTGTTGATCGTCGGGTTCGTCACAATCTTGTGGAAGTACTCCGCAATCGCCCCCACGTTCTTGTCGATCGACCAGGCGTTGTCGTTCAGCACTACAATCATCCGGCGCGTCTGCGCGGCAATATTGTTCAGCGCCTCAAAACTGATCCCATTGGTAAACGCCGCATCCCCCGCCAGCGCGACAATATGCTCCTTGCCCCCCGACATGTCCCGCGCTACCGCCATCCCCAGCGCGGCGGACAACGCCGTCCCCGCATGGCCGGCACCATAGCTGTCGTGCTCCGATTCGGTCCGCAGCATAAATCCGTTCAGCCCACCCGGCTGCCGGATCGTATGGAACTTGTTCTCCCGCCCCGTCAGCAGCTTATGCACATACGCCTGGTGGCTCACATCGAAGACAAAGCTATCATGTGGCGTATCAAATACATAGTGCATCGCAATGGTCAGCTCCACCACGCCCAGGTTCGGCCCAATATGCCCCCCCGTCTTCGACACGCTCGTAATCAGCCGCCCGCGAATCTCCGCCGCCAGCTCCTCCAGCTCAATCAACGAGAGCCGCTTCACATCCTCTGGCGAATTGATCGCTTCCAAAAACCCGCTCATCTCAACTCACCGAGTACACCTGTGCTTGCGCAAAGGCGCTAATCCATAAGTATATCCATCGGCCTCATCGTGCGGACGCTCCCTCACCTCACTTGTTGATAGGCGATCCCGGAACAAGAAACGGCTTCAACCACCTCCAGGTAAGCAGCGCCTCCGGCGAAGGCGAGGTATGTCCCGACACCGCATAGTCAGGAAAGCCGATCGACAAACCCTTAGCGTCAAGCGTCCAGTTCGCTGGCGAACTCACCACCTCGATCAAACCCCTATCGGACGGCCCTTTGATCATGAGCGCATCTTGACCAAGTTCTTCATTCAGGAAGTTCCAACAAATCTTCGCAACCGCCGGACGCCACCGAGACTCGCCCCTGAACACATCTTCAGCTCGGAGCACTCGACCCTCCCTCCGCAGCCAATTTACCTGCTGGAACCAGTGGTTTGGATGAGCTGCCCCATGACCCATCAAGAACGTGCCTACCTCAACCGCAACGAGAGCCGAGGTCATTCGCTGCAGCCGCATACTCATCTCACTATCGGCTCCTTCCGCGATCTCGTTCTTCCACGAGCTCTGGTCTCCACAAGCCTTGAGTGCCGTTCGCTCCATCATCGCGTTCCACTCTGTCCACTCCGGCTCACTCGAATCCGCTTGCAACCAAGCCGCCGTCAGCGTGCCGAATCCCGGAAAGCTGACCCCGCCCGTAAACTCCGGCACCGGCTCTGCTTTCGCAAGGTAGGCCGTGCGCGTAAAGAAGACCGTTCCTCCGCGCCGAAAGACCGCGGCTGCCAGCACCTCTGCCCGCACGCGGTACTCGCCAATCATGCAGTTCGCCAACGCGGCTTCATCGTGCGAGTCCGCAGCCCGGCACACCTTCGCGATCCACGCCCCCCACTTTATTTGATCGATGCGAATCAGCCCAGCGGCTTGGGCGGAAAGCGGTCGGAGAGCCCGCCGGTAAGCGGCCATTGTCTTACGATCGACCGCACGCAGGTCAGCTTGTCCGCAGACCGCCTTTTCTTCCGGTCGCGACGCTTTTCCGCACCCTGGACTGGCGGCGCGCGCCGTGATCCCGAGCACCGCCAACGCCACTACGACTACCCAACGAAACATCATCGCTGGCACCACCCTGATTCTACGAGCCATCGCTGATGAAAATCCCCTACACTACCGCCAGCGGCCACGCCACCCATGCTCCTCGACCTCGCCCAACCCGTCGCCCTTCTCCTCTCCATCCTCTCCCTCTACGCCACCTTCCACGCCGCGTTCCTCGCCACCGCCACCCCGGCCGCCGACCGCGCCGAGCACGCCCTTCTCCGCCTCGCCTTCGCCGCCGCCATCTCGCTCGTCGCCGGCCTGCTCTTCCGCGAGCGCGCCCTCGACACCGAAGCCCGTTTCGACGCCGACTTCACCACCCACTTCCCCGGCTTCGCCGCCCGTCCTACCGCCACTCCCCTCCGCTCCACCCTGCCTATCCAGCTCTTCTGCTGGTCCACCGCCGCCATGGCTACCCTCTTTGCCCTCTCCTGGTACCTCGAAAGCTATGTAGTCCCCTGAAC
>CAXTUR010000264.1:0-3649 GCA_964247455.1 uncultured Acidobacteriaceae bacterium | reverse complement strand
CCTCTGGACTCCATCACCAAGGACATATCTCCATGGCCGCCTACCTGATCCTGACGCGTGAGAAGACGATCGACCCGGCCGAGATGGCGACCTACCAGAGCAAGGTCGGCCCCACCTTCGACGGACACGAGTTCAAGATCCTCGTGCGCTACGGCGCCCACGAGGACCTCGAAGGCTCGGCCACCGAGGGCACCGTGATCCTCGAGTTTCCCACGATGGATGCGGCGAAAGCCTGGTACGACGGTCCGGCCTACCGCCAAGTCCGCCAACACCGCTTCGCCGGCGCCACCTACCACGGCATCCTGGTCGAGGGCGTCCAGACGCCGTGACCGCCGCCCGCCCGGCGTGTTAAGCGACGCTCCATGAGTGCTTCGACCGACGAACCCCTCCTCGACAGCCTGCGAACCCTTCAGGCGTCGCTCGAGCGCCTGAACGGCGCGTTGCGTGAGCAACGCAACAGCCTCTCGGCGCTCAACACGGCCCTCCTCGCACGACGCCGCAGCATCCCGGCCAACGACGCCTAGCGCATGCCCAACGTCACCATCGGCAACGTCACCATCGGCAACGACCTGCCGCTCGTCCTCATCTCCGGCCCCTGCCAGATCGAGAGCGCCGATCACGCCGACGAATGCGCCGCAGCCCTGGTCGAGATCACCACCGGCCTGAACATCCCGCTGATCTTCAAGTCGAGCTACGACAAGGCCAACCGCACCAGCGGCACCGCCCCGCGCGGCGTCGGCATCACCAAGGGCCTGCAGATCCTCGCCGACATCGGCGCCAAATACCGCATCCCGGTCCTGACCGACGTGCACGAGCGCGAGCACTGCCGCCCGACCGCCGAGGCGGTCGACGTCCTGCAGATCCCCGCCTTCCTCTGCCGCCAGACCGACCTCCTGATCGCCGCCGGCGAGACCGGTGCCGCGATCAACGTCAAGAAAGGCCAGTTCCTGGCCCCCTGGGACATGGAGCACGTCGCCCGCAAGATCGCCGACACCGGCAACGACCGCATCCTGCTGACAGAACGCGGCACCAGCTTCGGCTACAACACGCTAGTCGTAGACATGCGCTCGATCCCGATCATGAAGCGCACCGGCTACCCCGTCGTCTTCGACGCCACCCACAGCGTCCAACAACCCGGCGGTCTCGGCACTGCCTCCGGCGGTCAGAGTGAATTCGTCCCCACACTTGCCGCCTCGGCCGTTGCAATCGGCATTGCCGCCGTTTTCATCGAAACGCATCCAGAACCGGAGACAGCTCCGTCAGACGGTCCGACTATGGTCCGCCTTTCCGGGTTATCGCTTATGCTTGAGAAGCTCGGCAGGCTGGACAAGGCCTGGATGGCGTAAGTTATCACCATGATCAAAATCGCCACCGAGAAGGTGTGCTGCCGCCCAGAGGGATAGTCGCTACCGTCTGATCTTCACCCGCTCGCGACTTTGTCGAGATGAAGACCTCTCAGCCGCCCAGACTTACTCGTCACAGGCGATCCGAACAGGGACAGAACAGCGAACCCAGATGAACGCATCGAAGGCTGAGTGTCAGCGGTCAGACTGTTTGTAATGCATGAGACGTCGCCTGGCCCTCGACAATGCTCTCTCAAGAAGAAGCCAACAATCCTATCAGGCCCTTCCAGGAACACACGTCCTTTGAATGTCTAGGAATATCCATTCACGCGACCTTTGAAAGAGTAGGAACCTTGATCTACACTGCTTGTAGATATGTAGTCTGCTGTCTCTAGGTTTGGCTCGAGTCCGATCTTCTTCGGTATTGGACCTGCGTTTGAGGTGAAATCTGCGACTTTTGCAGTTTGTGAGAACTGAATCGGACGATGCATCTCCTTCACCGCCCCCTCGCACTTCTCAGCGAGGCTCTCGCAGCAAAATCGCGGCAAGACTTTCAGCGTTCGATCTCGCTTAAGTTGCTCCTCATACTGCAGTCCCAATAATTTATTATAGTCAACCTAAAATCCGGTAGTGTCTCGTTTTGAAATGGGAGGTTAGTCTGGGCCAAACGCCTTCTCACATTCTTGGCAGCCGTCTAGCCTGAATTATCGTCATAAACCGCTTTGATCAGGTCAGTGTAATGGCGCCTTGTCATGTCGTGATTGATCTGGATGGTTCCGGCGGCTATGCGAGCGTTCGCTGCACGGTAACTCGCCTCAAGGTCGCCGTTGCCGTCAAAGTAAGTTCCAGGATGGTTTTCGCACTCCTCTAAGGTGCCGACTTCGCATAGAAGGTCGCGAGCTGCCTAAGTGCGCCTGAAGCGCCACGTGTGAGCCTTCGTGGTTCCGACGACAGAGCCCCTCACCGCGTCGCTTTCGACCACCAGCCGGCTCACAGACCCCGCCGCCCCAACGAACCTCCGCATCCCATTCCTCAACTCGACTGAATTGTCTCATGGCACCCGGACCAGCAGCCGCGGCACCGCGGCAACCAGAAGCCCAAGGATCAGAAACCCGGTCGGACCCTCGATGGCAGCCGCGAGTCGCGCGAAGCCCAGCTTCGGCGTCACGTCGCCATACCCGACCGTCGTCAGCGTCATCACCGACAGATAAAGGCAACTCACCCCACGCGCGACGACCCGCCCACAATCGAGATCGTCCTGGACGCCATAGATCAAGAACAGGTTGGCGTAACCGGTCGCCACCCCCGTAACGCCTGTCATGATCAGGAACAACCAGCCTACCCCCTCCGCCCGCCGGCGCGCGTCGGACCGGATGACCAGAGCCAACACCCACAGCAGCGACAGCGTCATAATGCCGATGAAGCCCCAGATCACGTAGGGCGGAGCGGTTCGGTATTGCCCGCTCAGTACGCCTCGAACGATCACCGCCGTCACGACCGCGCCGCTCAAACCGAACAAGACACCCGGAGCGATCCGAGGTCTCCAACGATGAGGTGATCCACCGCCCGGCACCCTCACCGCTCCTCTCGGCTTCTCGGCGCAGCTGCCGCAACGCCGAGAACCTCATCCGCCGACCTCACTCGCCAGTTCGGAACCAACAATCCTGTCGGACCTTTCTCGCCGAAACCCCAGACGGAGTGGCCCACCATATCAGACAGCCGCCCGCTCGCCGTCATCACCGGTGCCTCGACCGGCATCGGTCTCGAACTCGCCCAGCAGTGCGCCGCGCACGGCTACACCTGATCGTCCCCGCCGCCGTCGCCAAGACCGGCTTCGACACGAGGCTGGCAGGCCATGGCCACGTCGTCACCGGATGGCACAACAAGCTCCAGGCCGCCATCGCCCATGTCGCCCGGCTTGCACTCTGGCCGAGATGCACCGCAGCACGTCCGAACCGGTCACCGCACAACCCTGATCGCACGAGCGACCCGGTCGGGACACGTCTAGTCTGCCACGCGCCCCGACCACACTCCTAACCCCGCGCAAGGAGACTTCAGTCCCATCTTGATCGTGAAAATGTTTCAAGTTCATCCGCCCGCGAACCGGAGGCGCGACCGCCACGGAGCCCGCGCTTGATCCCCGTCAGAGACAAACCCACCCTGAAAACGTTACTTTGCCAGCACGAAACGCGGGACCAACGATGCGCGCACCCAAGTCCCGCCCCCTCCTCCTCGCCGCACTGCTTGCCACCCAAGGCTGCACCGTGCTGAACGGCGGCCCCGGCATCGCCCCCGACGTCTGGCTC
>CAXTUR010000263.1:0-3721 GCA_964247455.1 uncultured Acidobacteriaceae bacterium | reverse complement strand
ATCAAGTAGCCTGAGACGACGTGGAAGGGCGTGCCTTCAGCCATGCCGCCAATCAGATCTAAACACGCACCGGATAATGAAAGAGAGATGGCACGGCGCAGAGGTTCCAGGAGCGTGACACTTCACTTGATTCGATCCTGGACTACGGTAAGACGCCTTCTCTTCCCTATTCCCTCATTCCTCTTCCCTGCTTCTTCCAAACCAGGTACAGCCCCCACGCCGCCGCCGAGCAGTTGTCCATCACTCTGCCGTCTAAGAGCATCCGCTCGAACTCCGCGACCGGAACCCGATGCAGCGTCATGTCGTGCTCCTCCGCATCACGGTCCGTCTCGCCCTGGGTCAAGTCTTCCGCTAGGAATACATGGTGCTTCTGCCGCATCGCTCCGTAAGCAATCCACAGTGCTCCCAGCGATGTCATGTGCCCGGCAATTAATCCCGTCTCTTCGCGCAACTCTCCATGCGCCAACTCTTCCGGATTCACATCCGCCATCTCCCATCCGCCTTGCGGGAACTCAATGTATCGCCCTTGCACCGTGTAGCGAAACTGCTCGACAAGCCACAAAAACTCGCCCCCCGCTGTCACCTCCAGCGGAATGACGATGCAGGCCGGCTCCTTATCCACGACACCATGGAGTCCACGTACCCCTCCAGGCCGCTCGATGATGTCCTCCCGGACACACATCCACGGGTTGCGGTACACCTCACGGCTGCTGATCGTCTTGATCGAGAGATCGTCCGGCATCTATTTGCCCTCGGGCGTCAGGAACTCCAGATGGCTCGGGTACTTCGGCGACCCATACACCGAGACCGTCTGCGCCTTATACGCCTCAGCCGGTGCGTTCATGATGTTCGGCACGAAGGTCTGCGGGTTGCGGTCGTAAAGCGGGAACCAGCTCGACTGCACCTCCACCATGATCTTGTGGCCTTTCAGGAAGGTGTGGTCCGCACCGTGCAGGCTGTACTTGAACTCAGTCACTTCGCCCGGCTTTAGCGCGGCTGGCGTCTCGAAGCTCTTCACGTAACGCTCCCGGAAGATCTCGTCCACGATCATCAGCTGATACCCCGCCATGCTTACGCCGGAAGATGAGGCTGGCGCATCGTCGGGGTACACGTCGATCAGCTTGACCACGAGGTCCCCGTCGGTGCCGGTGGTTGCGGCGAAGAGGTCCGCCATCACATCGCCCGTCACGGTCAGGTCATGGTCGAGCGTCGGGGTCTCGAAGTTTGCCAGGTCCTTGCGTCCGCTGACAAACCGCTGATCTTCAACCAGCCACGTCCGCCACTTCGACCCGGTTCCGTAGGTCGGCTGGATCGGTCGATTGCGGTACGGGATGGGATCTGTCGGGTCGGCTACATACGCCGCGGCCACCGTGTCGTACGCTCCCGTGGGAGCCGTAAAGCTGAGCTGCTTATCGGCTTCAAGGTACAGCCGCGCCGGCTTGAAGCCAGCCTTCGGCGGCCAGCTCTCATATCGCTCCCACTGGTTTACCCCCGTGCGGAAGCTTGCCGTATCCTTCAGGTCGAATCCCGGCTTGCCCTTCAGGTACTTCTCAAAAAAAGGAGCTTCGATCGTCTTCCGGTACTCCTCGCCTGTAGGTTCGCCAAACTCCACCACACCCAGCGACTTGCCCGGCCCGCCCCATCCACCATGGTTCCAGGGCCCAAGCGCAAGGAAGACCTCATGCTTTGCGTCGTGCGGCTCGAGCGCGGCGTACTCCGCCTGCGGGCCCCACATGTCCTCCTGGTCGAAATAGCCACCAACCTCGAGCGTCGGCACCTCCACCTTGTTGAGTCGCCGCTCGACCGCTATGTCCTGCCAGAACTTCGTATAACTCGGCTGCGTGAGGAAGAGCTTCGCCGTCGGCAGATCGCTCATCTTCGCCGACTCGGCCGCCCCGGCGAAGTTCCCGTTCTTCAGGAAGAAATCGTAGGTGTCGTCCTTCGTGTCGACCCGCACATCGGTCTTCTGCCCTTCCAGCTGTTGCACATAATCGAAGCCATACGTCTCGCGAAATGCCCCGTTGTGAAAGAAGTCGTCGCCCATCCACACGTCCGTCATCGGCGCCTGAGGCGAGATGGCCTTTACCGCCGGGTGCGCGTCGATTCCGGCCATAATCGCGAGAAAACCCGGATAGGATACGCCGAGCACGCCCACCTTGCCGCTATTGCGCGGGACGTTCTTCAGCAGCCAATCGATCGTGTCACGCGTGTCGGTCGTCTCGTCCACATCGGTCTTGCTCTTATGCGCGATCACGGGCCGCGTCATGACGAAGGTGCCTTCGCTCTCGTACCGGCCACGAATGTCTTCGTTGACGAAGATGTAGCCGCTCGCCGCCAGCTCCGGTTTGTTCTTTGCGATCCCCTCAGCGGTGTACCCCTTCACACCGTACGGCGTGCGCTGCATCACGAACGGCAAGGGCTCCCCGGCTGCCTCAGACCCCGCTGGCCGGAAGATCACCGCGTGGAGCTTTACCCCGTCGCGCATCGGGATCATCGCCTCAGACCGCACGTACTCCTGCGCTGAGGCCCCAATCGCCATCGCCAGCACTGCTACAAATCCCAGCTTGAAACGCATCGTCATCCTTTCGCCAGCACCGGCAACACCTTCGCCCGCAACTCCGCAATCAACTCCGCCTGCATATACCGGAAGCGATCCGGAATGCCGAGATCTACGATCTTCTTCTCGCGAACTGCTTCCGCAAACCATTTTGTCAGGAACGCCCGCTGCTTGGCCTCCATCACGAAGATCAGCTCTGCCCACTCCAGCAGGTCCGCGCTGACCGGGCACTCCGCATCCGGGGCCGTGCCTGCGGAGCTGACCTCTAGGCCATCCAACCCGGAGAAGATCGCCTCCGCCGTTCGGCTCCGCAGCCGGTTGCGCGCGCAGACAAACAGCACCCGCACCAGCCTAGCCCAGAGCCACCGGCTCCTTGGGGATCGGGCTGGCGTCGCACTTCCAGTTCTCGCGCCCGTGGGTTCCGTCGCAGAACGGACGCTTCGACGACAACCCGCAACGGCAGAGCGAGATCGCCGGCTTGCCCGTCAGGTCCCACTCTTTGCCCTCGACATCGACCAGCGAGATCGGCCCCTCCACCCGGAAGGGCCCGTTGGGACGCACCGTGATCTTGACTGAGGGCACAGCCGCGACACCCGCCGCTTCCGTTGGGACAACACTCAACACTTCATCCGCCATAACGCTCCTTAAAAACCCTTGAACTTGCCTGATCTACCGTCAGCATAGCAAAGGCTCGGCGAGAGCTCAGCGAATGTACCGGAATGGCTGCCTGGGCTAGCGCGCCCTGAACCAGAACAAAGGCGTCTGGAGAGAGCCGCTCACACTCCTCTCACGTCTTTGGGTTAGCCTGACGTGGCCGAAGAATTGAAACACTAAAGGGAGATCCATGCAACCACGATTCGCCGTACTGCCGATTATTCTCTGCACGTTAGCCGCAACCGCACAAACAACCCAGGCCGCTCAGGACGCCCTCGTCCGCATAAACCAGATCCAGGTCGTCGGCACCCACAACAGCTATCACGCCGGCTTCGCTCCCAGTGAGGCCGCGCTCATGCGTGAGAAAAATCCCAAAGCCTTCGACGCCCTCGATTACGCGCACTCCCCGCTCGATGTCCAGTTCACGAACGGCGTCCGCCAGATCGAGCTCGACATCTACGCCGACCCCAAGGGCGGTCGCTTTGCGCATCCGGCCATCACCGCCATGAC
>CAXTUR010000262.1:0-3739 GCA_964247455.1 uncultured Acidobacteriaceae bacterium | reverse complement strand
TGCGGAAGAAGTGGTTGTGGCCGAACGCCGCGTGCGCGATCACCAGCGCCTGCATCGTCGCGGTGTTCTCCTCCATCAGGTAGGAGATGCACGGGCTGGAGTTGATCACCACCTCGTAGGCGAGGCTCGTGTAGCCGCGCCGGTAGCTGTGCTCGTGCTGCAGGAAGCGCTTGCCGTAGGACCAGTGGCGGTAGCTCAGCGGCATCCCGTGCGCGGTGTAGACGTCGAGCATCTGCTCGGACGTGATCACTTCGATGCGGTTGGGGTAGAGTTCGAGGCCTAACTCTTCGCAGGCGATGCGCTCGATAGCGTCGTAGCTGCGCTGGAGCGTGCGGTAGTCCCAATCGGTGCCGGTGTAGAGAAGTTTTTCGGTCATTCGGCTGCGGTGGCAGAGTTTGCAGCACGACCCCTCACCCAACCCTCTCCCAGGGGGAGAGGGCTTGTGGGAGGTTTGTGTGCGGGGCGGGTCATGCGGTCTTCTCGGCTTTGCGGCCGAACAGGTCGCGGAAGACGGGGAAGATGTCGCGTCGATCGGACACGCGGCGCATGGCGAGCTTGGAGGCGCGCTTGGACACCGGGTCGTAACCGCGCCAAAGATCGGTCTCGCCGCGGATATGCGCCGCAGAGGCTGCCACTTCGATATAGGCGAAGTACTGCACGACCGGCAGGATGTCGGCTTCCAGCAGCGCAATGGCCTTCTGCGTGTCACTCCCCGAGTTGTCGCCGTCGGAGGCCTGGGCCACATAGATGTTCCAGCTATCTTGCGGAAACCGGTCCTTCTGGATGCGCATGAACTCCTGCAGCGCGGTGGAGACCACGGTGCCGCCGGTGCGCAGGTCGGTGAAGAAGGTTTGCTCATCCACCTCCTCGGCCGTCTCGGTGTGGCGGATGAACACCACCTCGACGCGCTTGTAGCGGCGTTCCAGGAATACGTGCAGCAGGAGGAAGAACCGCTTGGCCAGGTCCTTCATCTGCTCCGACATCGAGCCGGACACGTCCATCAGGCAGAACATGACGGCGCGTGCGGTGGGCTTCGGCGCATGGACGAAGCGCCGGTAGCGTAGGTCCACCGGGTCGATCCAGGGCACCCGGGCCATGCGGCGCAGGGTGAGTTTCAGCTCCTCACGCAATACTTCGAGGCGCCTGGCATCTTCGCCGCTTTCCTCGAGCGCCTTGATTTGCTCCTCAAGCGCCAGCAGCTCGGGGGACTTTGGCCGCCGCAGCCCGATCCGCCGCGCCATCGACTGCCGCATGCTGCGCGACATGTCGATCTGCGAGGGCGAGCCGTCTGTCATCAGCCCGGCGCGCTGCGGCGCCATGGTCTCGGTGGCGACGATCTGGTTCTTCACCAGGTCGGGCAGTTCGAGGTCGCCGAAGAACAGGTCGAGGAACTCGTCGCGGGTGAGGACGAAGCGGAAGCCGTCCTCGCTTTCGCCGCCGCCTTTGCCGGCGCCGCTGCCATCGCCCTGGCCGCGCCCGCCGGGCGGCCGGGCCAGACGGTCGCCGGTGGAGAACTCCTTGTTGCCGGACAGCACCACCTGCCGCTTGCCGCCGGAAAACACCGAATGGAAGCTCGGCTCGTGCAGCGAGTCGGCCGGGATGGTGACGGCCTGGTCGCGGCCCACCTCGCGCAGGGTGCCTTGATCGACCGCGTCGCGCGCCGCCCGGCCGATGGCAGCCCTCGCCCGCGTGATGACACGCTGGCGATTGTCCAGGTTCTTGCCATGCGGATTGGGGCGGCGATCAATGATGTCCAACGCGGTTCCCTAGCGGCTACGCTGATTGCTTGACACGCATATACCACTCGACGAGGCGGCGCACCTGCCGCTCCGTGTAGCCGCGCGAGACCATGCGGCTGACGAAATCGTTGTGCTTCTTTTCCGTCTCGTTGTCCTTCTTTGAGCCGAAGCTGATCACCGGCAGCAAGTCCTCCACCTGGCTGAACATCCGCTTCTCGATAACTTCGCGGATTTTCTCATAGCTCGTCCAGGACGGATTGTTGCCGGCATTGCTGGCGCGGGTGCGCAGCGCGAACTTCACCACCTCGTTGCGGAAGTCCTTCGGGTTGGCGATGCCCGCTGGCTTCTCGATCTTGGTCAGCTCCGCATTCAGCAGGTCGCGGTTCATCATCTGCCCGGTGTCGGGGTCCTTGAAGTCCTGGTCCTCGATCCAGGCATCGGCATAGTCCAGGTAGCGGTCGAACAGGTTCTGGCCGTAGTCGCCATAGCTTTCCAGATACGCCTTCTGGATTTCGTTGCCGATGAACTCGGCGTAACGCGAGGCCAGTTCGCTCTTGATGCTGGCCAGGTAGGCGGCCTCGGTCTCGGGCGGGAACTGCTCGCGGCGGATCGCCTGCTCCAGCACATACATCAGGTGCACTGGGTCGGCAGCAATCTCGTTGGAGGAGTGGTTGAACGTGGCCGACAAGACCTTGTAGGCGAAGCGGGTGGACACCCCGTCCATGCCTTCGTCCACGCCGGCTGCGTCGCGATACTCCTGCATGGTCTTCACCTTGGGGTCGGTCTCGCGAATGTTCTCCCCGTCGTAAACCCGCATCTTGGCAAATGGACGCGAGTTGGCGTGCGGCTTCAAGCGCGAGAGCACCGCGAACCGCGCCAACATCTCCAGCGTGTGCGGGGCGCAAGGCGCTTCTGCCAGTGCCGAGCCGCTGATCAGCTTCTCGTAAATCTTGCGCTCTTCGGTCACCCGCAGGCAGTACGGCACCTTGATCACGCTGACGCGGTCGAGGAAGGCCTCGTTGGTGCGGTTGTTGCGGAAGGTCTGCCACTCCGCCTCGTTGGAGTGGGCGAGCAGGATGCCCTGGTAGGGGATGGCGCCGATGTTCTCGGTGCCCAGATAGTTGCCCTCCTGCGTCGCGGTGAGCAGGGGGTGCAGCATCTTGATCGGCGCCTTGAACATCTCAACGAACTCGAGCAGGCCCTGGTTGGCGCGGTTCAAGCCGCCCGAGAAGCCATAGGCGTCCGGGTCGTTCTGGCTGAAGCTTTCGAGCTTGCGGATGTCGACCTTGCCGACGAGGGCGGAGATGTCCTGGTTGTTGTCGTCGCCGGGCTCGGTTTTCGCGATGGCGGCTTGCTTGCGGCGCGACGGATACATCTTGACCACGCGGAAGCGCTGGATGTCGCCGTCCCATTCCTCCAGCCGCTTGAGCGCCCAGGGGCTGGCGATGCCGGTCAGCACCCGGCGCGGGATGCGGTATTGCTCCTCCAGCGTGGCGGCCATGGTGTCCGGGTCGAACAGGCCCAGCGGGCTCTCGAAGACCGGGCTCAGCTCATGCCCCGCCTTGAGCACGTAGATGGGTTCCTGCTCCATCAGCGCCTTCAGCCGCTCGCCAAGCGAGGACTTGCCGCCGCCGACCGGGCCGAGCAGGTAGAGCACCTGCTTGCGCTCCTCAAGCCCCTGGGCGGCGTGGCGGAAGAAGCCCACGATGCGCTCGATGGTTTCTTCCATGCCGTGAAATTCGGAAAACGCCGGGTACATCCGGATGGTCCGGTTCATGAACAGCCGGCCGAGGCGCGGGTCTTTCGAGGTGTCGACCATCTCGGGCTCGCCAATTGAGATAATCATCGTCTCGGCTGGGCTGGCGTAGCACAGCGGGTCTTCGCGGCAGCGGTCGAGGTAGTCGGCCAGGCTCATTTCTTCCTGGCGCGAGCGGTCACGCAGCGTGGCGTGGAGGGAGAAAACGTCGTCGGATCGATACATCGCGGGTTCTCCGGTGTCT
>CAXTUR010000261.1:0-3741 GCA_964247455.1 uncultured Acidobacteriaceae bacterium | reverse complement strand
GATCGTCTTCGGCATCCTGTACAACCAGCGATCGGTGGATCGGGTCGAAAAGAGTTTTAGTGACCGTATGGATCGCATGGAAAAGCACTTTGGGACGCGCATCGATCGCCTTGAGTCGCATTTTGATGCCCGCATCAACCGTCTTGAATCGCACGTCGATACGCGGCTGGATCGGATTCAATCCGATCTGATTACCTTTCATCGCAATCTGGGCCAGCACGACAAGGCCCTCGAAATCCTCGAAAAACGCGCCAGCTAGTTCCACCCCGCTCCACGCAGCGCATTGACGACTACTTTGGTCCGACATACACTTGAACCTGGCGGGAAGTCGCCGGGAAGTGAGCAAGTCGTCATGCTGCAAGCCTTTATCATCACCCTCCGCGAAGGCGTCGAAGCCTCTCTGATCGTCGGCATCATTTTTGCCTACCTCTCAAAGATTGGCCGTCCCGAGCTGAAGCGCACCGTCTTCGCTGCGCTCGCCGCCGCCGTCGCCGCGTCCGTTGGGGTCGCTGTGGTCCTCTCCCGCCTCAACTTCAATCCCGACATCTTCGAGGGTTGGATCATGCTGGCCGCCGCCGTCTTTGTCGTTAGCATGATTTGGTTTATGCAGAAGACCGCCCGCTCCCTCAAAGGTCAGATCGAAGGCAAGGTCGCCTCGCTCATCGGCAACGCCTCCCGTACCGGCCTCTTCTTCTTCGTCTTTTTGCTAGTCCTCCGCGAAGGCGTCGAGACCGTCTTGATCCTCTCCGCCGTCTCTCTCAACTCAACTGAAATCCTCTCCTTTACCGGAACCTTACTCGGCGTGGCCGTCTCCGTCGTCTTCGGCGTCCTCTTCATCCGTGGCAGCGTCCGCATCAATTTGCAACGCTTCTTCCGCGTCACTACCGTCATCCTCTACTTCGTCACGTTCCAGCTGCTGGTCTCCGGCCTGCACGAGCTATCGGAAAACGGCGTCCTTCCCTCCTCTGCGGCCGAGATGCGCCTGATCGGGCCCATTGTCCGCAACGATCTGTTCTTCTTCGTCACCATGCTCGCCCTGGCCGCGCTCATGATCCTGATGGAGTCCAAGCGCCGCACGGTAATCCCTCCCACCGAGCTCGCCGCCCTCAATGCCGCCGCCAAGCGCAAGCTCGCCTGGACCCAGCGCCGCGAGAAGCTCTGGGCCTCCGCCGTCGTCGCCGCCAGCTTCCTCTTCATTTTTCTCTCCACCGCCGAGTTCATCTACGCCAAGAGCACGACTGCTCTCTCCGCTACCAACGCCGTCACCCTCGTCGGCAGCCAGGTCTCCGTCCCAACTGCCGAAATCAACGATGACAAGCTCCATCGCTACGGTGTCAAGATAGACAACGGCAAGGGCGGTCAGGCGGAGGTCCGCTTCCTCCTCTTCAAAAAACCCGACGGCAATCTCGTCTCGGTCGCCGACGCCTGCCAGATCTGCGGCCCCGTCGGCTTCTTCATCGGCGCGCAGGGCATCACCTGCAAGATGTGCGCGTCGCCCCTGAATGCCTCCTCCATGGGCCAGCCCGGCGGCTGCAACCCCATCCCGCTCAAGTCCACCAGCACCAGCGGCCAGATCACCATCGCCGCCGCCGACCTCCGCGCCCTCGCTCCGGTCTTCGAGAAGTAAATGCCCAACCCCAGCTATAGGTACCGGGGGCCCCATCTTCGCGACAGTCCCATCCTCGCTAAGGTGGGCTTCCGCACAAGCGACGCTGCGCCCCGCTCTTGCCTTTCTGTTTGTCATTCCCGAAGGGAATCTGCGTTCGTCCGCAACGCCACCGATCCCCTTGTCCGTCATTCCGCAGCGAAGCGGAGGAACCTGCTTCTCGTTCTTAGGACGGAGGCCCGGTAAATGTTCTTCCGCCTCCTCCTCGAATCCTTCCTCCGCCAGCGCCGCCGCAAGGCCCTCGCCGGCATCGCCATCCTGCTCGGCACGACAGCCATCACCGCGATGCTCGCCCTCGCCACCACCATCGGCGACCGCATCCACCAAGAGCTTGCCGTCTACGGCGCAAACATCGTCATCACCTCCAAAGCCGACGAGCTCGCCGTCAATATCGGCGGCGTCGACATCAAACCCACAACCGGTGGAGCCTTCCTCCATGAGTCCGACCTCGCCAAACTCAAAACCATCTTCTGGGCCAACAACATCACGGGTGTCAGCCCAGAGTTGCCCCTGCAAGTCGTTGTCGACCAACCGCAAGATTCGATAGGTGCGATGCGTCAACCGGCGAAGGTCAGCGCAGTTGGCCTATGGTTTAGACCAACTGGCGCAACCGCCTTACATCCCTTATGGAAGGTTGAGGGAAGATGGCCAGCGGAAAACTCGCTCGGTGAAATAGCCGTGGGTTCAAGATTGAAAGAAAACCTGAAACTAAGCACATTCAATCCACTGACGATAAATGGCAAAGAAGTGCATGTAGTTGGTTCTTTTTCTACAGGCGATAGTTACGAAGATAAGATTGTCTTACCTCTCAATTTAGCTCAGATTCTGGCAAACCAGCCCGACGCCGTCTCCCGCGTCGAAGTCTCCGCCCGCACCAAACCCGAAGACGCCTTTGCCCGCGTCGATCCCGACACCCTCCCCGCCAAGCAGCGCGAGATCTGGTACTGCCGCCCCTACGCCAACTCGATCGCCGCCAGCATCCGCGAAGCCATCCCCGGAGCAGACGCACAACAGCTCCGCAAGGTCGAGCAAACCGAAGGCACCGTCCTCGCCCGCATCTCCGGCCTGATGTGGCTGATAGCCGCCGCCGCTCTGCTCGCGGCCGGATTCGCCGTCTCCGCCGCCATGGCTACCGCCGTGCTCGAACGCCGCAACGAGATCGGCCTGATGCGCTCGCTCGGAGCCAGCCGCGCCGCTATCGCCGGGCTCTTTTACGCCGAAACCGGGCTTCTCGCCCTTCTCTTCGGCACCCTCGGCTACCTGCTCGGCTCCGGCCTGGCCGCCTGGCTCGGCGCGCGCATCTTTTCGAATGGTCCGAGCGACCCCACGGGCCACCTCCTCAATCCCACGCTCCTCCCCATCACCGTCGGTATCGCGCTGCTCGTCGCCCTCGCCGGGAGCACGCCCTCCATCCGCGCCGCCCTCAACATGGACCCCTCCGCCGTCCTCCGGGCCGACGCATGAGCGTGCTGTCGTTCCCCACCATTCTGCGCCGCTCCCTCCTTCACCGTCGAGTCCGCTCCCTCTCCGCCCTCGTCGCCCTCTCCGTCTCCGCCGCCGTCACCACCGCGCTCCTCACCCTCTACGCCGACCTCGACGCAAAGCTTCACCATGAGTTCCGCTCCTTTGGCGCGAACGTCGTCACCACCGGCAACCCGCTACCGCCAAACGCACTCACGATCGCCCAGCAAGCCGCCGGTGCCGACGCCCTCCTCGCCCCCTATGCTTATGCCGTCGCCACCACCGACCGCAACACTCCCGTCGTCATCGCTGGCACTGACCTTCCGGCTGCCCGCCGCCTCAACACCTGGTGGCAAACCTCCTCACCCGACACCCAGGCCCCCCTCATCGGTCAGAAAGCCGCCAACTTCATCGCCTCCGAACACCCTCTCACTCTTACCTTCGCCGGCAAACCGCTCACCCTCCCCGCCACCGCGCACCTTAAAACAGGCGGCGACGAAGACAGCCGCATTTACATCCCCCTCACTACCTTTTCCCAATGGACCGGCGCGCAAGCCACCGTCCTCGAACTTCAAATCCCAGGTGGCGCAGCCAGTGTCGAAGCCGCCCTCATC
>CAXTUR010000260.1:0-3765 GCA_964247455.1 uncultured Acidobacteriaceae bacterium | reverse complement strand
AGATCGCCACCCTCCTCCGCCAGCGCCTCATGGCCACCATCGACGGCGGCCGCGCCCCCGGCGGCTTCGCCTACGTCGACAACGTAGCGCACGCCATCCTCCAGGCCAGCACCCACCCCGACACTATCGCCCAAGCCTTTAATCTCGCCGACGGCACGAACGCCACCTGGGCCGACTACCTTGCCCTCTTCGCCGAAGCTCTCGGCACAAAGCCACCCTGGATCAACCTAAACCTCCCGACCGCCTCCACACTCGCCCGACTACTCGAAGCACCACACCGCCTACTCAAACTCTCCGGTCGCCCACTTCTCACCCGCCACGCCGTCCTCCTCCTCGGCCTCAACCAGGAGTTCCCCACCCACAAAGCACAAAAGACCTTCGATTTCTCGCCCAAGGTCTCCCTTGAAGAAGGTATCGCCCGCGCCGCCGCCTGGCTTAGCGACCGTTCCCTCTAAGCCCCCGCTGTCTTCCTCTCCACCAACACCGCGATCCCGTCGATCATCTGCCGCAGCGTCGTCACCTTTTTCGCCTGCTCGTCATCGATCTCAATATCGAACTCCCCCTCAAGCTCGAACAAGATATTGATCCGGTCCAGCGAATCGATCCCCAGCTCCTCAAACGTGCTGTCCGCGCGCACGGTGTCCAGCGGCACCCGCCGCGTCGTCGCGATAACCCGCAATACCCGCTCCTCAATACTCTCCGCCATGGTCCTCGAATCCAGCAGCCATCTTACGCGCAACGCGGCTTAGTACACGTCTCGTTGATACCGCTTTTGCTTCTTCATAGTCGCAAGATACTCCGCTGCGTGCTCCAGAGTCCCGTTCGATCCCTTCGCGATCACATCCAGCAGCGACGTCTCTACATCCTTCGCCATCCGCGTCGCGTCCCCGCAGACGTAAAAATACGCCCCGCGCTCCAGCCACGCATAGAGCTCCGCCGCCCGCTCCTGCATCCGGTCCTGCACATACACCTTCTTCGCCTGGTCGCGTGAAAACGCCGTGTCGAAGCGCGTTAGAAGACCATCGGCCTGCATCCGCTCAAACTGCTCTTTATACAAGAAGTCGAGCTGCGCCCGCTGCTCCCCAAAGAAAAGCCAGTTGTCTCCCGTCGAGCCCAGCGCCTGCCGCTCCTCGAGAAACGCCCGGAACGGCGCGATTCCTGTACCTGGTCCAATCATGATCACCGGCGCGCCCGTGTCCTCCGGCAGCCGGAAGTTCCCATTTGCATGAAGAAAGATCGGGATCGTCGCCCCCACCTCCGCCCGTTCGCCCAAATGGCCAGACGCCAACCCCTGCCGCGACCGCCCATGCGCGTCGTAACGCACCACCCGCACCGTCGTCTGCACATTGTCATGCAGCTTCTGGCTCGACGCGATCGAATACATCCGCGGCGTCAGCCTTTGCAGCACGTTAAAGAGCTGCTGCGGCTCCGTTATTACGCCCGGAAAATCTGTCACAAGGTCGATGAACTCGCGTCCGTAGCAATACTCCTCCGCCCGCGCCTTATTCTCCGGACCGACCATCTCCTTCAACCCCGCCAACCCAGGAGCGAGCTTCGCCAGCTGCGTGATGCTGCCCCGCGCCAGCTTTCCGATCGCCAGCCGCGTCCGCACCGCTTCTTCGAGCGAGATCTCTACCTTATAGTGGTCCAGCACGCGCTCGTCGCCGGTAAACTTCAGCGCTGCGAGTACCTCATCGACGGCTTCGCGGCGATTTTCAGGCAAGATTCCCACCGCATCTCCCGGCAGATACGCCATGCCCTCATCGAGCGACAGCTCCACATGCCGCGTCTCCTTCTCGGAGCCCGTGCCCGTTAACAGGTAGTTCTCCTGGACAGTCGCGTGGAAGGGGTTGTTGCGTGTGTACTTCAGGGCGTGCCCTGCCACGGTCGTCTCTTGCAGCTCTTCGGTGGTCGTTGTCATAGCCTGTTCTTAAAGCTAGCACGCAAGCCGCCGCGTGGCACGCCTTCTTCCATCGAGCTTGCGACACAGCGCATTTTGTCACAACCCGATAATACGCGCGGGCGGCGGCGGGGTCAGCCGCCCGCGTTTAGGACTTCAGAGAGTTTGCGGAAGTCTCAAAGTCTTCATTCCATTGGACTTAGATCAGCGGTAAAGCTCAAAGTATTCATTCCAGAGACTTTAGGTGAACATTGCCCCGTAGACGAGGGTTGGGACGTAGTCCTGGCGGGTGTCGTGGGTCTGGCGGCCGAGACGCGGAGCCGGTTCGGGCTCCGGGGTGGGGCGCGGGAGATGGCGGGCGACGTTCTCGGCGTGGGCCTTCTGGAAGTGGCGCTGGAAGGTGGGCCGGGCGAAGAGGTCTTGGTTGACGACGGATGGCATTTTGTCGGACATGGTGTTCTCCTGTGCTGCGGTTAGAGGATTAAACAACAAAACCGCAGCGTGGCCCGTTGGCTCGCTTGCGGTCCTTTTACTTCTATTTATAGAATAGCAGGTGTGTCAAGCATTTGTGACCGGGCCGCGCGCTTAGGACCGACTTTACGCGTCAGTAAGTCTGAAGGCCTTCTGCCTAGAATGCAGTGTTTTGGAAGACGATGCTGCGTCCGCCAAGTAGCTCTTCGCTCGTTAAGTTGATCGCTGACCTAACTTCTTCTCGCTCCCGTTTGGGTGTGCTTCCGTGGTGACACCTGTTTGTGGATTTATGACAGGAATGCTGAAAGTCTGATAGGCTTTCGCCCATGCCCGCACTGACGATCAAAGACGGACTTGTCCACGATGAGAAGGTAAAGTGGGACCTCATCCCCCAGGCTCGACCACGGGCCACTGTCGAAGATCGATGCGATCGTCGTGCACCAGACCGACTCTTCGACGGCGGAGGGTACACTCTCAGGTTACAAGACAATGCCAGCAGGCAACGGAGCTCACTTTCTGATCGGTAAGGATGGCGCGATCTTCCAGGTGGTTAGTATTCTCCGGAAGTGCCAACATGTGGGACCGGTGTATTCAAAATGCCAAGTTTTACAGACCTGCACATTAAAGGACAAAGCTGCTTACGCCGCCATCAAGGTTAAAGGCTATGGACAGAAAGTACGTGCCATTGCCGCCATTGAATCGAAGAAGAGCTACCCTGACCGTTACCCGTTGAATTCAGATTCCATTGGTATTGAGATCGTGGGTAAGTACCTTGGTGAAAAGGACAACCCGACCCAGGCTTTTGAGCCACCGACAGCCGAGCAGCAAAAGTGTCTCAGCTGGCTGGTTCAGGGATTACTGGCGGCACTGAACCTTACGGGAGCAGATGTTTACCGCCATCCCGATGTGTCGCGGAAGCTGGCGGGCGAGGCGCGCGATGCTACCTGGTAAGGTGTTGCTGCTTGCGTTTGCTGCGACTTCGGGGCGGCACTACCCGCTGCCAGCGTCAGCAGTGGTGAAAGTGGGTGGAGGGTATGTCGAGTCAGTCAACCGCGATCGGACGGGATGTGACTCAGTCAAGCTGACACCGAACCAGGTAAGGCGATATTTTCGGACGTTTCATCGCGTCGAAGGAGCCGAACTGCATGACGGCTACCTGATTGCGTCGTGCGGCGTTCAGGGGACGGTCGTGGTGAGCGGTAAAGAGTTCCACTGGAAGTACGATGCAGGCAACACCATGGTGACGGACTACCCGGATGGTGTGGAGCGACGGCTTGGGGGTAAGCACACGGGCGATGTGGGTTCGCCGTAGCGTTATGGGAAAGCAGCCTTCGGCAGAGCGGAAGTGCCTTTGGCGTAGCTGGTTTTTAGCACGCCTGAAGGCGTGCCCTCCG
>CAXTUR010000259.1:3531-3784 GCA_964247455.1 uncultured Acidobacteriaceae bacterium | reverse complement strand
GTTTCTATACTACCGCTTGCTGATGGGCTAGCTGTGCAGATAGAGGTTGCGCACCGCGACGAGAAGCAGATTCCTTCGCTGCGCTGCGAAATGACAGACAAAGGCCTAGACGGTTTACAGACAAGATGGATCGGAACGACGAACTCAAACTTTATGCTCAGTGATTGCTGATGTACGGCTCTTTGTAGCCGTCGGCGACGAGCATCTTGCGGGTGGTGTCTGCTGCGGCTTTAGTGGCAAACGGACCGACGCG
>CAXTUR010000259.1:0-3496 GCA_964247455.1 uncultured Acidobacteriaceae bacterium | reverse complement strand
CTTTGATGGTGGACATGGTGGCGGGGAAGCCCTGACGAGTCAGGACGCCGGTGAGTTTTTCCGCGTCGGGCTTGACGGAGGAGACGGAGACCTGCACGGTCCACACGCCGTCGGCGGAGGGTGGTGGCTGGTCGCCGGCTACGGGTTCGCCAGCCGGTTTGGATGCGGTGTCTGGGGTCTCTGTTTCGGGTGCTGTGGCCGGTGCAGAAGCGGCGGCGTCAAGGGGCTTGGGTGCCGGGGCGGGCGTGGTCTTAAAGCTGCTGAAGGTAGTGTCTTTCTTGGGGGAAGCTGTCGAGTCCGCGGCGGCTACGGGTGGGAGCGATGCCTTATGACCCATGGAGTAGCCAAAGCCAAAAAACGCGGCGCAGAGCAGGGCGAGGCCGAAGAAGATGCCGAGAATGGTCGAGGTGCCGAGCGAGATCTCGCGCTCCTGCGGGGCTTGGGAGATGTGTTCTTGTAGATCGTCGCGTACGTCGTTTTCGAAGTTCACAGCAGCCTCCAGTTACGTCACACCCCTCGTTATATACCCGATTTAGGCGGAGTGGGTTCCGGAATGAAGGTGCGATTCAAGAGATTCATCAACTCCATCGGAAGTGGGAAAACGATGGTGGTGTTCTTCTCGACGCCGATCTCGGTGAGGGTCTGGAGATAGCGCAGCTGGAGGGTCATGGGCTGGGTGGCCATCAGGGCCGCGGCCTCGACGAGTTTGGCGGCTGCGTTGAACTCGCCCTCGGCGTGGATGATCTTGGCGCGGCGTTCGCGCTCGGCTTCGGCCTGCTTGGCCATGGCGCGGAGCATGGTCTCGGGCATGTCGACCTGCTTGACCTCGACGGAGACGACTTTGACGCCGAAGGGCGCGGTGTGGCCGTCAATGATGGTCTGGATGCGGAGATTGAGGGCTTCGCGGTGGGCGAGGAGTTCGTCGAGGTCCACCTCGCCCAGTACGGAGCGCAGGGTGGTCTGGGCGAACTGCGAGGTCTGGTAGACGTAGTTGGCGACTTCGATGACGGCGCGTGTGGGGTCGACGACGCGGAGGGTGATGACGGCATTAACCTTCAGTGTGACGTTGTCGCGGGTGATGACGTCCTGCGCGGGGACTTCCATCGCTTCCTGCCGGAGCGAGATGCGGACGATCTGGTCAAGCGGGCGGAAGACGAAGATGACGCCTGGCCCGGCGGCTGCCTGGAGGACACGACCGAGGCGAAAGATGACGCCGCGCTCGTATTCTTTGAGAATCTTGATGGAGTTGAGAAGATAGAGCAGGACGATGGCGGCGACGATGAGGATGGGGAGCGACATGGGTTCGGTACTAACTATGCGCCTTAGGAAACATAAGGGCAAGGGAAACCGAAGGGCGTGAGTTGTCCTGTAAAGGGTAGACGCAGATTCCCTTCGGGAATGACAACCAAAAGAGCGCGTGAGTTTAGAAGTGTAGGTAGAAACCCACGGCAGGCTCCGTCGTAATCTGGCGCTGCTTGATGGTGAGATAATTCTGACCGAAGTCTGGAGCCAGAAAGAAGGCCTGGCGGAACTGGGCGCGGATGCCAAAGTGGGGGGTGATGGAGTCCTCGGCTCCTGCGGTGTAGTAGTAGGTCATGCGGGCCTGAGTGGGCAGGTTCTGTCCGCCGCCAGGGGTGGCGCGAAAGGCGGTGGACCCGGCTCCGGCGGCGACAAAGGTCTGCAGGCCGAAGACGCGTGGGGTGTGGGCGAGATAGCCGATGGTGTATTCGCTGGCGTTGGTCTGCGCGCCGCCGTTGAGGGCGTAGTCCTGCGTGGTGCCTCCGACAACGGTGGTGAACTTCTGCGAGTAGCGGGCGTAGCTGTAGTTGAATTCAACACCGAGCAAGGGGGACTTGGTATAGCGGATGTTGACGAGCGCGCCGAGGGTGGTCGACGGCTTCTGGGTGAGGGTGATGCCGAGATAGTTGGTGCCGGTGACGGAGTTGGTGAACTCACCAAAGCCGGAGACGCCCAGATCGATGCGGTCGAGCTGCTTGCTGATTGGCGTGGGGATCGCCGAAGTCTGCGCCTGTGTGGTGGCGAAAGCGAAGGAGGCGAAAAGGCAGAGCAGGAGCTTTGCGGCGGCAGACGGGCGAAACGGCTTCAGCATTAAGAACAGACTCCCTTGCGGTGCGCATACTGCTTTAGTTTACCTTGCTTGCCTCGACGCTTGCTTCGACAAAGAGCAGCAGACCATCGACGGCGCGAACACGGACGGGTGTACCTTCGGGCAGGGCGGCGCTGTTGGGATCAATGGTAGCGAGCCAGAGTTCACCGCGCACTTCGATCTGGCCCGTAGGTTCAAGCGCGGTGCGGGCGATGGCCGGTGCGCCGAGCAGGGCCTGCGGGCCGAGGAGGTGCTTCGAGCGGCGGGCGCGGAGGGCAAGCGCGGCGAGGGTGAAGGAGACCGCCCCGAATCCAATCCCGGTAGCGAGCGCGGTGGTGAGGTGGACGCGAAGTTCGGAGATGGGCGCGTCGACCAATGTGGCGAAGCCAAAGACGAGGGCAAGAGTGCCAGCGAGAGCAAGGACGCCGTGGCTGGCGAACTTGAGCTCAAGCAGGATGAGGACGAGTGCGGCTACCAGCAGAAGGACGGCGGTGTGGCGGATGGGCAGGAGGTTGAGGCCGAAGAGCGCGAGAAGGATCATCAGCGTGCCCAATGCGCCGGGAACGATAGTGCCGGGGACATTGAACTCCAGATAGACGAGCAGGCCGCCGAGGACGAGGAGAAGGACGGCGAGGTCGGGGTTGGTGAGGCGGGTGAGGAGGCGCTCGCGAGTGGAGGGGGCGAAGTCAACGATGCGAGCTTTGGCCAGGTGGAGCGTGGTGGAGGTGCCGTCAAAGCGCTTGATGGTGCGGCCGTCAAGGGTGTTGAGCAGGGTGCGGTCGTCAGGAGACGTGAGGTCGATGAGGTGGAGCTGCAGGGCGTCAGTGTCGGAGAAGGATTTCGATTGGCGGACGGCGGTCTCGGCGGCTTCGACGTTGCGGCCCCGGCGCGAGACGTACGAGCGGAGGAAGGCGGCGGTGTCGTTCTCGATCTTCTCTTTGAGGATCGGGTCCATCGTCTTGCCTTCAAGGATCGGGTGGGCGGCTCCAGCGTTGGTGCCGGGAGCCATGGCGGCGATGTCGGCGGCCTCCAAGATGAAAAAACCGGCAGACCCGGCTCGGCTACCCAACGGAGAGATGTAGACGATGACGGGTACGGGGGACTTCTCGATGGCGGCGACCATGGTGCGGGTGGAGTCGAGCAGGCCGCCGGGGGTGCCGAGCGAAAGGAGGACGGCGGCGTCGTGGTCGCGGTCAGCCTGGTCGAGGCCGCGCTCGAGAAAGTCGGCGGTGATGGGCTGTATGGTGTCGTGCAGGGAGAGGCGGAGGACGGTTTGGGCTTGGGCTGAAACAGACAAGAGGAAGAACAGGCAGAAGCAAAGGCAGCTGCAGGTCCTTCGACTCGCGCGTTGCGCTCGCTCAGAATGACAGGTTGGTGGGAGGGAGGTCA
>CAXTUR010000258.1:0-3792 GCA_964247455.1 uncultured Acidobacteriaceae bacterium | reverse complement strand
AACGATGCCAAGGGGTTTGGCTTCATCAGCCGTCAGAACGGCGAGGACGTGTTTGTGCATTACTCGGCGATCAGTTCCAGCGGATTCAAGAGCTTGCAAGAGGGGCAGGCGGTGCAGTTTAACGTGGTGAAAGGGCCGAAGGGGTGGCAGGCTTCGGACGTGCAGCCTCTTTGAGAACAGTCAGGCCAGTGATCGACTATGAGAGGGACGGCTTCGGCTGTCCCTCTTTTCATTGCGGAATGCCGACGTGATGGGAAGTATAAAGCGGTGCATAAGGTGATAAAGGGCACCGTGCTGGAATGAGTTTGGCCGTGGTAACTTTGCGGGTACGATTTCATAAACTTTTTTCACTTTGTGTGCTAACGTTAAGTTGTCGTTGGAAACAGATTGGTTTTCTGTAGGGCTGTAGTGTACGAACCCCGATTTGGTCATAGCGTCAATTTCAGCATTACACAAGGAAGCAACAACATGGAACAGGGAACAGTGAAGTGGTTTAACGATGCCAAGGGGTTTGGTTTCATCAGCCGTCAGAACGGCGAGGATGTGTTCGCACACTACTCGGCGATCGTTTCGAGCGGCTTCAAGAGCCTCCAAGAGGGTCAGGCTGTGCAGTTCAACGTGGTCAAGGGACCCAAGGGCTGGCAGGCTTCGGATATCCAGCCTCTCTAGGATTTCGAGAGTAGGAAGTACGTATACGACCGGCCTTTGGCCGGTCGTATACGTTTGTGGGTCGTTAGTGCCGAGCGTGTTCACGATTGGATATGCCAGCCTCCATCTTCGTTCGCAAATGAACGGCTCTGTCCGGAAACGGACGCCTCGAACGAATCTGGGCTTGCTAAGTCGTTGATTTAGTGGATTGTACTCGTGCAATCCGATGGCGTTCCGCTTGCTTCCTCTCTCGGCGATGGATATTTCACGACCAGACCTGAAGAAGCGGAGACTCCGCCGTACCGTGCTGCTAATCGTCAGCAGTCTGCTGGTAATCCTAGCTGCTGCGTTCTTTATCTTCAGGCTCAAGCCAGCCATTCCTACTGTGGATGCGGCGGTTTGGACGGACACGGTAAAACGTGGGCCACTAGTGCGTCAGGTCCGCGGGCCTGGGACGCTGGTGCCGCGCGAAGACAAGATCCGCTTGATCCCAGCCCAGACTGAAGCCACGGTCGTCCGCATCCATGTGCTGCCGGGCACGCACGTGGAGCCCGGCACGATCTTGATGGATCTCGTCGACCCTTCGGTGCAGGAGCAGATGCTGGACGCGCAGCTTCAGCTCAAGGCCGCGCAGGCCGACTACCTGAACACCAAGGCCAAACTCCAAAGTGACCTGATGACGCAACGGGCTGGCGCGGCCACGGTCGGCGCGGACCAGAAGCAGGCGCAGCTCCAGGCGCAGACCGATAAAAGCCTCTACGACCTGGGCGTCATCAGCGGCCTGTCGTACAGCGCGTCCAAAGGTAAAGCGGACGAACTTGGCCAGCGGAACGAGATTGAACGGCAGCGGCTCGACCTGAATGGAAAGACGATCGAAACGCAGCTGGCCGTGCAGCAGACGAAGGTGGATCAGGCTCGCGCCCTGCTGGAGCTGAAGCAGAAGCAGCAGCAGGCGTTGAGCGTACGCGCGGGTATCGCAGGCGTCCTGGTCGACCTGCCGCATCAGGTGGGCGAACACGTCGCGCCCGGAACGACGCTGGCCAAGGTGGTACAGCCCGACCAGCTGAAAGCCGCGTTGAAGATCGCCGAGACGCAGGCGCGCGACATCCAGATCGGGCAGCCGGCGGAGATCGACACGCATAATGGCGTGATTGCGGGTAAGGTCGCCCGCATCGACCCGGCCGTCCAGAACGGCACGGTAACGGTCGACGTGGACCTGACCGACGCGCTGCCGCAGGGCGCGCGGCCGGACCTTTCGGTGGACGGAACGATCGATCTCGACCGGCTTACGGATGTGCTGTACATGGGCCGCCCGGCTTTTGGCAACGAGAACTCCACCCTTACCCTCTTCCATGTCTCGCCCGACGGCAAGACGGCCGTGCGCACGCCCGTCAAGGTGGGCCGCGCGTCGGTCAACAGCATTCAGATCGTCGAAGGACTCAGCCCGGGCGACACCGTCATCCTCTCCGACATGTCGCGGTGGGACTCCGTTGACCGCGTCCGCCTTCCCTAACTCTGCCCAAAGGAAACCAAGTATGCCTGACACTCTCATCCAGATCGAGCAGCTCACCAAAGTCTTCTACACCGACGAGATCGAGACGCACGCGCTCTCGGGTATCCATCTCTCGATCGCGCGGGGCGAGTATGTGGCCATGTCGGGCCCGTCGGGCTGCGGCAAATCGACGTTGCTCTCGATCCTCGGCCTGCTCGACACGCCCACCGCCGGACAGTACACGCTGAACGGCAAGGAGGTGGCAAATCTCAAGTTTGCCGACCGCTCCCGTATCCGCAACCAGGAGATCGGCTTTATCTTCCAGAGCTTCAACCTGATCGGCGACCTGACGGTGTACGAAAACGTCGAGCTGCCGCTGACCTACCGCGCGGGGATGCCTGCCTCCGAGCGCAAGAATCGCGTGATGCGGTCGCTCGAGCGCGTGAACATGGCGCACCGGATGCGTCACTATCCGGCGCAGCTTTCGGGCGGACAGCAGCAGCGCGTCGCTGTGGCCCGCGCGCTGGCCGGGTCGCCGTCCATCCTGCTGGCGGACGAGCCGACCGGCAATCTCGACTCCAAGAATGGCGAGGCGGTGATGAAGCTGCTGAAGGAGTTGCACGACGAAGGCTCAACCATCTGCATGGTGACGCACGATCCGCGCTTCGCCGCCCACGCGCAGCGGCAGGTGCATCTATTCGACGGCAAAGTGATTGCCGAGGGCGAACTGCGGCAACTGCTCGCCGAGCCGGACAATGCCTACCGCATGAACGAAATGAGTTCAGGGAGAGCGCTATGAATGACTTGATGGTAGGCATCGTTCAGGATCTTCGTTATGCGTTGCGGCAGCTGCGCCGTTCGCCGATGTTTGCGTTCGCCATCGTGGTGACGGTGACCCTTGCAGTCGGCGCGACAGCGGCAATGTGCGGCATTCTGCGGGCGACTCTGCTGCATCCGCTGCCTTATCCGCATCCTGAGCAGTTAGTGGGGGCAGGCGATCTAAACCTGCGCGGGTTCAAGACGAATGGGCTGATGGCAGTGCTGCGGATTGAAGACTTGAGGCATTTGCAGCACAACGGACATGCGGTCTTCGCGCAAACGGCCTTTTACTATTCGGACGACAGTAGCCTGACTCTTACGGGAGAGACGCCGATGCGGATTCCCGACACGGCGGTCTCAGGAACATTCTTCCCGACGATGGGCACGCCGGCGATGTTGGGACGCACGATTACGCCCGCCGAGAGCGTACCCGGCGGGCCGCAGGTGTTGGTGCTGAGTTATAGCTTTTGGAAGACCGCGTTTGCCGGGGACCCGCATGTACTGGGACGCGTGGTGCGGCTGGGCAAAGACCAGGCCACAATCATCGGGGTGATGCCGCCGAAGTTCGATCTTCCGGCGGCCACGGCGCTTTGGCACAACGGAAGCATCTTCGCGGCGAACTTTCACGGTTATCGCGGCGACGGTAGCCGATTCTTATCGGTGATCGCCCGGCTTCATCAGGAGGAGACTATGGAGTCGGCGCGCGTAGCGACGGCGCAGCTTACACAGCGGCTGGCGACGGCCTATCCGGAAACGGACGCCGCGTGGGGATTTACGCTGACGGACCTTCGCACGAGCCTGTTCGGTGAGTATCGTGAAGCGTTGCTGCTGGT
>CAXTUR010000257.1:0-3796 GCA_964247455.1 uncultured Acidobacteriaceae bacterium | reverse complement strand
TGGCCTGCTGCCGGTTTCGTGGACACCGAGATTAGGTGTTTTCATGAAGCCGGAGGTGGCAGATGCAACGACGGAAGTTTGGACGTGAGTTCAAGATCGAGGCGGTACGGCTGATCAAGGAGCGCGGCGTTGCGGTGGCGCAAGCGGCTCGCGATCTCGACGTGCACGAGAACGTTCTGCGCAAGTGGGTCAAGGAGCTGTCCGCTCATCCGGCGCAGGCGTTTCCGGGTGCTGGCCAGATGAAGCCGGAACAGCTCGAGGTCGATCGACTACGGCGTGAGGTGACCAAGCTCAAGGCGGAGCGCGACATCCTAAAAAAGGCCGCTGCCTACTTCGCGAGGGAGTCGATATGAAGTTCGGCTTCATCGCGAAGCACCGATCCGTTTGGCCGGTGGCATGGCAATGCGAAGCCTTGGGCGTCTCGCGGTCTGGGTTTCACGCCTGGCTCAACCGACCTCGCAGCGCACGGGCTCTGACGGACGAAGCGATCTTGCCGAAGGTTCGGTCGAGCTTCGTCGCCAGTTCCCGCACCTATGGTGCTCGCCGGGTCTGGCGGGATGTTCTGGCGGACGGCGTGTCGTGCGGCCTGCATAAGGTCGAGCGCTTGATGCGGGCCGAGGCGCTGCGAGCGCGTCCCCGCCGCCGTGGGCTTCCCAAGGACGAGGGCGAGCGATCAACGCCTCCGGCGTTCAACGTGCTCGATCGCCAGTTCAAGGCGGAACGTCCCAACCAGAAATGGATCGCCGACTTCACCTACATCTGGACGGCCGAGGGCTGGCTCTATGTGGCGGCCGTGATCGATCTGTTCTCGCGGCGCGTCGTCGGCTGGTCGATGAAGGCCGAGATGAACGCGCAACTCGTCGCCGATGCGCTGGTGATGGCGATCTGGCGGCGCGGGAAGCCCGACGCGCTGCTGCACCATTCGGACCAGGGCAGCCAATATACGAGCCAGCAGTTCCAGACGTTGATGAGCGACAACGGCGTCACCTGCTCGATGAGCCGATCAGGCAACGTCTGGGACAACGCGGCGATGGAAAGCTTCTTCTCGTCGCTGAAGACCGAGCGAGTCAGACGCCAGGTCTACCGATCGCGTGACGCGGCGAGGGCCGACGTGTTCGACTATATCGAGAGGTTCTACAACACGACGCGCAGGCACTCGACGATCGGCTATCTCAGTCCGATGGAGTTCGAGCAGCGGGCCACGTTAGCTTAAGCCGGTGTCTACCGAACCGGCAGCAGGCCACATATCCGCTTCCGCGAGGAGGTCGAGCCGTGACCGTCACCCTGTCAGCCCATCTGGAAGATTGGATCGCAGCGCGCGTCGCGGTCGGTGAGTTTGCGTCCGTCGAGGAAGGCGTAAGACGGCTCATCGAAGAGCGTATCGTCGAGCGTAGCTTCGAGCCACGAGACGATGACTGGGCACAGCCGTACCTCGAAGAGGGTCTAGCCGCATTCGAACGCGGCGACTTCATCACTTTGGAGGAGCATAGATCGCGGGTGGCAGCGCGCCTGGCGGCTTTGCCACCAGCGTGACGGTCGTCCTCGTCTCGGCGCCGGCCGAGGGCGACATGGAAGCCATCAACGACTATCTCGCTGCCAGGGCCGGCGTAGACATCGCTGTGCGATACGCACATGAGTTCGATCGGCTTTTAACTCGTTCTGAAGGTAAGGTGGAGGCAACGGAGTTGCACCCGTAGGGATGGCTTTGGACGGTCCCGCCCTGCGCTTGCTCCCCTGTTGAAGACGGGCCCAAGTCGCGAGACCTAGGCCCGTCCGCTTTCCGAGAGTCGCGTCATCCGACTTGACGTTCAGCGTTGCCGGCATCGCGGCGAACGGCCGTGTAGAAGAAGTCGGCTTGCCGCGTGTCGGCGTACATGGCCGGCGTTGTCGGAAGCCCAAGCTTGAACCAAAGCTCTCTTGCCGCCTGCGTCCCGTGGGTCTGGCGAGCCTCGGTCACCAAAGATCGCTTGGTAAGGATGGGCTGGTCCTCGCTGACGGCGAGTTTGCAATTTAGGTCCTGCTGTCGATCCTCGAGAGTTCGACCATAAAAGTGCTTATATAGTACTCCGTAACATTCGCGCTTGTAGGCTAAAACTCGTTTGCGGGCGCGCTCGTCTTTGATCCGACCATCTTCGATTCCGAATAACCACCCATTTAGAAGATCGAGACGAAGGCAAGCGGCCTCCTGATTGCCACCATGACCGAAGGGTATGGGCATAATGACCATACCCTCCGAGAGGATAGCGTCGCGTCTGACGCGCTGAAGCTGAGCAGACCAATCAAGGCCGATAGCGACGACAATCGGCTTCAGCGCGACATAGACGCCATCGTTGCTTTCCAAAGCGAAGAGGGTGTCTCGTCCGAAGTCGACCGTGATGATTTTAGCTGAGGTCATGGGTGTTCCTTTTCGAGGTTCGAAGACCATTCTTCACAAGCTGACGAACAGCGGCATTACGGCTCGGCATCCCGGCGGGAACGCCCGCAAGGTCGATTGCTTCGACCTCATCTTTTGGCATCTGAATGACAATTCGAACCGGCTTACCTTCGTCGGTCCTGGCTGCCCGATACGGCGACGGCATAAACACCTCCTTGCAATTCATCGTAACATCATCGTGTCACTTGCTCTGTCGGTCAAGTGCGTGCGATGGTCATCCACATGGCACGTGAGAAGGCACCGGGCGATGGGAACGACAAGACACAGAGACGTGTCTACGTTCTGCCCAACGATCTGGTAGAGCGTATTATTGCATACCAAAATGAACTTGGTCTGTCGTCAGAAGTAGAAGCTGCCCGAAGGCTGTTAGATGAGGCGCTTCTTAGTCGAGATACGATCGTATCGATCGTTTCACGAGTTGTTTCTCAACTAAAAAGCGTACGATCACTACGAGAGGCCGCAAAAGAAGTGCTAGCCAGTCATCCTCTTGTTACCAGAATACAGTACGAAAATAACGAACTAAGCTTTGGCATAGCTGACGGACATCACGCCGAGATTACCGAGCGCGGAATAGTCACTATAAAAGATGACAACGATAATCTTTACTCATTTTTCTTAGAAGGAGAGGTGCCTGACTGGGCCTCTTCTTCTCATAAAAAAGATAATGGATTTGGCAGAACATCGAAGCCGCAAGGCGGCGGTCGTATGAATGACGTGATCGACGACGACATCCCGTTCTGACCGAACAGCCGCCCCGAGGGCTCCGATTTTCCAGGATCGGAGCCCTTGGCGTAGGATCGCCGCTCTGGTGAGGAACAACGAAATGGCCGATATCATACAGTTTGACATTTGCGGCACCTCTGGCCGCAAGGCGGGCGAGATAATGATCAATCCGGAATTCGTTGTGGCTATAGCACCGCATCCGGGAAGTACCGGAACGGCGACTATGTGCTACGTCTCCGTAGTTGGTGGCACGGCACCTATCATGGTGGTTGGAGCTGCGGATGCCGCGGCGAAAGGCTCGGTTTTTTCATTTGATAGCGGCGATTTAGCCGGTTGCACTACCTTAAGGGGCTTACTGCCCCATGCCGGACATTCGCAGATCGGATCGCCGCGACGTGGAGAGAACCGCAGTATTCGCCAGTGTCTGGTCGCCCCCTTCCTCGTTTTCTATGACTTCGATCCCGAGAAGGACCTCGTGAGGATCGTGCGAGTGCTGCATGAACGCCGGAGCATTTCGGATGACATGCTCGACGCTTGATCGTCGGCCGCGTTTCCGCCACCGCTTCCATTCGCCGCCTCGCCTCCGCCACCCGCCCCGGCGACAAGCCGGCCATGAACCAGCCGCCCTCCCAGCTCGAT
>CAXTUR010000256.1:0-3820 GCA_964247455.1 uncultured Acidobacteriaceae bacterium | reverse complement strand
CTGGAACGCGGCTCGTCTGTACAACTGCCAAAGCGTAGTCGATGCGCGGCGCGTTGACTGCGGAACGGACTGAAGTCAGAGCATTGTTGAAGGCCGCGATGTCCGTGGCGTCCAGCGCTTTGAGGGCGCGGAGCATCTCGTACATAGTGAGGCCGTTGAGCGTGATAACAGCCTCGCGCCAACGTAGGGCCGAAGCGTGTCCGATGAAACTCTGGCAAGCTGCGCTTACATCTATAATTTTCTCCGCGGGTGCCGAAGTTCCTTGGCTCTCCCGATGCTGGGAAGTTTACACCGGCAATATGGATGTGAGCGTTGCGGGATGAAGAATGTGGGACTGCTCTTTAGCTCGGCCATCCGTCTAAGCATCTTGTTCGTAGCGCAAGGGACTAAACTTGTCGAGCGGAGATGTACGGTGTGATTCCGTCGTTGGTAGAGGAGTGTTTGCGGAGTTTAGGGTGCGGTATGGGCAAAGCTGCTTGTAAACGCGGTTGGTGGTTGGGGCTAGTCATTCTCTTGGCAGGCCTGGGCGCGAGTGTGTGTCCGGCGCAGGAGAACCCGCTCGGGCAAGTGCAGACGCAGAAGCCGGCTCCTCCGCCGAAGACGCCGGAAGAGAAGAAGCCGGTCATCGAGGGCGGGGAGAACGCGGCGCGGCTCGCGACCTCGCGCAAGGACGCGCGGATACGGGTGGATGTGAACTTGGTGCTGGTCCCCGCAACGGTGACCGACGGGATGAATCGGCTGGTAACCGGGCTCGAGCGGGAGAACTTCTTCGTCTACGACAAGGACGTGTTGCAACAGATCAAGAGCTTCTCGACCGAAGACGCGCCGGTGACGATCGGGATCGTCTTTGACCTGAGCGGGAGTATGAACTCCAAGTTTGCCCGGGCGCGGAAAGCGTTGAGCGAGTTTTTGCGGACGTCAAACCCGCAGGACGAGTTCTTTGTGATTGGCTTCAACGACCGGCCGGCGGTCATTGTCGACTATACCTCCGACATTGACGACGTGGAAGCGCGCATGGTGATGCTGAAGCCGGAGAACCGGACAGCGCTGATTGACGCGGTGTATCTGGGAGTGAACAAGCTGCGGCAGGCGAAGTATGAGCGCAAGGCGCTGCTGATTATTTCGGACGGGGGCGACAACCGGAGCCGGTACACGGAGAACGAGTTGCGGCGTTTAGTGCGGGAGAGCGATGTGCAAATCTACTCGATCGGCATCTTCGACCAGTACGCGCCGACGAGCGAGGAGCAGCAGGGACCGATCCTGCTTACCGACGTGTGTGAGATGACCGGCGGGCGGCTGTTTCGGGTTTCCGATCTTGCGGACCTTGGAGACATTGCGTCGCGGATCTCGGCCGAGCTGCGGAACGAGTATGTCATTGGCTTCCGGCCGTCGGAGGTGAAGACGGATGGAAACTGGCGTAAATTGAAGATACGTTTGGTGCCTCCGCCGGGCTTGCCTCCGCTGACGGTGCACAATCGCCAGGGGTACTATGCACCTTCGCAGTAGATGGGTTTGGGTGTTGGCTGTTTGGATTTGGGTGCTGGGGTGTGGGTTGGAAGTCGCCCAGCAGCCGGTTGTCCCCCCGCAACAACCTGACTTGACAGTGGACAGAGATCCTGTGCCTTCGCCCGATCCGGATGTGCCGGTCAAACCGGATGCAGGCGCTGCAGCGGGGCCGACGGCCAACGTGGGACGTGGCGCGAACGGCAAGTACACGCTACGTGAGGACGCGTACGAGGTGCGGCTGGACGCGACGGTGCTCGACGGGAGCGGACGGTCGATTCAGACCCTGGGCAAGGAAGACTTTCACGTGTACGAGGACGGAATTCCGCAGGTGATCGCCGGGTTCCGCCATGAGGACCTGCCAGTCTCGCTCGGCATTTTGATCGACAGCTCCGGGTCGATGTACGACAAGCGGGCGGCGGTGGACCAGGCGTCTCTTGACTTCGTGAAGCTGTCGAACCCGGCAGATGAAGCCTTCTTGGTGGATTTTAGCTGGGAGGCCTTCATCGACCAGGACTTTACCAGCGATCCAAAGAAGCTCGCCGAAGGACTGAGCTACATCAAGAGCTCCGGCGGAACGGCCATCTACGATGCACTGGTAGCCTCGGCGGATTACCTGACGAAGAACGCCAAGCATCCGAAACAGGTGCTGCTAGTGGTAACGGATGGCGAGGACAACGCTTCCACGGCGTCGCTCGAGCAGGCGATCCGTCGCATTCAGGACCTCGACGGTCCGGTGATCTACTGCGTCGGTCTGCTGTTTGGGGCGGATGCCGACAAACGCGAGTCGCGCCACGCGAAGCGGGTGTTGGAGACGCTATCGGAGCAGACGGGCGGAGCGGCCTACTTCCCCCGGTCGCTGAAGGAGATCGATCCGATCGCCGCGCAGGTGGCCGAAGACATTAGGACGCAGTATACGATCGCCTACCGGAGCACGAAGCCGCCCGCTCTGGGGGGATACCGCCAGGTCCATGTGGAGGCGAAGGCTAAAGGGTTCAGCCGGTTGAGCGTGCGTACGCGCAGCGGGTATTTCCCAAAGGTAGGCGGGCGGGATACGGCGGCGGTCGGGCAGCCCTAGGAGGCTGAGAGTTTATGGCCGTACAACGGTAAAGCCCTCGTTCTCCGCAGCGGCGCAGAGACGAAGGTCCGAGCAGATGAAGGTCCTGCTGGATGGATTACCTAGCGACCAGACGTGAGCTGCTGCAAGTTGGAGGCTGTCGGCGGCCCGAAGTGGGTGTTTGTACAAGAAAGACTGCGCTAAGCTTCTTACGTTCTCGTCCGGTCCGATCTCGCGCCAAGACTTCCTTAGCGCTAACAGCTTTTAAAGCGCATCTTGCGACTCGGGCTCATTGATCTTATGCGTTCTTATCAGTCGCGCAATGGCACTATGCACTTCTATAGCAGTACCCCACCAGACTACCAGCGGTAGCAAACGCTGTAAGAATTTGAAGGCGAGCTGTAGTTGCTTGCCTTGCGCAGAGTGGAGTGACCGCGCTTGCGTCGATAAAGGCGCTTTGCATTGTTAGCGTCCTTCTTCGCGTTCATCGAGAAGCGCTTGAGTAAGCGCGTTTTCTTTGACTGTAGGCATGGGCATCTTCCAGAAGGCATCCCAGTCCATGCGGTATTTGGGAAGGGTCATCTTCCCTTCAGCGGCAAGGGCGAGATCTTCCGCGCTGAAATCGTCTCCCGTGAGGGGAAGCAGCGAAGAGGGCGGTGTGTTCGGGTCGGCGGCGGCTGGGATGAGCTGGGCGACGGGAGTTTTATCGTCGCGGATGAGGATGGTTTCGCCTGCGGTGGCGAGGGCGAGATAGGTGGGAAGGCTGGACTGGAACTCAGCTATGTCGATGTTGCGCATGGGAACCTCGCTGGGTTGAGTATAGAACCCACATCTAAATGCGAATCTGGACCCCGATGGCCGACGCATCGCAGGTCCTTCGACTTCGCACACAATGACAGGTTTGTCACAGTTAGAGCGCCTGGTCGACTTGCAGCGCCGTGATCTTGTTAGCCAGGTCGGCCTGAGCGGATTTAAGAGTGGCGTCACCGGCGGCATAGTCGCGCTGCGTGGCGGCGATCTGATCTTCGGTCGTGTTCAGGTCGTGGACGAAACGGTTGCGCGCGTTCTTGTCGGCGTCTTTAAGGGCGGTGATGTTCTGCCGCTGGCGGTCTTCTTCGGCGCGGAGGCTGGTGAGGCGTTCGTTGACTTGGTTGACAGCGGTCTGGGCGTCGGCGACGCGGCGGCGCGCTTCGAGGATAGGCTGCAGCGCGGCTTCGAGCTGCGGGTTGTGGCGCGACTCGTTGAGGATGTAGGTGAGCT
>CAXTUR010000255.1:0-3877 GCA_964247455.1 uncultured Acidobacteriaceae bacterium | reverse complement strand
CCCTCGACGCCGCCTGGGACCGCTTCCGCACCGACCCCGCCTGGAAAAAACTCTCCTCCGACCCCCGCTACAACTTCGAAGACATCGTCAGCAACATCACCAACCTCATCCTCAGCCCGCTCGCCTGCTCCCAGATCTAGCATGACCAGCCATCTGGCTTTACGCCCGGCAAACTTGGACGTATGCTGCTAGCACCAACAGGTATCTATGAACAACGACGTTCGCATCGGTGATGAGGCAGTTTTGTTTGGACACAAAGCCCCCAGCAAGACTCCCGCAGTCACGCACGATAAGGCGATGCACATTCTTGGCGCAGCCAAAAGCGACTATACGACCATGATGAAGTTACGTGTCCTGCTCTTAGTTCCCGAAGGCAAGATGACAGATGACCAGCTCTTGGAAGTCGTAGCCGACGACGTAGTCAACCGCAAGATGGTGTTGCGTCTTTGCGGCTCCTGCACGGAAAACAAGCGGCGCTTCTTCAACTGGCTGGCTCAACCCTTAGCCAGAATGGCGCAGGACCTGAACACCACACAACGCATCATGCTCACGCTAGCCGCGAAAGAGGGTGGCTGGGATAAATCATCGCTCGATCACAACGAGGCGCTCAACAATCCATTCGGCGTCAACCATATAAAGGGAGGCAGAGCAGTCGGCAATGTGGACTACGGCAAAGATGGACTTCCGAAAGCCATTGCAGACTGGGAAAGCGGTCATAGCTACGTCAACGGAATAACCGATGGCAGCAAGTTCGTGCAGACGCTCCTCGACCATCACTACAACACCGTAAAGCCGCATTACGCCGACGAGTACATGGGTCTCTACGACGATGTCTACTGTGCCATTATCAGCTGCAAGGTCGTCCGATGATCACCGCTCTGCGTGGCTGGACCGGCTTGCTCCTGCTCTTGGTCTTCACTCGCGCCGCTTGTTCACAAGCTTGCCCCCACCGTACCGACTTGGGCAACTCTCCGCGCCACTACACCGGGCTCTACAAAAATCCCGCCTTCGGCTACGAGACCCATCTTCCCGCAGGCACCATCGGACTCGACTCCGACAATCCGGAGTATCAGCGAGGCTTCGTCGTCCTCCTCCCGCAAGCCGGGGGAACGCTCTCGGTCTACGCCGAACCAAACAGTGCCGAGTACAAAACAGCAGCCGCCGCCGTCGGCACCGATCTCGATTACCTTCGCACAGACAGAACTCAAGCCACCGTTCTCCACAGAACCGCCACACACCTCGACTCCCATCCAGCGGCCGAACTCGCCGCAGAGTTCCGCTGTCCGAACGACCCCAAACTATACCGTCACCTCGCCGCGTTCAGCCTGGGCACCAACCATCGCTTCCTCTACACCCTCACCTGGGAAGGCCCCGCCGACCGCGCCCCCGAAGCCGCCAGTCTCCTCCACGCTATCGAGCTCTCGTGGAAGTTTATCCGGGCGCGATAAGCCGTGCAGCTTAAGAAGCTCCTCTAGAACCCCACTTCTAGGCCCTCCGCTCGGCCGCCCGCGATACACTCCGTCTCTTACCCCCTTATCCCTCTTAGATCGAGATCAGACCGGTATAGATCGCCATCAGCGAAGCCGTACCCACAATTACCCAAAGAATCACCCCTTGCAGAAAAGGCTTTATCCCCACCGCCTGAATTGTCTTCTTCGAGAGCGATGTCCCAATCAGAAACAGCGTGGCCGTCAACCCAGCCTTCCCTAGCCGATTGAGGTCCAAGTAAGCAGCCATGAAGCGCGGCACATACGTGCTCAACACGGAAGCACCCACGAAAAGAAAGATAAACCAGGGAATCTGCACCTTCGCCCCATGCCCCGTCCGCCCTTCCTTCCTGGCGCCGCTTCCCATGTATACCGTCGTCAGCAGCGACACCGGCACGATCCAAAGCGCCCGCGCGAGCTTCACCGTCGTTCCGATGGCCAGCGCCTGCGTCCCGTACTTTGTCGCCGCGCCCACCACCGACGACGTATCGTGGATCGCCAGCGCCGCCCACAAGCCGAACTGGTTTTGGCTCAGGTGCAGCCGCCATCCGATCCACGGAAAGATTAGCAAAGCAACTGAGTTCAGCAGAAACACCGTCCCCATCGCCACGGAAATCTCTTCCTCGTTCGCGTCTGTAATCGGAGCGATCGCCGCGATTGCCGACCCGCCGCAGATTGCCGTACCCAGCGTGATCAGGTAGCTCGCCTTCGCGCCAACCTTGAACACCTTACCCAGTAGCAGTCCAAGCACCACCGCCGAGCAGATGCTGACCGCTGTGTACAAAAATCCAGAACTACCCGCGTGAATCACCTGGTTCAGGTTCATTCCGAATCCCAAAAAGATCACTGAAATCTGCAACAGCAGCTTCGCCAGCGAACTCGCCTCCTTCCGATACGGATGCACCACCACAAAGCCGAACGCGATCCCACCCACCAGTGCCACCGGCGGCGAAACGAGTCCACTGCCCGCCAGCAGCAATCCCAGGAAGAAGATTGTTCGCGCGTCGAACGTCTTCGGCTTCTTCGGCCCAGTATGCCCCGACTGCTCTGAACTTCGCATCGAAGCAGGGCGAATCTCTTCCGCCGTCTCCGTAATGAAGTACTCCCGCCCCACCGCGGAGGCCAACTCCCGCGTCATCGTCTCTGTCACGTTTTATGCCTCTGACGCAACTATCGGCGTGCGCAAAGTCCCCGTCCAAGCAGAACTTCTAATGCCCCATAAGCTCGCGCGCGGATGCCGGCTAACTCGTCGGAGTGCGTCGAGGGGAGATGTTCGCCGCGTTATTCAACAGAAACGCTCGGAAAATACCCATGTTTCCGGATGGCTCCGGCCCTGCGGGATACGCCAGCGAAAAGCTCCGCGAGAGCTTCAGTCCTCTAACCTTGCAGACCTTCAACGTCCCCAGCGCCAGCTGATTCCGCACCGCCCAACGCGAGACGAACGTCACGCCCAGCCCCGCCTCCACCGCATGGAGCAGACCCTCCGTCAAATCCAACTCCATCCTTATAAATAGATCTTTCACGTTTATCCCGGCGGCCGCCAGCGCCTGCTCCACCACGCGCCGCGAGCCGGACCCAAACTCCCGCGCCAGCAGAGGCTGCGTCTTCAACTCTTCCAACGCAATCTGTTGACCCGCCCACTCATGACCCGCCGGGACCACCAGCACCATGCGGTCATACATAAACGGCTCAATGTGCACGTCCCGGCGCTGTTCCGGCCCCTCCACCAGCCCTAGCTGAATGTCGCCAGCAACCAGCCCACGCAGAATCTCGTCCGTGTTCCCACTCCGTACGGTAAGCCGGACTTTTGGATTCCTCAGCAAGAAAGCCGCCATCAAGCCTGGCAACACATACTGTGCGATCGTCCGCGAAGCCCCCAGGCTCAACTCGCCCGCCTGCTCACCATAAGCCGCAGCCACAGCCGCTATAGCCTCCTCTCCGACGGCCCTTAGCCGTTCCGCAAACGGCAGCAGTGCCGCTCCGCCCGGCGTGAGCGCAATCCGTCCGCCTCCCCGATTGAAGAGTGCGACGCCCAGTTCCTCCTCAAGCGCCTTGATCTGCTGCGTCACCGCCGGTTGCGTCAACAGCAACTCCTCCGCTGCCCGGCTAAAACTCACATGCCGCGCCACCATCCGAAACACGCTCATACGAAAGTTTTCGATCATCGATGCTGGAAACCTCGGCTTGCACCATCAATCATCCTTTATCTGAACGATGTCTGTCATACGTGCAAGCCGCATCACACCAGGGGATGAAGCAGCTGCTCCTCGAACCCGACTTCCAGGCCTTCCGCGAAGCCGCCCGTGACGCCCTCCGTCAGGGCTTCCGCCCCGAGGAGATCGACCTCCAGGACGCCTCCGTTCCCTCCACCCTCTCGCTCATCGCCGACT
>CAXTUR010000254.1:581-3894 GCA_964247455.1 uncultured Acidobacteriaceae bacterium | reverse complement strand
CTGTATGTCTTGCGCTCTGCTACCGCGCCCGCCCGTCCCTCGCCCGGAGAACACGTTAGCCGCGAACTCGCCCGCTTCTCCTACACGCTTTACGTCGTCCATATGCCGTTCCTTCTTCTGCTTACAGGGCTGGCCGCGCATGACACCCGCTGGATTCCCGACGCGTCTCACCTCCTTTACGCGTGCGTTCTTCTCGCCGTCACCCTTGGCTACGCCTATGCCGTAGCTGCGCTGACCGAGTTCCACACCGACAGCCTTCGTCGCTGGATCGAAAGTAAATACCCCTTCCTTCAGTAGCATCCATCAGGCAGCAGCCTCATCTAACCCACCATCCGCCGTGGAGAGGCTGTGCCATGTCCGCAACTGCAACCGAGCCCGCGCAAGACGAAAAGAAGGGCGCCCAGCCGCCTTCGGACTCCCCGGCACCGCCCGGAGTCAATCCCTGGTTGATCGCTGCCTCCGTCATGCTCGCCACCTTTATGGAGGTCCTCGACACCTCCATCGCCGCGGTCGCCCTTCCCTACATTGCCGGCTCCCTCTCCGCCTCAAACGACGAAGCCACCTGGGTCCTCACCAGCTATCTCGTTTCAAACGCCATCGTTCTTCCTATGTCGAACTGGATGAGTCTCCGCTTCGGCCGTAAAAAGTTCTTGATGAGCTGTGTCGCGATCTTCACCGTCGCCTCGTTCGCCTGCGGAGCCGCCCCTACGCTCGCCTTTATGCTGCTCGCCCGCGTCATCCAGGGTGCCGGCGGCGGTGCACTCCAACCCCTCTCGCAAGCCATCCTTATCGAATCCTTTCCTCCCGCCAAACGCGGAGCCGCCATGGCTGTCTTCGCTCTTGGCGTCGTCGTCGCCCCCGTTCTTGGGCCTACGCTGGGCGGCTATCTGACCGACACTTACTCTTGGCGCTACGCCTTTTACATCAACGTCCCCATAGGCATCGCCGCGCTTCTGATGATCAACACCTTCATCAAGGACCCCAGCTATATTAAGAACGCCAAAGTTCCGTCCTTCGACAATATCGGCCTCGGCACGCTCATCGTATGGTCCGGCTGCCTTCAGGTCGTCCTTGACAAGGGCCAGGAAGACGACTGGTTTGGAGCCACCTGGATCTGCTGGGCAACCTTCTTCATGGTCACCTCCTTCCTCTGGTTCTGCTATCACTCCTGGACCAAGAAAGATCCTCTCGTCGACCTCAAGGTCTTCAAGGACCGCAATTTCCTCGTCGGCGCTTCGCTGATCTTCCTCTTTGGCGTAGCCATCTACGCCTCCACCACCATGCTTCCCCTCTTCTACCAGGAGCTGCTTGGTTACACCGCCTTCACCGCCGGGGTAGCCGTGGCCCCGCGCGGCATCGGAGCCGTCCTCGGCGCGCCCGTCGTCGGCGCACTCTCCAACAAAGTCGATCCCCGCTATCTACTCACCTTCGGCTTTGGTGCCTTCGGCCTGGCCACCCTTTACTTCGGCAACGTTACGCTCGACATCTCGCCCACCACCCTGCTGATGCCCATCCTGATCGCCGGCTTCGCGCTGTCGTTTGTCTTCGTTCCCATCTCAACCGCCGCCTACGGCACGCTGCCCAAGGAATCGGTTGGCAATGCCTCAGGCGTCTTCAACCTCATGCGGAATGTTGGCGGCTCTATCGGCATCTCCGTCGCGCAGACGCTGCTCACCCGCCGTTCCGCCGCGCATCAGAACGAAATCATCAACTCCGTCCCACTCACCGGCCACAACTACCAGAACGCCCTGAGCGCCACCGCCCGCTCGCTTACCGGCTACTTCGGCGGAGCGAACAGCATGGCCCCGGCCCAGGGTTCGCTCTATCAGCAACTCGGCCGCCATGCCAGCAATTGGGCCTTCGTCGACGTCTTCCGCTGGCTCGCGCTGCTCTGCTTCTTCAGCGTCGCCGTCGTCTGGGCCTTCAAGAAAGTGAAACCCGGCAGCGCCCCCGAAGGCGCGCACTAACTCAGACGGGAACACAGAAAGAGGCGGACGCATCGCCGCGCCCGCCTCCTTGATCGCCGGACGCTAGGGCAGTGCCACCTGCACTATCTGTCCCGCGCCCGCTGGAGCCGCGCCAAAGTTCGACACATACAGCTTGCCGTCCGGCGAGAACGTCATGCCCGTCGGCACCACAAGCCCGGTCGCCACATCGGTGATCGCGCCATCCTGCTCGATACGCACCACCTTGCCCGCGCCCGGCGACGGATACCCGCCCTGGGCCGACAGCTCCAGCACATACAGCAGGCCATCCGGCCCGAACGCCGTACCCACGATCTCCGTAAATCCCGCAGTGGAGCTGCTGATCACATAGCGGTCGTTGGATTCTCCAAAGCCAAGCCCGGGAAAATGAGGATACGGGCTCTGCTTCACCAGCGTCTTGACCGTGGACGTATTCAGCTCCGACGGAAACACGTTCAGATTGCCCAGCACAAACTGCCCGTAGTGCTCCGCAATCGCCGTCGGCACAATGTGCCCTTCCGACGCCGACACGTCGATCTCCCGACGCACCACCCCGTTCAGCCCCACCGAGAGCACCTGCCCCTGGTTCGCCTCCACCACATACAGCCGGCCGTTGTAGCCGATCATGCTGTAGTAATCTCCGTCCGGCTCATAGTCGCCGGCGTTGGCGTACTTCACCGGGTTCGCATGGACAAACGCGCTCAGGTTCGCAAACATCGTCCACGCCCCCGACGTTACGTCCACCTTGGCGATCATCGCCGGAACGTTCGCGCTCGCATGGGAACACCCGCCACCCGGTACCAGCGCATACAGCGTTCCGCCCATAAACGTGAGGTCCGCCACGCCGTCTACCCCGCCTGTCCCATCGAGAGCCGAAGGAAAGCCGGATGCTACCGTCATGCGGTTGCCGCTTGCGTCTATCCTTGAGATCCGCGCCGTAGTCCCTCCCTTATACGGCCCGATCGGCGGAGGCACCTGAGCGCACACACCCACCGTCGACGCAGTGCCGCCGCTGCCAGCCTCCGCCACATATAACAATCCATCTGGCCCGAACTTCAAACCGCGCGGCGCAGCCAGCCCGCGCGCAACCACTGAAACGTTGGAGGACGCCTGCCCCGCGACTACCGCGGGAACAAAGCTCAAAGCCAGCGCAAGCACCGGCAAAAAAGGGGCTGTTCGGAACATTCTCATGGAATCTCTCTCTCTCAAGGAAACTGTGCGCATTCTTCGCAAAAAGGGCGAAACGGCGCGGATAGCAGAACCGCAGTTAAGATGGCCGAATGTCACCGCGATACTACCATGGTCCTGTATACGGAAACCATGTGTTTCGACCGCGTTTTCTTCTTGCC
>CAXTUR010000254.1:0-571 GCA_964247455.1 uncultured Acidobacteriaceae bacterium | reverse complement strand
CCACCCCCATCCCACACTCGCCTGCCACCACCCCGCAAGGAGGCCGCCATGACCCAGCCCTTCGTCCACATGGAACTCAACACCACCGACGTGTCCGCCGCCAATCCTTTTACACCGCCCTCTTCGGCTGGCCCACGACCGATATGGACATGGGTCCAGCTGGCACCTATGTCATGTTCAATCCCGACTCCGGTCCCGCCGGCGGCATGATGAAGCACCCCGTACCCGGCGCACCCTCCCTTTGGCTTCCCTACATCGGCGTCGACGACATCCACACCGCCAGCGACCACGCTCACAAGCTCGGCGCGCGCGTCCTCTCCGGCATCAAGGAAGTCCCCCGGCGCGGCTGGTTCAACATCCTCGAAGACCCCACCGGCGCAGCCTTCGCCCTCTGACAAGACAAAACCAGCTAGCAAAACTATTGGGTGCCCACCTTCGCGAAAGTCTCATCGTCGGGAAGGTGGGTGCACCGCCACTGTCACCACGCGCGTAGCCGGGTGCCCCACCTTCGGCAGTCTCACCGTGCCTAAGGTGGGTTTTGAGCCACCATCCTTGCGCTCCGCTACCTTTT
>CAXTUR010000253.1:0-3943 GCA_964247455.1 uncultured Acidobacteriaceae bacterium | reverse complement strand
GTAGACGGCCCGACGCGCAATCAAGGGCAGTTTCCGGCGCGGATTAGCTGAGACTGTCGGATGCGTCCGACGCACGCTGTTTGAGATTGGGCGCACGGTGGGGTTCTTGGCCACTTTCGATGATCAAGCTGCGAGCAGAAGCCTCCGTTCGAGTAGGTCCTGTTTAGCTCGGCCATACATCTGGCGCTTGATGGTTTTCAGCCGGTTGATCTGGCCCTCGACTGGCCCGTTGCTCCAGACCATCTCCACGGCGGCGCGTACCGCACCATAATCGTCCTGCAGGCGTTTGGCGAAGCTGCGCAGTTGCCGGGCGGTGCTGTCCCGTGCTTGATGTAGCCACAGATCAAGGCGGCCAGGAGAGCGATCTCGGATCAGGCCGGTGAACTCCTCGGCGAGCGTGATTGTCTCCTCCAACTCGGGGGTGTGCCGGCGCAGTTCGGCCAGCAGCGCCAGGTTGTCTGCGCTTCGCTTCTCCGATCGACGCAGCACCAGCCAAGCCAGCGTGCGCGGTGTCAACACCGGCCGGGGCGCCGCGACCAACATCGGTCGGGGTTGTTTCGATGGCTTGCGCACCGGCACGGCTCCTTGTGCCGCGCGTAGGCGCTGGAGATAGCGCGTGAGCGTGGGATAGCTGCCCCGGTAGCCATCTTTCTGCAGAGTGCTGAACAACTGGCGGCCATGACGGTGACCGTTGTTCCAGTGTTCGAACACGACATGCTGCCACGGGTCGAGCAGGCTGCGCCCGCTGCCACGGTGGCTTTTGCGCTCGGGAAAGGCCGCGCTGCGCAGGTGACGGAACACGGTCGCGCGGCTGATGCCGAGGTGACGCGCGATCACCCGCCCCGACCAGCCCTGGCTACGCAGCGCCCACACCTGCTCATGCACGGTAGCGCGCCGGTCCCGACGCTCGGCAGCCAGAACCCGGGCCCTTGCTTGCGGCTGGGCAGGTGGAACGGACACGGTGCCGCGTTCGGCGGCCAAAGCCTCGCGGCGGGCCTGCTCGGCCGCGCGCAGGTCCTTGGCATGGGCGGTGAACACCACCTCCAGCGTTTCAGCCAGGTTCTGCAGCAGGTGAAAGCGGTCGGCGACCTGGATGGCTCCAGGCGCACCATTGCGGGCGCCCTTGGCGTAGGCGCCGGCGCGATCGCGTGAGATCACGGCGACGCTGGGGTGCTCACGCAGCCAGGTCGCCAGTGTGTCCGCCTCACGACCAGGCAGCAGCGCCACCGGCCGGTGCTGGTCGAGGTCCACCAGCACGGTGCCGTAGCTGTGCCGCTTGCGCAAAGCCCAGTCGTCCACGCCGAGGACGGACGGCGTTGCGCCATCGGGCAGCGGCGCCCGCCGGACCAGGCGCAGCAGCGTATTGCGGCTGGCGTTCAGCCCGAGCTTGCGACCGAGCCGCATGCCGGCCGTGCCGCCCAGCGCCAGGCCCAGGGCCGTAAGCCGCCCAGTAAGGCGCACCGTTTTGCGCGCCCAAGGGGCCACGACGCCAGGCACCCGTTCGGCGAAGATGCGCCGCTCGCATCGCGCATTATCGCAGAATAGCCGGCGAATGCTCAGGCGAACCGTGACCGCATGTTCGCCCCAGGGCAGGTCGGCGAGTGTTCGTTCGTAGCGGCTATGAACGCGCTTGGATCGTCTGCCGCAAAGTGGGCAGTGTACCGCCGTCTGGCGCGTGCTCAGGGTGACGGTGATGGCGAGTTGGGCGGGCTCAAGGCTCCAAGTTTCGAGCCGGACGTGGGTCGCGTCCGGCAACAAGCACGATAGTAGGTTCACCGATCCTATATAGGATCGGCCCAAGCTTGGTCATCGAAAGTGGCCAAGAACCCATATTAGCTGAGACACAGCGTACATTCGATGAGACGGACGCGCAATAGATGGCGCGCGGCGCGAGATGGCTACGCCGCCGAGCTGACCCGTTGCTGATATTCGCTCTCAGACAACCGGCCTCATCCCCAGGCGTCGGTAGAGCCGCTCGGCCCCGGACGGGTTGTCCTTCTCAACCTTGAGATCGAAGTGACGATTCCCTTGTCGTTCGAAGTATCCAAAGGCTTGCAGCAGCAGAGCCTTTCCGAGGCCTTTCCGTCGCCATGGCTCAGAGACAGCAAGGTCCTTGAGAAACGCGCTTGTCCAGCACTGGGCTAAGCCGATAACTCGCTCAGTTTGGTCAAGAGCAAGGAAGAAAACTGCGGGATTGTACTCGGGATCATCACGCAAAGTGGGCCACCAAGTCTCGAAAGAACCGACGTAGCCGCCTCCAAGACTATACGCTGCGGCGAGGAGGTCGTGCGCTTTAATCGCGTGTTGGTCGGCATCGAATAGTGCTGGGTGGGTACCGACAGGCCAGGCTGGCGCCACGATGTCTTCTTGGAAGTCTTTTCGGAGGTGGGTGTAGGGTGGGCTGTTCACGGCTGTTGCTTCATTGAAGTATACCCAAATAAAATGCTATCGTGAGCTACCCGGCAGTGCTTTATTAGGATCGGAATGAAACGCATGCAACTAGACAAGACACATCGTGTAGTTGACAAAATCATCTTCATAATCAATAAACTGAAGCGTAAGACTAATTACGGATGTGCCTGGCGGCATTGAGACCGAGCAATGCGAATCTATTTCATCCCGTAACGAAGAAATCCGTTCTGTAAGTTCTTTATCGTCACAGTCTATCCCCAACATTACGGCTTGGTCACAATCCATTGCCTTGGTCATCATGACCAAGCCTCCAAAGACTGTGTGTTCGCAAAAACTAAAAATTCTATCAGTGGTAAGCTCAAAAGTATAGACACTGTCTTTTGGGCGCTTTAAGATGTTTTTTGGCTCAGCAATGCAGTTCATTTCTTCAAATACTTTAACTACTTGACTGCTAAAATGATTAATTGCTCGTCTTACACTACCTCCAGCGCATTTTAATTCAGTATCTGATATAAAATATCTTACTTTTACGAATCCCCCCATATACACCTCGAAGTCGAATGACCTGGAAGCGGCATATTCATAACAAATTGACTTTATAACATAATATTGCTTCAATAATTCTCTTATCTGTGTTTCTAGAGCGAGCTTAGTTTTAGAGAAATATTTTTTCTTGACGCTAAACTCTATAGTATCATTCCCGAGAATAAGAATTTGAGCCGCAGGAAACATGTGCAGAGCCGATACTACGAAGTCCGAAGCATATAGCCGCAGCGCACCTTCGATTGGCCTATGGTGCCGGTAGGCGATCTCGAACCCGTCCGTGGAAAGCTTAGCTTTCATGTCGTCCAGAACTCGTTCCAAGTAGTTCTCTTCCCACTCGTTGTCCGGAACACTGTCGTTTTTTCCGTGGGGGTTGGGCGGGATTAGATATGAAATCGTGACGCCGAAATAGAAACGGACATACTCATTAGGTTTGGCCCGCATGGCAATTCCAATCGAAAACCTCTGTTTTGTTCAAAGCCATCTTACTTCAGAATCCGCACAAGGACCAGAAGTCAACGAGCAAAGTCCACGCCGTAAACCGGATGCTGGATCTACTCCAGGCGCCACAGTGTACACTCCATTGAATCCAAGGTGAGCTTCTTGATCCATCGTCGCAGGATGTTCTCGCCTACATACAGATCTCGGCTGGCCTGCACCGCCGAACCGCCACACTCCTTCAGTCGGATCGCTTTCGGCTGAACTGTCGCCGCACCATTCGCACCTTTCGGGCTTGTGAAATACTCTAATTTCAGTGACCATCAAACCAGCAGCAGTTCATACCCCCTCCAGCGTGATTTCGCTGGCTACGCGGTTATCGAAGGCGAAGAGCTTACCTGCTCTGTAAACGATCCCGTAGAATTCGCACTCCGACACTTCGTATGCTTACTTGTTCTTCAGCGCTGTGCCAACCCGCGCCAGCACTGCGCTTACCTGTGTCGCGGCCCAACGGCCGCCGCGCGCCGTTCGAACCCTGCGCTCGTTGAGC
>CAXTUR010000252.1:0-3947 GCA_964247455.1 uncultured Acidobacteriaceae bacterium | reverse complement strand
GCTCTACTCCACGCGCGGCAAGAACCCCGACGTCCGCGATCGCATACAGCTTGGGAAAATTCGAGATCATCACCTCACGATCCTCGCACGTCGTCGAACTTCTCTCCCGCACTCTGCGTATCTTCCCGGATGCGCTGCCTCCTGCTCACCCTTTTACTACTCGCGCCATGCGCCCGCGCGCAGTCACTAACCGCTGAGGCCATCATGGCCCGCGTCGCCGCCAATCAAGATCAATCGCAGGCCGAGCGCGCCCATTTCGTCTACCTCCAGCACGCCCGCGTCAGCTCCCGCAAAGGCCAGACCGTCCGATGCGAAGAGATCACCGACACTCGCGTCACGCCAACTGCAAACGGCTCTCATCAGGACTTACTCAAACTCGACGGCCGCCTCCTCGTCAAGCGCCAATACGTCACCTACACCCAACTCCCGCCGTACAACACCACCTACAAACAAGCGCCAGACGACCCCGCCGTAGACGCGGATAAAGGTCATGTCAGCGTCACCATCAATAGCGAAGAAGAAAGTTATATGGATCGCGGCCTCGTTGAAGGGCTGAGGTCCGGTTTCGTCGATGACCATTCCAAAGACGGCATCGGCGCTGGCCTCTTCCCGCTCACCTCCAAAGCCCAAGCGGTCTATACCTTCCATCTCGTCGGCCTAGAGCGCATGAACGGCCGCGACACCTTCCACATTGCCTTCGACCCCAACGACAAGAACGAGTTTGGCTGGCGAGGCGACGCCTACATCGACACCGCCGCCTTCCAGCCCGTCCTCGTCCGCACCACCATGGCCCGCAAGATCCCCTTCGCCGTCCGCACCCTGCTCGGCACCAGTCTGCCCGGCCTCGGCTTCACCGTCATCTACGCCCCCACCGCCGATGGCCTCTGGTTCCCCGTCTCCTTCGGCACCGAGTTCAAGCTGCATTTCCGCTTCTTCCTCAATCGCGAAATCACCCTCAGCGCCGAGAACCGCAACTTCGAGAAGACCCACGTCACCTCTACGATCACTTCGACAACAAAGTCCCCTTAGTGTTCTCTAAGTACTTCGTATTGGACTGGCTTAACTCCAACGAGTATTTCTATAGGAGAACCGGATGTGAAAGGTGAGGCCGGAATAACGCCGACTCCATCCATCGATGCTCTACCACTCATGATCGCTGTTCCTCCCATCGTCATCCCGGCTATATATCTACGCCCGTTTACAGTCACTTCAAGATTACCCTTGTCATGCAAAGCGTGGCCGAGGCATCGTGTCATGTGGGCCTACGACCGCGCCCTTTACAAAAAGCGCAACAAGATCGAGCGGCTCTTCCGCAGGCTCAAGGGATTCCGCAGAATCTTCTCCAGCTTCGAAAAACTCGACGTCCTCTTCATCGGCTTCCTCCACTTCGCGCTCATTGTCGAAGCGCTCAGATAGCGAGAACACGCCCTAGTTGCTTGGCTGTCTTGATGTCCTTCTCCTGCGTACTTCATTCTCGCCATATAACAATAAGTAAGTGTCTTACCGCGCGTCCTTGAAGTTGACCCGATAACCGGGGCCATAATCGATCCGCGATTCGCTCACTCCTTCGCCGACCGGCTTTGCATCGCCGGCAAGTCCAAATGTAAGCCTGTTCAACCGCGAAGCTATCCGTCCACGCGCCTCTTCGTCCTTCAGCCGCACCCGCCACTTGCGAAACTTTCTTTGTTCGAACTCGATCATGTCATGCTGTCGTCTATAAACTTCCACACCGGGCAGAGCGTCTCTGTATCCATTTGAACCTCCTGCGGCAACCGTCCCTACGCGTTCACCACACTACCCACCCGTTACCAAGTAGACTACTTCTGCAAGCCCACACGAATGTTCGCCCAACTCTCCACCGCACCTACCGAACTCGACCAGCATCTCGAATACCGCCTCCTCGCGGAGTCTATCCCCAATCTCGCTTGGATCGCGGGCGCCGACGGCTCCATCTATTGGTACAACAGCCGCTGGTACGAGTACACCGGCACCACCTTTGCCGAGATGCAGGGCTGGGGCTGGCAATCCGTCCACGACCCCGACCGGCTTCCCTTTGTGATGGCGCGTTGGAAGACCGCCATCCGTGATGGTCAGCCTTTCGAGATGACCTTTCCTCTTCGCGCCGCCGACGGCTCCTTTCGTCCCTTCCTTACCCGCGTTGCTCCGCTCAAGTCTCCCGACGGGCAGGTCCTCCGCTGGTTCGGCACCAACACCGACATCGCCGACGAACTCCGCGCCGCCGCGGCCCTCCGCGAAAGCGAGCAGCGCTTCCGCATTGCCACTGAGGCCATCAACGGCATCCTCTGGACCAACACCGCCGAGGGCGAGATGCTGGGCGAACAGCCCGCCTGGTCCGCCTTCACCGGCCAGACACCCGCACAGTATAGTGGTTACGGTTGGGCCGCGGCCGTCCACCCCGACGACGCGCAGCCTACCATCGACGCGTGGCAGACCGCCGTTCGCGAGTCCCGCCTCTTCGCCTTCGAGCATCGCGTACGCCGCCACGATGGTATCTATCGCCTCTGCTCCATTCGCGCTCTTCCTGTCCGCAACGACGACAGCTCCATCCGCGAGTGGGTGGGTGTCCACACCGACATCACCGAAGACCGTCAGCGGCAGCGCGACCTCCACGACACGGTCGCCGCGCTCCACCGCCAGGAAGAGATCCTCGAAGCCGCTGAGATCACCAACAACGTCGGCTTCTGGCGTTATCATCCCGCCAAGAACTCTCACTTCGTCAGCGCCGGTGCCCGCCATCTCGTCGGGCTTCCGTTAGAAGGCGACATCCCCGTAGCCATAGCCCTTAACCGCGTCCACCCCGAGGACGTTGCCCGTGTCGAGGCTGCACTCGAAGACGCGCCGCGCGTCGGCCACTACGTCCAGGAGTTCCGCACCCCCGCCAGCGTTCCCGGCGAGTTCCGCTGGATTCTGAGCACCGGCCGCGTGCTGCGCGACGAGCAGGACCAACCGTACATTGTTGGCATGAACCTCGACATCACGCAGCAGAAACAAAGCGCAGACGCCCTCATCCGCACCGAAAAGCTCGCCGCTATGGGCCGCCTGGCCTCTTCCATCGCTCACGAGATCAACAATCCGCTCGAAGCCGTTACCAACCTCCTCTACCTCCTGCTGCAATCCCCGCTTAATAACGAGCAAGAGTCCTTCTGCACCACCATGATGGCCGAGCTGCAGCGCGTCTCCGCCATCGCCACCCACACCCTGCGCTTCCACCGGCAATCGACCAACGCCTCGCATACCAGACTTCAAAGCCTCGTCGACTCCGTACTCACCCTCTTCGAAGGAAAGATCCGCAACGCCGGCATCACCGTTCAATGCCGCCTTTTGCCAGACCATCAGGTTCTTGGCTACGAAGGCGAACTTCGCCAGGTCCTCGCCAACCTGGTGGGCAACGCCATTGATGCTCTCGCTGCCGCCCCCACGCTCCGCACTCTCTCCATCCGCACTCATTCCGGACACCACCCGCGTTCCAGTATGGCAGGCATTACCCTTACCGTGGCCGACAACGGCTCCGGCATGGCCGCCTCCACGCTCACCCGCATCTTCGATCCCTTCTTCACCACCAAAGGCGACATCGGCACCGGCCTCGGTCTCTGGATCTCCACCGAAATCGTCCACAAACACCGTGGGTCCATCCGTGTACGGAGCAGCCAAACACCCGAAGCCCGCGGCACCGTCTTCCGCGTCTTCCTCCCTGCCTAAAGCAATCTTGCCGTTGAATGTAGAGAGCTTTATCCCTCTTGTTTGTCATTCCCGAAGGAAATCTGCGTTCTAGCCTCTAAGCCATCACACAAAACGCTCTACCGCTACTGTCGTGCAGGTACTTTCATCTTCTCGTCTGCCACAAACAGATCCAACGCCACGGTGTCCCCGGCCGCTCCCAGGTCTGCCGGCGGCCCAGCCCATACAATCCCATAATCCCCTTCGCC
>CAXTUR010000251.1:0-3954 GCA_964247455.1 uncultured Acidobacteriaceae bacterium | reverse complement strand
GAGCGGGCGGAGGCGGTGCGCCGGGGGCGGGAAGCTTGCGCACTTTGGCTCCGGCGGCAGCGCGGAGTTTGCCGGCGAGGCCGTGTTTGAGGTCGCCGATCGAGTAGGGGCCGCCGGGTTTGGCGAGGACTTCCACCGCGCCGGAGCGCAGGGCCTCCATCGACGCGGCGCAGGAGGACTGGCCGAGCGAGCTGATGACGATGACCGGCATGGGGTGGTAGACCATCAGCTTCTTGAGGAAGGTGAGGCCGTCCATGCGCGGCATCTCGATGTCGAGCGTAAGGACGTCGGGGTTAAGTGCGAGGATCTTATCGCGGGCGACGTAGGGGTCGGGCGCGGTGCCGACGACCTCCATGTCCGACTCGGCCGAGATGACCTCGGAGAGCATCTTGCGCACGATGGCGGAGTCGTCGACGATCAGGACCTTGATCTTTTGCCCAGGCGTCATGCCGCTGGCTCCAACTCGACGGGTTCGGCCCGCGGATTCAACACGAGCCAGATGAAGAGGGTGCCCTCATCGAGTTCGATGGAGCGCGTGGCGGTGAGCAGGTCCTCGTCGGGGAGCGTGGCGTCGATCGCGGGATGGGTCAGGTCGAAGACATCGGCGGCGGCGTAGGCGCTCAGGAAGGAGCCGCAGACCATGTTAGCGAGTTCGCAAAGGGTCTCAAGCGAGCGCGGGACATCGATCTCGGTGGGGTCGTCGCCGAGGAAGTTGGCGGCGATGGTCTGTGCGGTGGCTTTGGAGGCACGAAGGCCGACGGAGCCGGATTGCTGGCCGCGAAAGTCGAGCTTGACACCGAGGCAGGCGGGGTCTTGGCAGGCGACTTCATCGAGCTCACCCATGACACCCATAAAGAACATGGACTCGAGCACTTCGGTGGCAGCGGCGGTCAGCAGGGGGTTCAGTTCGCGTGCGGTGGGTTCAGACGGCGTGGGCATGGGCGACAACTCCTGTAAGCAGCCTCTCCATTGCGCTGCCGAGGGTCTCGGGCGCAAAGGGTTTGGTGACGTATTCCTTGACACCAAGAGCGAGCATCCGGGCGAGCCGGGCGTCGCTCTTGTCGGTCGAGATGACCACGACGGGAATGGTGCAAAAGAGCGGATCGGCGGCCAGGTGCTCCACCAGTTCCTCCCCGTTCATCGTCGGCATATTGATGTCCGTGAGGACGATGTCCATCCAATGGGTTGCGAGCATGTCCAGGGCCTCGCGTCCGTGGTTCGCCTCGGCACATTCGCCGATGTCGAGACCGGTCAAGGTGAGGGTGCGGCGGATGAACTTCCGCATGGCGGGGGAATCGTCGACGATCAGAACGCTGTAAGCCATGTGTCTTATCCTTTCTTTCCCGAGGGAAGCACGGTCTCGGCCTGGCCGGAGCGCATGACGATGCGGCCGGTTTCGAGCTCAAGGCGCACGGTGCGCGACTGGGTGCCGCCGACCTCCTCATGCTGCACCAGGATGCCGGCCTTCCAGAAGATCTTGCGCAGCACCATGTGGTTGCGCTTGCCGATGTTGAAGCTATCGGAGGTGGAGATGATCTGCGCGCCGCCGAGGACGTGGACGAGCAGGCGGTTGCGGACCGCGCCCAGCTTATAGGCATTCTGGAAGAGCAGCGGGATGCCGGTGTCGGCGAACATGTAGGGGTTCTTCTGGGCCTTGGCCTGATCGAGGCTTGACTCCGGCAGCATGTAGTGCAGCAGCCCACCGACGCGGGTGATGGGATCGTAGATGAGCACGGCGATGCAGGAGCCCAGCGCATAGGTGATGAGCGTGGCGGTGGGGTCGGCCGAGACCGCGCAGGCGCCGACACCGATGACTTGCATGGCCATCAGCGTTTCGTCCTGACCGACATCACCCCGCCTTCGACTTTCTGGAACGTGGCCGGGGCGATGTACTTCAGCGGATGCTGGATGTTGTTGAGGCTTTCCGAGTGGCCGATCAGCAGATGGCCGCCGACTTCCAGCTGTGCGGCGAGCCGGTTGACGAGGTGCTCCATCGTCTTCTGGTCGAAGTAGATCATGACGTTGCGGCAGAAGATGGCCTGGAACTTGCCCACCTTGGACGAGAAGTCCTCCATCAGGTTGAGCCGCTGGAAGTCGATGAGGGCGCGGGTCTCCTTCTTGACGAGGTACTGGCCTTCGGACGAGCCTGAGCCTTTGAGGACGTGTTTGCGGAGGCGCTCGACGGGGACCTGGGCGAAGCGCTCGGCGTCGTAGCAGCCGTTTTTGGCGTGGGTGAGGACGCGGGTGGAGATGTCGGTGGCGAGGATCTGCACGGTGGAGGCGGTCTTCGCGCCAAGCGCCTCGGTGAGGGTGAAGGCGATGGTGTAGGGCTCTTCGCCGGTGGAGCAGGCCGCGCTCCAGATGCGGTTCATGCGGCCTTTGTCGAAGGCGGGGATGATGACCTTCGAGAGGAAGTCGAAGTGCTGCGGCTCACGGAAGAAGCTGGTGTGGTTGGTGGTGAGGACATCCACCATCTCGGTGAGAGCCTGACCGGAGGAGTCTTTCTTCACGAAGTCGTAATACTGCTGAAAGCTGGTGAAGTTCATCTCACGCATCTTTTTGCCAAGACGCGCGGCGACGAGGACCTCTTTCTTGTCGAGGTCGATGCCGAACTTGTCGTACACCATGCGCTGGATCATGGTGAACTCAGTGACGGACAGCTTTAGCGAGCCGGCACCGCTTTGCGCGGGAGCCGAAGAGAAGGCGCTCATGGGTTTCCTCCGTGGTATATACCTTCCATGTCGAGGATCAGGCCGACGCGTCCGTCGCCGAGGATGGCGCATCCGGCGAGGCCGGTGACGTCCTTGAAGGTCTCGCCGAGGCTCTTGATGACGACCTCCTGCTTGCCGACGAGATCGTCGACCAGCAGGCAGAATTGTTTGCCGTCGCACTCCGCCACCACAAGCAGGCCATCGCTGGGATGGACGCTCTTCGACGGGATGTTGAATCGGCGATGCAGGCGGACGATGGGGAGGAGGTTGCCGCGCACCAGGGCCATCTCGTGACGGTCCTGCACGGTCGAGAGGACCTCGGGCGTGGGGCGGAACATCTCGCGTACCGAGAAGATGGGCACGATGTAGCGGCTGTTGCCGACCATCACGACGAGGCCTTCAATGATGGCGAGGGTGAGGGGGAACTTGAGTTGGAAGGTGGTGCCCTGACCGGCAATCGATTGGGTATCGATGCGGCCGCGCAGCTTCTGGACGTTCCGCTTGACGACGTCCATGCCGACGCCGCGGCCGGATACGTCGGTGATCTTGTCGGCGGTGGAGAAGCCGGGCTCAAAGATGAGCTGGTAGATTTCCGGGTCGGAGAGCTGGTTGGCGGAGGTGATGACGCCGTTCTGGAGGGCCTTGGCGACGATCTTGTCCTTGTTGAGGCCGCGACCGTCGTCGGAGATCTCAATCACGATCAATCCCGCTTGGTGGTAGGCCTTCAGGCGGATCTTGGCCATGGGATCTTTGCCGGTGGCGGCGCGCTCGGCGGGCAGCTCGATACCGTGGTCGACGGAGTTGCGGACCATGTGGAGCAGCGGGTCGGAGAGCTCTTCGGCAATGGTCTTGTCGACCTCGGTGTCTTCGCCGACGGTCTCAAGCGCGATCTGCTTGCCGGCTTTGCGGGAGAGATCGCGGATGAGCCGGGCGGTGCGCTGGAAGAGCTGGCCGATGGGGATCATGCGCATGGCCATCGTGGTGCGCTGGACCTCGGCGGTGTTGCGGGAGAGCTGGGCGATGTCGGCGAGCAGGCGCGCGTCCATGGCGGCGGCCATCACCGGGTTGTGGCGGATGAGCGACTGGGCGATGACCATCTCGCCGACCATGTCGAGCAGGTGGTCGAGCTTGGCGGTTTCGACGCGGACGGAGGAGGAGTCGGCGGATTTGGTTTCGCCTTCCTTGCCGGCGGGCTTGCCTTCTTTGGCGTCGGGCTTGGCTTCGGCAGTGGGGGGCTTTGGAG
>CAXTUR010000250.1:0-3957 GCA_964247455.1 uncultured Acidobacteriaceae bacterium | reverse complement strand
GTGGAGATGCGGAGCGAGATCAATCCTGCGTTTCCGGGGATCAATCCGGAGCCGATCCTGCCGCATATCGCGGAGACGCGGCTGGTGGTGGTGGAGCAGGGGTGCGACGCGGGCTTTATTACCGACGGTGACGCGGACCGAATTGGGGCGGTCGATGAGCATGGCAATGTGGTGGACGCGCATAAAATCTTCGCCATCTTGCTGAAGTGGCTGCTGGAGCGGAAGTGCTGGCCGGGGGACGTGACGCGGGCGTTCAACACGACAAAGATGCTTGACCGGATCGCCGCCAAGCACGGCCGGACGCTGCATGAGCATGGGATAGGGTTCAAGTATGTATGCGATCTGATGCTGGAAAAGGACATCCTGATCGGCGGCGAGGAGTCGGGCGGCGTGGGGATCAGCCGGCATCTGCCGGAGCGCGACGGGATGCTGAACTCGCTGCTGTTGGCGAACGTGATGGCCGAAGAGGGCAAGACGCTAGGGGAGCTTGTCGCCGCGTTGCAGGCGGAGTTCGGCGAGCACCAGTATGGGCGCATCGATATGCACATCGACGAGGGGCTAAAGCAGTCGGCGATTACGCGGGCGCGGGCGATGCAGGCCGGCGCGGCGATGGCGGGGCTGAAGGTGCTGCGGATTGAGATGCTGGACGGGATCAAGTTCTTTCTCGATAACCCCGAATGCACCAGTAGGGTGAATGCGGCGGAGACGTGGCTGCTGCTGCGGGCTTCGGGGACGGAGCCGCTGCTGCGGGTGTATTGCGAGAGCTGCTCGGTGGAGTCGGTGGAGCGGGTGCTCGGGGCGGCAAAGGCGTTTGTGATGGCGGGTGCGGCTTCGTGAGTGCCGAGACCAAGATCGAGACCAAAGGTATTTTGTTCGATATGGATGGGGTGCTGATCAGCTCCATCGGCTCGGTGGTGCGGTGCTGGCGGCGGTGGTGCACGCTCTACGATGTGCCGGGGGCGGAGACGTTCGAGGTGCCGCATGGCAAGCGGGCGATCGACATCATTCGCGCGTTGCGGCCGGACATCGACGCGGCCGAGGGGCTGCGGGTGATTGAAGATATGGAGATCGCCGACACGGCCGACCTGAAGGTGCTGCCAGGGGTGCGGGCGCTGCTCGAATCGCTTCCGCCGGAGCGATGGGCCATTGTTACCTCGGCGACACACCGGTTGTTGCTGGGACGGCTGGAGGTCGCGGGGCTGCCGGTACCGGAGCGGCTGATCTCGGCAGACATGGTGGTTAATGGCAAGCCGCACCCGGAGCCGTACATGCGGGGGGCCGGGCTGCTGGGCTTCCGACCTGACGAGTGCATTGTGGTGGAGGACGCGCCGTCGGGCGTGGGTGCGGGAAAGGCGGCGGGCTGCCGGGTGCTCGGGGTGCTGGGGACGCATCCGATTGGAGAGCTGGCGGAGGCGGATTGGGTGACGAGTTCGCTCGAGACGGTGAAGGTTGAGGTGGCGAGCGAGGGACTTTCGATTCAGTTTGAGGTGGTTTAGGGTTGGCATTTCCTCGGCGGCTAAAGTCGCATTTTGGTAGTTCGGCCGAGGGCGGGGCTAAAGCCCCGCCCCTACCAACGGGTTAGCTGAAATGGGCGCGTGGCACCACTTTCGGTCCGCAAGGCTGTCGAACATCCGGTGGGCCACTTGCCTCGTCCTTGATTTGGCGAAACAATGGAGAGAGTCGCACATGGCGCGCGGCTCACCTGGAGATACCTTGCACAGCATGATTCGTTCCCTGTTCGTTTCGAGCATTTTGGTCCTTACGGCGTCCACGTCGTTTGCCGCGCAGTTGAGCAGCGACGGGAAAACGGCGATCCCGAAGGATGTGCAACAGCTTATCGTCGTTGACTATCGCGCGATGCAGAACTCACCCGCCGCGATGAACTTGAAGGATCGCGTGCTGCCGCCTGAGCTGAAGCGGTTGGAGACGGCGCTTAAGACCTCCGGCCTGAAGGTGGACCAGGATGCCGATGTGCTGGCGTTTGCGGCGTTTCGCTCAGGGGATGGGACCCGGACGGTGGGGATCGCGCAGGGGCAGTTCCAAACCCGCGCCATCATCGCCAACTTCGTCAAGACAAAGGTGAAGCCGGCTATGGTCCGGAACAATAGCGTGTATCCCATGGCTGGCGGCAACGTGGTGGTGTTTCTGAATCAGACGACGATGGTGTTTGGGGAGAAAGAGGCGGTTCGCGCGGCGCTCGACGCGCGTGACGGCATGGTGCAGAACTTTCTTTCAAACGGCGAGCTGACCAATGAGATGGCGTCGGTCGATACCCGCGCGGTGTGGAGTCTACTTGACCAAAAAGGCACACAGACCATGATGCGGAGTGTACTGGGGGACGCGGCGCAGCTGGCCGACTATGAGACGGTGAAGAACCGCTTTAAGAGTTCGCGCTACACAATGGATTTTCAAAATGGAGTCAAGTTCGAGATGGCGGTGGTGATGTCGGACACGGTCACCGCGGCGACGGTTGCCACGCTGATGAAGGGGGCGGCGTTGCTCAAGAAGAGCACGGGATCGCCGATGGAGAAGTCGGCGCTCGATCAGACGACGATTGATTCGAACTCGGGTGTTTTATCGGTCAATTACAGCTCGTCCGATAGTCAGTTTGCGAGTTTATTGGGGTCGCCCTTATTTCAGCAGGTTGTGCATTAGGGAAAGCGGATTTCTTCGGAACGACGAGCAAAAAGCAGAAACAGATTCCTTCGCTTCGCTGCGGAATGACAGATAAGACGAGCGGAATGATGGACGGAACGAACGGAACGAGAAGTTAGCGAACGACACTTTCGTTCTTATAACGCTCTAACTCCTCTCGCGTCATTTTCGGCCACGTCCGTGCATCACTCTCTGGCATGGACAGCGGAATCTACGCGGCGTATACCGGTCTTTTGGCTCGAACTCAGGCCCTCGACACGGCGGCTAACAATCTTGCAAACGCGGGCACGAACGGGTTCCGCGCGCAGCGGGACTATTTCCGCAGTGTGCTAACCGACAACATCACAGGCCAGGAGAGCTCACAGGTAGGCTCGGCGATCAACGGCTTTGGCGTTCTTGGCGGCAACCGGCTCGATCTGGGGCAAGGGCAGATCGCGCCCACCGGCAATCCGCTTGATCTAGCGCTCAATAGCGCGGGGTTCTTCGCGGTGCAGACGGCGCAGGGCGTGCGCTATACCCGCGATGGCTCGTTTACTAAGTCGGCGGCGGGAGTCTTGCAGACGTCACTCGGGGAGCCGGTGTTGGACATCGCGCAGCAGCCGATCACGGTTCCTTCGGGGCCGATCCAGATCTCGAACAACGGCACGGTTTCGGTGACGAACTCCGACGGGACGGCGAACGTCGTCGGGCAGGTAGGGGTGTTTACCTTTGCCAATCCCGGCGTGCTGAAAGCTGAAGGGGTGAACCGGTTTGCCACTGATGCGGACAACCCCTCCATTGCGGCCGACGCGAACGTGCAGCAGGGGTCGCTTGAAGGAGCGAACCTCGACTCGGTGCATGGGTCAATGCAGTTGATCCTAGTGCAGCGGCAGGCGGAGATGATGCAGAAGGCGTTGAGCGCGTTCAACAACGATATGGACAAGACGGCGGCGGAGGAGTTGTCGCGGGTTTAGAAGAGCAGGGAAGAGGGATTAGGGAAGAGAAGGACAGACGCAGATTCCCTTCGGGAATGACAAGCAAGTTTGGACAAGGAAGCTAGTTCAAGGAGATTGGGATGATTCGAGCACTTTATACGGCGGCGAGCGGGATGAGCGCGCAGCAGGCGAACCTGGACACGATTGCGAACAATCTGGCGAACTCGGCTACAGCGGGCTTCCGGCAGCGGCGGCTGCAGTTTCAAGACATGATCTACCAAAACCTGATCACACCGGGCACGGCGCAGAGCACGTCGACGGTGGCGGCGGGGTTGCAGATCGGCCTCGGCACCAAGACCGCCGCCAGCGAGGTCATCATGACCCAGGG
>CAXTUR010000249.1:2910-3992 GCA_964247455.1 uncultured Acidobacteriaceae bacterium | reverse complement strand
GCAGGAGAGGGCACCGACGGTGTCGGCCGTGCCGGGCCAGACGTCGCCGCAGCAGAGTCCGTCCGCCCAGCCCGGCGGCCAAGATGCGGGTGCCCCTTCAGGACGTGGCTCGCTCTATCGCGAGATCACCGCCAAGATCATCGCGGAACTCGAGGCCGGGCGCGTGCCCTGGGTCCAGCCCTGGACAGCGTCGGCCACTGTGCCAGCGCTGCCCGTCAATGCCGCAACGGGACGGCGCTACATTGGCATCAACGTGCTGATGCTCTGGGCGGCCGCGATGGAAGGTGGTTACGCCGGCCAGCGATGGCTGACGTTTCGTCAGGCGCTGGCTCTGGGCGGCAGCGTGCGACGCGGCGAGCGAGCCACGGTGGTGGTGTACGTCGACCGCTTCGTTCCCGAGGACGAACGCCGCCGTGCCAGCGAGGCCGGGGAGGAGGCCCGTACCACCGCCTTTCTGAAGCAGTTCTACGTTTTCGCCGTCGAGCAGTGCGAGGGCTTGCCGGATGCGGTGCGGGGCGCCCCAGCCCAGGCCGAACCCACACTGCTGGAGCCGTGGATGGAAGCTCTGATCTTGGGCATGAGGGTGGACCTGCGAGTCGGTGGCGACCGTGCCCGCTACCATCGCCTGGTCGACCGCATTGATGTGCCGCCTCCCTCGACCTACCCCGAGCCGGTCAACTGGTATCGCACCGTGCTGCACGAGCTGGCGCATGCGACGGGGCACCAGGATCGCCTGGCTCGCGACCTCACCGGCTGGTTCGGCACGGCGCAGTATGCCCGCGAGGAGCTCATCGCCGAAATAACGGCGGCGTTTCTCTGCGCCGCGCTGGGAACGGTGCCCACGGTGCGCCACGCCGACTATGTCGGCTCCTGGCTCGAGGTGCTGCGGGGTGATGACCGTGCCATCGTGCGGGCGGCCAGCGCTGCGTCCAAGGCCGCCGACTACATGACGGAGTTCCTTCCCGCGGAGCTGAGAGGTGGTCAGCCCGGGTGAAGTCTTCACCGTGCTCGAGCATCAGCCGCGTGGCTTGACCAACTCGATGGTAATGCCATGCAGTTCACCGCGGTCGAGGGCCCCGTTT
>CAXTUR010000249.1:0-2900 GCA_964247455.1 uncultured Acidobacteriaceae bacterium | reverse complement strand
GGCCCTGTCGTATTCAGATCCACTGGCGCGAACAGGTCGACGAGATCAACATTCAGGGCAAGCGCAAGACGGTCGAGGATGTCCACCGTTGGATTGAATTCCTGGCGTTCGATACCGCCAACGTAAGTTCGATCCACCGAGGCATCGACGGCCAGGTTCTCCTGCGAGACCCCGCGTTCGATCCGGAGCCGCCGGAGATTGCTGGCAACGCGTGCACGCCCGTCCATTCCCGCACGGGAACGATTTGCTCGGCGCTAAACCACCGAATATGTTCATCATAATTATACTAAGGGTAGGACCCCTGGCTTAAGCTGAAGGCTCGCTCGCTAGCGTGAACGTCGGAACCGATGCGCGGCCTCGATTAAACGGAGTTGAGAGATGACTAAATCCCATCCACGCCAACCAGATCAAGGCTGGTTCTATCATCGCGCGGGGACCGACTATGGCCCGATGGGTCGTGAGGATCTGGCTGAAACCCTGCGACTGCTTCCTCTCGAGGACGTCTCGGTGTGGCATCCCAACCTTCCCGGATGGATCCACTCGAGCGACGCGGGCTTTCGATCTATGGTCTTTGGATCGCAAGCGGAGGTTGTGGACCGAGATGGGTTGCTGACGCAGCTGTTCTCGTTCCAAGGCCGGATAGGCAGAGCCAGGTATTTCTGGTTGTACTGCCTCTCAATTGTTCCCTACATCGCCGCCACTTTCGCAACCTTGGCCTACACGCACGCGCCACTGTTCTCCGACACAGGCAACCTCATCAGGCTCGCATTGTCACCGCCTTTCGTCTGGATCGGCTTGGCTCTAACGGCGAAGCGACTTCACGATCTCGACATGTCGACCGCTCATCTGGTGTGGATTGCGCCATCACTCACCGCGAGCAGCATCGCTCCGCCGGGACCGGCGGGTCTCGCCTTGACGATCCTGAGCGCGGTCGTTGAGCTCGGGTTGGTGTTGAAGCGCGGCACCCGCGGAGCCAATCGCTACGGTTCTGATCCTCTCAGCGCTGGGATGTCCGATCTTGTCGCTGCAACGAAAGAACAAAAGTCCAGTTGGGGACCTATAACGGGGCTGATCGTCGTCGTCCTAGGCGCTTTCATTATCTACGAGCTGTCTGGGCTCAAGCTCTCTGGCCTAGGTTCACTGAACCAGCTGACTTGTTCCAGAGGCGATGTGCTGGAAACGGCAAAGTCTGCGATTGTCAATGATCCGCGAGAGACACTTGGCTTTATAATGCAGGGCGGTAGCAATAATCTTCGATTGTCTCTGACCGATGTCAGAACCCAAAGCTACGATCAACCCGTCAATGGTCTTACATGCGTTGCTACTCTGGTTTCAACGCCCATCAACAAGGACAACGCTGTTTATCAATCGGGAGGATCCGCGGATGTGACTTACACCGTCCAGAACACCGACGCTAACGATGGGCACTACGTGGTCAACATCCTGTCTGACTGACGCAGGAAAATGGCATTGCCTCAGAAGCGCCAACGGACTAAACCGCTCTCGCGGTAGCTGCCGCGAGCGCCCGCGAGCCGTGTAGGGGCGGTGCTCGCCTCGTCCGAAGATCGTGAGGTCACCTCACTTTCGACGGGAGCACCCCATGAGCACCGAAACAGTTTCGCCGCTGCGGCGGCGCATGATCGAGGATATGGTCATTCGCCAGTTTGGCGAGCACACGAAGCGCGATTACATCCGCCAAATCCGGGAGTTCACGGCCTTTCTCGGCCGCTCGCCGGATCGAGCCGAGCCGGAGGACCTCCGGCGCTACCAGCTCCACCTCGCATCGCTCGGCGCGAGCTATTCCCGCATGAACCTAGCTGGCACCGCGCTCCGGTTCTTCTTTCACGTCACCCTCGGCCGCCCGGGTTTCGGCGATCGCATGGCCAGGATTCCGACGCCGGATCGGCTGCCGGTCGTGTTGAGCCCCGAGGAGGTCGCCCTCCTGCTCGCGCATGCTCCGAGCCTGAAGTACCGAGCCGCGCTGAGCGTCGCCTACGGCTGTGGCTTGCGGATCTCCGAGATCGCGAACCTGAAGATCACGGACATCGACAGCGCGCGCATGCTGATCCGGGTCGAGCAGGGCAAGGGACGCAAGGACCGCTACGTCATGCTGGCGCCGGACTTGCTCGACCTGCTGCGCCGGTGGTGGCTGGTCAAGCGGCCGCGCGGCTGGCTCTTTCCCGGCCAGCAGCCCGCCCAGCCGATCACCACGCGTCAGCTCGATCGTGCCTGCCACGCCGCCGCCGCGGCCGCGAAGCTCGACAAGCGGGTCTCGATGCACACCCTCCGGCACAGCTTCGCGACCCACCTGCTCGAGAAGAAGACCGACATCCGCGTCATCCAAGTCCTGCTCGGGCACCGGAAGCTCGAGACTACCGCCGTCTACACGCGGGTGGCGCTGAAGACGATTCGAGAAGTCACGAGCCCGCTCGCGCTGCTGGCACCTCCACCGCCGCCTTGAGATCCCGCGCTCATCATGGCGCGGCCTCTCCTCGAGGTCGCGGATGTCCTGAACCGGCATGGCGACGCCTTCGTGGGCCGCCATCGCGGGCATCTGAGCCTCGGCCAACTCAAGGTCATGTCGGCGATACGGGCCTGCCGCACGGCGGCGCTCGGCGGCCATGTCGCGCGCTGCGAGAGCTGCGATCACACGGCGATCAGCTACAACTCGTGCCGCAACCGGCACTGCCCGAAGTGCCAGGCGCAGACCGCGCGGGCGTGGCTGGAACGGCGGCAGGCCGACCTGCTGCCCGTGCCCTACTACCATGTCGTCTTCACCCTGCCGGCGCCGATCGCGGCCGTGGCGTTTCAGAACAAGGCCGTGATCTACGACCTGTTGTTCCGGACGGCGGCCGACACGCTCCTCACGATCGCGGCCGACCCGAAGCATCTCGGTGCCA
>CAXTUR010000248.1:0-4016 GCA_964247455.1 uncultured Acidobacteriaceae bacterium | reverse complement strand
CACGACATCCGCTGCCACAGAGCGGCGTTCTGCCACTGAACTATAGCCGCCGTATGCTCTCGATTGTAGCACTGGGGTGGAGAAAGGCGCATCCTATGCTGTGGGCTCGGTTGGGTGAGCGTGGAACCGCAGCTCCTTCGACTGCACTTAACGCAAGGGCGCGTCAAACTTCGCTCAGGATGACAGCTTTAGTTTAGGGAGTGAGCATGGCAATACGTGTGCAGCCTGAAATTTTGCCTCCGGCGAACCGGGCTCGGCATGGGGCACGGCTGTTCGACGATCACAATCTCGATCTGCTGTCGCACGTGCTGGATGACTGGTTCCGCATCCCGGGGACGAGCTTTCGGTTTGGCATTGATGGGATCATAGGGCTGGTGCCGGGGATCGGCGACATCCTAGGCGGGCTGGCGTCGAGCATCATTGTGCTCGCGGCGTGGTTTCGCGGCGTGCCCTATGTGACGATCGCGCGCATGGTGGCGAATGTCGCGATTGAGGTTGCGGTGGGGCTAGTGCCGTTCTTTGGGGACTGGTTCGACATTGCGTGGAAGGCGAACCGGCGGAATTACGCGCTGTTGGAGCGGAGCTTGAATGCGCCGCGGAAGAATGAGTGGGGCGATTGGGCGTTCTTATTTGGGTTGGCGGCGGTGATGTTGTTTCTGACGCTGCTGCCGCTGCTGCTGCTGAGCTGGGTGACGGCGCATCTGCTGGGGGCGCTTGGGATTGATATTCACTGGCGGCGCTAGGGTCGGGTGCGACGCCTAGAGGCGGAACGCAGATTCCCTTCGGGAATGACAAACAAAACGACCTAGTTGGTGAGGACAGCGCGGTAGCGTACCTGGTTCTTCTTGACCTTGGCTAGGGCCTCGTTGGCTTTGGCCATAGGGAAGCGTTCGGTAATGGCTTTGACGTTGTGGCGGGCGGCGACGTCGAGCATCTCGTGGAGGTCGCGGGGGCTGCCGCTATGGCTGCCGGCCAAGCTGCGCTGGCTGCCGATGGGGCAGAACGCTTGCAGCTGGATGGGTGACGGGGGGACGCCGACCACGCAGAGGGTGCCCTTGGGGCGAAGCGCGTTGACGTAGCCTTGCCAGTCCTGGTCGGCGGAGACGGTGGAGAGGAGGAAGTCGAACGAGCCGGCGACCCGCTTGAGGGAGCCGGTGTCGCGGGTGTTGATGAAGTGGTGCGCGCCGAGCGAACGGGCCTCGGCTTCCTTGTCTTTGGAGGCGGAGAAGGCGGTGATCTCCGCGCCAAAGGCCCGGGCAAACTGCAGCCCCATATGACCGAGACCGCCGATGCCGACGATGCCGACACGCGACGATGGGCGAACGCCGTGATTGCGGAGTGGGCTATAAACGGTGATGCCGCCGCAGAGTAGGGGAGCGGCGGTTTCGCTTTCAAGCATTGAAGGGATGGGGACGGCGAACTTCGAGTTGACCCGTACGGCGTCCGCGTACCCGCCGTTGCGTCCGATGCATGTTGGCTGGGATTTGGCGCAGAGATGCTCTTCGCCCTGGCGGCACCACTCGCAGATGCCGCAGCTGTTGGCCTGCCAGCCGACGCCCGCCCGCTCACCTACGGTTCGATCGCGCACATCTGCCCCTACGGCCGTGATCGTGCCGATGATCTCGTGGCCGGGGATGAAGGGATACTTGCTTGTCCCCCAATCGTTATCGATTAAATCGGCGTCGCTGTGGCAGATGCCGCAATGCGTGATGCGGACCTCCACTTCGTTCGGCTTCAGCTCTCCCGCGTCGTACTTGTACGGAAGGAGCTGCGCACCGGCCGCGTGCACGGCCAGACCATGGATCTCGTTCATGTGCGTCATTTCCTTTGCGCTCCCCGGCGAACCAGACGGAACTCTCTGATGCTACAACAGGCTTGCGGAGATGGAAGGGCGTGCGGGACGATCGCGATGACGCTCCGGCTGCGGCAAACGTCCAACCGGATGCAGGAATCGTACGGAGAATACAGGGAGTAGAGTTTTAGATGATGAGCCTTGCGCAAAACCGGACCAAAAATCGAACCAGGTTTGCCCTTCTTGCGGCCGCTCTGTGCGCGGGCCTGGCGCCGTGTGCGGCATGGACGCAGACCCCCGCCGCCCCGCAGCAGCAGAAACCGGCAGACCCGGTGCCAGATGACGCCGGTCCGGTGCTCGACAACGGCAGCATCATCCTGAAGAAGAAGAAAGAGACGGACGAGCCGCCCGTTCCCGTTGCGCCCGCCGAACCGAAGGTGAAGAACCCGAACGGTGAAACGTACTCGATCCGCGTGGATGTGCCGATCGTCAACCTGGACGTAAACGTGGTGCTCGACAAGACGCACCAGTTCGTTCCGGGGCTGAAGCCGGGCAACTTCCTGGTGCTGGAGGACGGGGTGGAGCAGCAGGTGCAGAGTGTCCGGCTGGCACAGACTCCGATCACCGCCGTGATGCTGCTGGAGTTCGCCGCCAACAGCTATTACCTGATCAACGATATGCAGCAGGCATCCTACAGCTTCTTCCGGTCGCTGCGTCCGGACGACTATATCGCGGTGATCACGTACGATCTGCGGACGCACATTCTCAACGACTTTACCAACAACAAGGACATGGTGGCGCAGTCGCTGCAAACCCTGGTGATCCCGGGGTTTTCGGACACGAATATGTTCGACGCGCTGTACGAGACGCTGGACCGGACGAGCCGCATCGAGGGGCGCAAGTACATTGTGCTGATTGGTTCGGGACGCGATACGTTCTCGAAGATCAATCTGGACAAGATCCTGGCGAAGGTGAAAGCGACCCCGAACGTCACTATCTTTACCATTGGTACGGGCGCGCTGCTGAACGAGATGTACGGCGGACGCGGCGGGATGTCGGGCGGCATTCGGGACCTCAACTACCTCCAGGCGCAGAACCAGCTGAAGACGTTTGCGCAGATGACGGGCGGGTTGAGCTTTAGTCCTATGTTTCAGGGGGCGTTGCCGGACGTCTTCGCGCAGATCAACGACTCCATCCGCAACCAGTATGTCGTCACCTATCGGCCTACCAATACAAAGAACGATGGTGGCTATCGCAAGGTAAAGGTTCTGCTGGTGGACAACGAAGGGCACCCGCTACAGATGCAGGACGAGAAGCACAAGCCGCTGAAGTATTCGGTTGTGGCGCGGGACGGTTACCGCGCAAAGCTGCCGGTCGAGTAGATGCGGATCGCCTCGTTACAACCGTCGGTGACGTTGACGCTGGCGTCGCTGGGGCGGCTGGACCTGCTCTGTGCTTGTACGAAGTATTGCATCGAGGCCATGCCGGAGCTGGCTGCGCGTGGGCTGCCGGTGCTGCATGACAGCTGGACAGCCTCTACCGGCGAGATACGTGCTTGCTCGCCTGACCTGGTGATTGCCAGCGTGCCGTACAGGATGGAGTCGCTGGCGGCGATCCTGAAGGCGGGCCTGCCGGTGCTGGCGCTAGCTCCGCACTCTTTGGCAGATGTTTATGCGGACATCCGGCTGATCGGCAGCGTCAGCGAGGCCCGAGTGGAAGGCGAGGACATGGTCGCCACTATGGAGAGAGCGGTTGCCGAGGCGCGGGCGGTTAGCGGTCCTCTGCCCAAGCGGCGCGTGTACTGCGAGGAGTGGGGCAAGCCGATCATCCATTCGCAACCGTGGGTGGCGGAGCTGATTGAAGCGGTGGGTGGCAAGTTCGTTGGTGCCCCCGGAGAACACACGACCGCCGAGGCAGTGGCCGCCGCCGATCCGGACGTTCTCCTGTTTGCCTGGTGCGGCGCGGGAGACCGTGTCCCCTTGGCGCGCGTGATCGAGCAGCGCGGGTGGGGATCGCTGCGTGCGGTGCGGAACCGTGAGGTCTACTGCATTCCCGATGAGTATCTGAACACGCCTGGGCCGACGCTGGTGGAGGGGTTGGCGTGCGTGGGCGCGGCGGTGTGGCCGGAGCTATTTCCCAAAGCCGGGAGGGTGGTGCGTTTGTCTGCCGCGGCGATCCCGCCGGCGCGTTGACCCCGGCGGGATCGCACAGTACACTTTGAGAG
>CAXTUR010000247.1:0-4020 GCA_964247455.1 uncultured Acidobacteriaceae bacterium | reverse complement strand
ACTACACCCTCCTCGCCACCGACTCGCCCAACCTCACCTTCGCCCCCGAACGCCTCAGCATGGAAAAGACCGAGTCCTCCTTCTCCCCCCGCGACCGCATCGGGCAGCTCACCATGCGCAATCTGGATATCACCGACACCCGCGCGAAGCTCCTCACCTACGCGCAGGCGGGATTGCTGACGTTGAGTAAGGGGTCGGAGATGCCGCAGTTGAGCGGCAGGAGCAAAGGAGACTAAATGTTCAATTTACTGGTCAAAGGTTCTTCATGGAGAGATGACCACGATAGGATTGACGGCAGGCGTGTGTTCGAAAACACAGAAGAACACACTAGCGCGAAATTCAGACCGGCAGGTGCTTTCGATTTTGACTCACTTTTTCGACTCCCCACTCTATTCCTTCAAGAGACAGCGGGGCGGCCTGGTCGGTTGGCACGTGTCGGCCGCTTGTCTCAAATAAGAGAAGACGGTCTAGAGTTCGCGATAGACTATTCTTTTGAGAATAGTATTCCACCCATTCCCAATGAAGTGCTATATAAATTTAGGAGTGAGTTAGGTATAGAGTCGTTTGAATTTGAGAGAATGCACTGGGCCGTGAAAGAAGCGGACCTTTACAGCGTGCTGCTCAAACGTATTCAACACATTCGCCAACGACCCACCGTCTTTAGCTTGCCAAGCATTCAGAACATTGATACCAGCCTTGTGGCGGTAATGATGCCATTTGATTCTGGGTTCAACAATGTTTACGCCACCATTCGACAGGCTACAGTCGATGCTGGATTGAACTGTTTAAGGGCCGACGACTTTTGGGAGGCTACGGCGATTATGCAGGACGTTGTCTCTCTAATAGATAGATCCCGTGTTGTTGTCTGTGATTGTAGCGGACGTAATTCGAATGTATTTTACGAGATTGGAATTGCACATACCCTGGGCCGGGAGGTAATTCTACTTACTCAGTCACAAGACGATATTCCTTTTGATTTGCGTCATCTTCGCTGCATCCGTTACTTAAACAACGCCCAGGGGCGACGACAGCTTAAGGCTGCTTTATCAGCCAGACTCTCCGAACTAACAATGCTTTGACAAAGCGATCCACAACGCAGCTTCCCAAGACCAAGGTCACTACATCTATGTCTCAACCCGCCAAAATGTGGTCCGGCCGCTTCCGCGAACCCCTCGACCCCACCTTCGAGGCGTGGCAGCGCTCCTTCCCCTTCGACTACCGCCTCCTTCCGCAGGAGATCGCCGCGTCCAAGGCACACGCGCGCGCCATCGCCGCCGCCGGCATCCTCACCGAGGCCGAACTGGCCACCATGCTCGGCGGCCTCGACCAGGTCCTCACCCAGACCACGCCCGGCCCAGACGTGGTCGCCGAAGCGCCCGAAGCCGAAGACATCCACCACTTTGTCGAACTCGCCCTCACCCGCGCAATCGGCCCGCTCGCCCTCAAGCTCCACACCGGCCGCAGCCGCAACGAGCAGATCGCCACCGACATGCGCCTCTTCGTGCGCGACGCCATCGACCGCACGCTCGACGGCCTGCGCGACTGGCGCGAGTCCCTCATCGCCCTCGCCGAGCAGGCGGGCGACGCGACCATGCCCTCCTACACCCATCTCCAGCGCGCCGAACCCGTGCTCGTCGCCCACTGGTTGCTCGCCTACGTCAGCATGGCCGAGCGTGACGCCAGCCGCCTGACCGACGCCCGCAAGCGCATGAACCTCTGCCCGCTCGGCTCGGGCGCAATCGCCGGAGCCACCCTCGCGCTCGACCGCAGCATCGCCGCCCGCGTCCTTGGATTCGACGCCCCCACGCCCAACTCCATGGACGCCACCTCCGACCGCGACTTCGCCCTCGACTTCCTGCAAGCCCTCAGCACCCTCGGCCTGCACATCTCCCGCTTCGCCGAGGAGCTGACCCTCTACTCCACCGCCGAGTTCGGCTTTCTCGACCTCCCAGAGGCCTTCTCTACCGGCTCCTCCGCCATGCCGCAGAAGAAGAACCCCGACCTGACCGAGCTGCTCCGCGGCAAATCCGGCCGCCTACTCGGCGCGGCCACCACTCTCGCCACGATCCTCAAGGGCCTCCCGCTCGCCTATAACAAAGACCTGCAGGAGGGCCAGGAGCCCGTCTTCGACGCCGCCGACACCATCGCCGGCATCCTCTCCGTGCTGCCCGCCTTCACGCGCGCGCTCCGGTTCCGCTTCCCCGCCATGAAGCTCGCCGCCGAGACCGGCTACCTGAACGCCATGGCCGCCGCCACCTACCTCTCCAACAAGGGCGTCCCCTTCCGCAAGGCGCACGAGGTCGTCGGCAACGCCGTCCGGCTGGGCCTTGAGACCGGCCGCGAACTCAACGGGCTTTCTCTTGAAGAGCTCCGCACGTTATCCGACGCCTTCGCGCCGGACTTCTTCGCGGCCATCACCCTCGAAGCGACCCTGGACTGCCACGACGTGATCGGCGGCACCGCCCGCCCCCGCGTCGCCGCCGCCCTCGCCGAAGCCCGCGCGCGGCTGTCCCAAACCTGATTTCCGAAAGCAAGCTTCTTGATAGCACCCGGTGAACAGGCAAAATCCCCTTCCAGGAAAAATGTAATCGCGGTTTGCGAGATAATCTTTCTGGAATGATTGCCAAAACGATATCTCCTTTTCCAGCCCTTTTACTTATTGCGACCACATCCTTTGCACAGACTAGGCTAGAGACGACGCTTCGTGGCCTCTATGTCGAGGATCAGCGCGATCGTGGAGTAGCCCTCGCCGATGACGGTGTCAGCATGCTTCCCAAGGAGCAGGCCGACAAGCTTCCTTCTTATGACTGGGAGAAGGCAGTTCCGAAGCGTGACGAGGCACGCCGCGAGCAGGCGCGCACACTTCTAGCAAAGTCCGGCCGCAGCGGTGAAGAGTATTACTACGCTGCCTTCATCTTCCAGCATGGTCAGAAAGCTGACGACTACCTTTTCGCTCACATTCTCGCCACGGAGTCCATTGCTCTTGGCTATAGCCGCGCAAAGTGGATTTCAGCCGCAACGCTTGATCGTTACCTTCAGCAGGTAGGTCAGAAGCAGGTCTTCGGTACTCAGTATCAGGGTGAGAACTTCGCCTACTACCTCGAGCATCAGCACGACCCGGATGTGGGTGAAAAGTACAAAACATTGAGCGATCAGCAGACGCTTGAGCCGTACGCTTCACAGATCGTCCCGGACTCCATCAGGACAGAATTCTGTGTGCCTCCACTCGCAATTCAACAGCGGCACATTGCAGACGTAAAGGTCCGAAAGGCGCAGCCGGGAGATCTACCAAGGATCAAGGATTGCGCGCGTTGATGACTCTTACTTGGACCTTTTAGTCTATTAAGCAAGGTAAGACAGCTGTTCAGGAACAGAAATCCGCTTCGCATACGCCTCCATCTGCGAAAATAATGCAAGGAGTCTTCATCAGCATTTGTCCACCGCCTCCCTCATCCCGGCCAGCGAGTCCACCGCCTCCACCCGCCTCCGTCCGGGCGGCGCGGCGGTGCGCAAAGCCAAGCTCCAGGACGCGGTCGACATCTTCGAGCTCGTCAACTCCCTCTCGCACGACGGCACGCTGCTCCGCCGCAACTACGCCGAAATCTGCGAGAACGTCCGCGACTTCGTCGTCGCCGAGAGCGAGTCCGGCGTCTTCCTTGGCTGCGGCGCGCTCCACCTCTACGGCCCGCACCTGGCGGAGGTTCGCTCCATCGTCGTCAAGCCCGAAGCCAAGGGCCAGGGCGCGGGCGGCAAGCTCCTCCGCCTCCTGCTCGACGAGGCCGAAGACCAGGGCGTCTCCTGCGTCTCCCTCTTCACCCGCATCCCCGACTTCTTCTTCCATTTCAACTTTCGCGTCGTCGACCGCACCGTCCTGCCCGACAAAATCTACAAGGACTGCCAGGCCTGCCCGCGCCTCTACGCCTGCGACGAGGTCGCTATGGTGCGCGGCGCGCTCCCCCGCATCGCCGTCCTCGGCCCTAGCAAAATCGCGCAACCCGAGCTCGTCAAGCTCCAGACCGG
>CAXTUR010000246.1:0-4077 GCA_964247455.1 uncultured Acidobacteriaceae bacterium | reverse complement strand
ACGCCGAGGTCGCCCGCGAGTTGGAGCCGAAGTTCGCCGCCGCCGGATGCGCCGTGATCTCGAACTCGAGCGCCTTTCGGATGACCGCCGATGTACCGCTGGTGGTGCCGGAGGTAAACGTCGACCATCTGGCCCTGATCGAGGCCCAGAGCTGGCGCAAGGAGTCCGGCGGCTACATCGTCACGAACCCGAATTGCTGCGTCATCGGCCTGGTGCTTGCGCTGAAGCCGCTGCATGAGCGCTTCGGCATCGAAAGCCTGTTCGTCTCGACCATGCAGGCGATCAGCGGCGCTGGCTACCCTGGCGTGGCGTCGCTCGACATCCTCGGCAACGTCGTGCCGTACATCAAAAATGAGGAAGAGAAGCTGCAGGAGGAGGTCGGCAAGCTGCTGGGTCGCTTCTCCGGAGCGCACATTGAGATGCTGGACGCCAAGCTGAGTGCGCACTGCAACCGCGTCGCGGTGGAGGACGGGCATACGGAGTGTGTCAGCATCATGTTCAAGCAGAAGGCCAGCCGGGAAGAGATCCTGACCGCCTGGGCCGAGTTCGCGCCTTTGGACAGCACCCACCTGCCGACCGCGCCGGATCAGCCCGTCGAGTACGACCCGAGCCCCGACCGCCCGCAACCTCGGCTCGACCGGATGCGCGGCCATGGGATGGCTACGACTGTGGGACGGCTGCGCGAGTGCCCGCTGCTCGATTGGAAGTTCGTCCTGCTCTCGCACAATACAATCCGCGGGGCGGCGGGAGCGGCGGTACTGAACGCCGAGGTGCTCGCGCTGCTGGGTAAGCTGGACGCGCAGAAAAAGGTTTCCGCATGACCGCGCCCCGCAGTCGGCTCGTGGTGTTGAAGTTTGGCGGCACCTCGGTCGAGAACGCCGCCGCCATGCTGCGCACCGCCGCCATCGTCGCGGGCCGACGGGCGCGCGGCTTTGAGGCTGTGGTCGTCGTCTCCGCCATGGCCAAGGTGACCGATATGCTGCTCGCGGCCTCGGACGCCGCCGGGCGCGGGGACAAGGCAGGGGCGCTCGCCCTGTCCGCGCGCCTGCGCCATCGCCACCTCGATACTGCCGCCGAGTTGCTCGATAACGGCCACTTCACCGCCATTCATAAGGTGCTCACCACCGGGTTCGACGCGCTCGACGATCTGCTGCGTGGTATTTCGGCCGTCGGCGAGCTGACGCCGCGCACCAACGATCTCGTGGTCAGCTTCGGGGAGCGGCTTTCGAGCGAGATGGTCGCCGCAGCCTTTGAGCAGCGTGGCCTCGCCGGTGCCCACATCGACGCGCGCACCTGCATCATTACCGACGACCACTACGGCAAGGCCGTTCCCCAGGAGACGATCATCGAAGCCAAGCTCGTCGAGCACGTGCTGCCGCTCTTGAACGCGGGTATGACCCCGGTCATGGGCGGCTTCATCGGTTCGAACACGGCTGGCATCACGACGACGCTCGGGAGAGGCGGAAGCGACTATACCGCCGCGCTTGTGGGGGGCGGCCTGCACGCTGGTGCTATCGAGATCTGGACCGACGTCAACGGCATCATGACCACCGATCCGCGTATCTGCCCCGACGCCTTACGCGTGAAGGCGATCTCCTTTGAAGAGGCGGCCGAGCTCGCCTACTTTGGAGCGAAGGTGCTGCACCCGGCGACCATCCTGCCGGCCGTGCAGAAGAGCATTCCGGTATGGGTGCTGAACTCGCGCAACGCCGAGAACGAAGGCACGAAGATCACCGCGGTTGCGCCCAAGTGCACTAGCCCCTTCAAGAGCATCGCCGCTAAGAAGCGCCTGACGATCATCGACATCGTGGCCAGCCGTATGCTGATGTCGCATGGCTACCTGAAGGCCGTCTTCGATGTCTTCGACAAGTACGAGTGTGCGATCGACATGGTTTCGACCTCCGAGGTGAGCATCTCGCTGACGGTCGACTCCAACCAGCGGCTGCCGGAGATCTGCGCCGAGCTGGGCAAGATCGCCGACGTGAAGTATGAGGGGCGCAAGGCGCTCGTCTGCCTTGTGGGCGAAGACATTCGCGGGCACAACGGCATTGCTGGCCGGGTCTTCACGGCGATCAGCCACGTCAATGTACGGATGATCTCCCAGGGCGCGAGCGAGATCAACATGAGCTTCATGATCGACGAAGAGGATGTGGAGGAGGCGATCCGCAGCCTTCATGCCGTCTTCTTCGCCGAGCCGGATGAGACCGTCTTCGACACGACGGCCCGCGCCGCGGCACAGGTTTAGACTGGAAAGACGATGCGTATTCTGGTTTTGGGTCACGGGAAAACGGGCAGTCTGGTGGCGGATGTAGCGGCGGCGCATGGGCACAGCGTCCATGTGCTCGACGCTAAGGAAAACAAGGAGGCCGGCGCGCTGACGCCGCCGTTTGTGGCCGGTTTTGACGCGGTGATCGACTTTACCGCACCGGAGGCCGCCGTCCAGAATATGCGCGCCTGCCTAGCCACCGGCGCGAAGATGGTTGTCGGCACCACGGGCTGGTATGACAAGCTGCACGATATGAAGGGTCTGGCCGAGCGGCGCGGTGGAACGCTCCTTTACGGCACCAACTTCTCGGTCGGAGTGCAGGTGATGCTGCAGCTCGCTTCACAGATGAGCGCGGCGTTGAAGAGCGCGGGCTACGAGTTCCGCATCCGCGAAACGCACCACGCCAGTAAACTCGACGCGCCCTCGGGGACAGCTTTCAGCTTGGGTGAGGTGGTGAAAGGCGGCGCGGAGATCGACGATGTGCCGATCGAATCCGTGCGCGAGGGCAATGACATGGGCGTCCACACGCTGGAAGCTCGTAGTGCCGTCGACACGCTGACGTTAACGCATGAGTCGTTCTCACGCTTAGGCTACGCGGAAGGTGCGGTCCGCGCCGCCGAGTGGTTAGTCAAGCAGCGGGAAGGCAGCTATGACTTCCGCGAGGTTTGGGCAAAGTTGTAGGCCTCCACACCGTCGTGAGCCATTTCCCAATCCGAAAGTCCCTCAACATACCATGAGCAAGCCGAAGCCCGCGCTTTCAGTCAGACTCGCTGAAGAGTTCATTACGATTTGCGATTGGACGCATGAGGTGTGGCTTCACCATCGCGAGCTGTTTGACGATAATCCGCGCGCTGCGGAACTCATCAGCGCATCCTTTACGGCGCATGAGTTTGCGCGCCTTTCCATCATCAGCCAAGAGTACTCCATGCTGCAGATTGTTATGCTTCACGACAAGGCCGTTGTGAGTGGCAATCTTACACTTGGCATTGACTACATAGTGCAATACGGAGGCTGGTCTCAACCTATTTTTGACCGCCTTATATCACTTCAAGACAAGCTCGACCTCTTTGCCAAGCCACTGCGGAACGCTCGGAACAAAGTACTCTCACATAACGATCTTTCCACAATCGTTGCTCAAAAGACGCTAGGTGAGTTCGCCAGCGGCGATGATGTGCGGTATTTCAAGACTCTCAAAGAATTTTGCGCCGTGGTCCACGAAGAGGTTCTAGAAGGTCCATGCCTTCTCTTTAATACACTTGTGAAAAACGACGTAGTAGCGTTTTTGGCTGCCATCAAACCTTGATAAAAGCACCCACGGCGTTCCATCCCGATCCTGAATCCCGGCGACTTCATGGCGCACATCGCCTAAGCCTTGCGTTTCCGGCACCGTCCGCCTAGGCTGACAGTATGGCCACTGCTGTTGCTCCCGCTCCCGTCACTTTCGACTTCGCTTCCCTTCCTTTCGAAGAAAAACTCGACCGCTTCGCCAAAGTCGCGGTCCATGTCGGTCTGAACCTCCAAGCCGGACAAGAGCTCCTCATCTCGGCTTCTGTCGAGATGATGCCCCTGGTGCGGCGCGTCACCGAGCATGCCTACAAGGCTGGCGCGCTGTTAGTTACCACCTTCTATGGAGACGATGAGACCGTGCTGGCGCGCTACAAATATGCGCCGGACGCGTCGTTCGACCATGCCGCGCAGTGGATGGCCGACGGTATCGCGGCGGCGTTTGGCGGGGGCGCGGCGCGGCTGGCGCTAGCCGGAGCCAACCCGGCGCTGCTTGCGGGACAGGACCCGGCGAAGGTCTCGCGCGC
>CAXTUR010000245.1:0-4137 GCA_964247455.1 uncultured Acidobacteriaceae bacterium | reverse complement strand
CCCTCATCCTCGCCACCGCCCACCACGCCGCCGGCAAGCTCACCCTCCCCCTCAACTTTACCGGCACATCAAGTAACTTTGCCGACGCTACCCTCGCCATCTACATGCCCGGCCGCGACTTCGCCACCCTCGCAGCCAACCTCATCGCCTCGGGTGTTCCGCCGGAAACGCCTGTGGTGGCGGTCAGCATGGCCAGTACAGCGCGGGAGCAAATCTGCTCAACTACTATAGAGAGGCTACCCCTTGAACAAGTAGGAGTTCCGCCGGTTCTACTTCTAATAGGAAAATCGTTACGTAGTTTTTAGAATGTGGAGATCCATATTGGCTTGGTTATGGGCATCTTGGGAGGAATACGAAAAAGCGATTCAGCCTGTTCTTCTCCAGCGGGGCGAACTGAGGCTGAGCCACACCTACACACAACGTGAAAAGACCGGCAGACTTTTAGAATCTGCACAAAAATGCTGAAGGCGATGCACACTCTAGAGCAAATGGAATTAGATAAAGAAGAACCACGTCGCTTATTGAACGTATCAGAACTGAATACAACTCGTAATTGCGTAATAGACGCTGTTTATGCTGGCGAAGTGTTGCTTGTATAACCATAAACGTCTTGCGCTGGACGAAGCTTCTTATGGGTTTCTTAGTTCACACGATCTTGTGGACGAATGGTATAGATACGTTGGATTAGAAAGAATAAAACGTGAGCTTCACATTTTCATCAAAGACTGCCGGGGCTTGCTAGACGGCTATTATCGTATGGAACGGGGCGATGAGCGCTACATCATAGATGACATTGATCTACCAACAGATTTAGAAGCAGATTTTAGAACAGCACACAACCTGTTCTCCGTAGGGTTTGATGAAATTGGTTTGTTGATTGCAGGCCGGGGATTGGAAGGGGTTCTGCGGCGAATCGCCTCCGATAAAAAGCTTTCTATTCACGGCACGAGGGGCAATCCGAAGCCCGCGCAAGATGCTGACTTCTACGATTTGATTGAAGATCTTTCAAGAGTACGTTGGAAAGTTAGAGATGTTCCACTCATCTCTAGCGAGATCAGGACGTTGTTGCATTACTTGCGAACCATCAGGAACGGTCAAGCTCATCCTCGCCCATCGAGCAAAGACTTCAAAACGGCTCGCGAGTCGGCTAAAGTTGCAGCTATAACAGCTTCGTCCCTTTGGAAAGATGCGTCGAGCCGAGCAAAGCTTTATCCTTTAGTTATTATGAAAACTGGTAGTTGTTAGGTGTAGAGTGACCAATTGTACAAAGCTCTAACGCATTCGGTGGAAGTCGACCGTCTACACCACTGTCCGCCGCCGCAGCTTGCTCACCAAGAACGACAGCATCCCCGTACCCAGCAGCACGATGGTGGGTGATTCCGGAGCCGGGATCGGGCTCGCCAGCAAAGGAGGCACCGGGCCAGGAGGGAACGACGCTGGCCCAAGAAAACCGTCCGGGGTGCGTCCGCCAAGGCCCGGCCCGCCACCGGCAGGCACTGGAGTGAACGGCACAGCCAACGCCTGCTCCCACGCTTCTTCGACGAGTGGCGGCTTCGCGTCGGCGAGGTCCAGCCAAATGCCCGATGGCGGCGTGCGGCCCTCATAGGCGACGAACTCCGGGAGTGCCTCGCCCGGCAGCAGCAGACCGTCGTCCGACCGGCTCAAATCCAAGGCCACGTCGTCGCACTTGAAGGTAAGTGGCGTCCAGTCCTGATGGCGCGGCGCGGGCGCTCCCGCGTAGACCTTGCCGCCGTGCGTCTTCGACCAGGCCGCCGCGCCGATCTTCCAGCGCGCCAGCGTGGCGGCGGAGTGATGGACACGCCGGTGCATCGTCGCCTGCACGGCACGGTACTGCTCAAGCACTACGACGCGACACGCCGTGCTCGACGCCAGCACGACGCCCGTAGAGGTGGTGAGCAAAAGAGCGGCAACGATCGAATGGCGCAGCTTGACCCGCATGGATGGCCCCTCGATCCTCTATCGACCGAGCGGGCCATCGTCTTTGCGCGGTGCGTCAACTCTCCGCCCCAAAGTCACTTCGCTTCTCTGTTTGTCATCCCGAAGGGAATCTGCGTCTCGCCTTGTTTGTCATTACCGAAGGGAATTTACTTCTCTGCCTCAGATGAAGTTCAAAAACTGTCCAGGCCTAACCTGTGCTCCCGGAAACACAACATCCAGGTTCTTCGCCCCGAGCGTTTTATACGCCGCCTCGCCCAGCACATTCCGGAAGTCCGTCGTCACCGCCAGATCGCGCCCTTCGTTCAGCTGCTCGTTCGACAAGCCGGGCCACTTGCCATACACCTTGCCGCCGCGCACGCCGCCGCCCAGCACGAACATCACGTTCGCGTGGCCATGGTCCGTCCCGCCCGTGCCATTCTGCCGCGCCGTCCGGCCAAACTCTGACATGGTCACCAGCGTCACGTTCTCCGCGTCTGCGCCCATGTCCTTCCAGAATGCGGCGATCGCGTCCGAAAACTCCTTTAGCCGCCCGGCGAGTTGCCCATTGGCCGCGCCCTGATTCTGGTGCGTGTCCCAGCCGCCAATATCCGAAAACGCCGCCTCGACGCCGAGGTTCGCCTTCATCAACTGCGCGATCTGCTTCAGGTTGTTCCCAAACGCGCCGTTCGGATACGCCGCGCCGTTCGCTGGCTGGTACTTCGCCGGATCGGCCGCCTTCAGCATCTTCACCGCCTCGAACGTCTCCTGCCCCGTACCGTGCAGCATGGCGTCCGAGCTCTCGTCGTACATGGCCTGGAAGGCATTCGAGATGGGCGAGGTCTGCGGCCCTTTTCCGCCGACCGAGAAGTCCGCCAGGTTCGATACGGCAATGGCCGGCAGCTTGCCCTGCAACGTCCGCGGCACCTGCGACCCCAACGCCACCGCCCGAAACGCCGTCGCCTTTGGCTGGCCCGCGGAGACGGGGGGCGGCCCAACCTGCAACGCCCGGTTCAGCCAGCCATCCTGCGTCACCTTCACGCCCGGAGTGCCGCTCTCCATATAGTCCTGCGCGTCGAAGTGCGACCGCGACGAGTCCGGCGACCCCGCCGCGTGGACGATGGCCAGGTGCCCTTGATCGTACAGCGGCTTGAACGACGCCATCGCCGGATGCAGACCAAAAAATCCGTTCAGATCGAGCACATCCTTCTGCTGGATGGCGATCGTCGGACGCATGGCGTAGTAGTTCTTCTCGGCATGGGGCACCACCACGTTCAGCCCATCCGCCGCGCCGCGCTGGAAGATCACCACCAGCTTCTTGCCGTTGGCCGCCGCGTTCGTCGCCTCGGCCATCACGCCGCGCACCAGAAAGCTCGGGATCACCGACGTGCCCACCAGCGCCATCGCCCCGCCCTTTATGAACCCGCGACGCGACACCGCCCGCCGGGGGAGATCGCGCCCGTGCAGGTCGCATCCCCAGTCACTCGTGTCGGTAAAACTCTTGCCATTCGCCATCGCTTCCTCCATCCAGGTACTGTCTATACAAACGCAACCATACCGCTAAAGTTGTCTCCGAGTGGTAAACTTAGGGTCAGTGATGACACCTCTGAAGACGTTATTCCTGAATCCGCCCTCCTTTGAAAAGTTTGACGGCGGCGCAAGCTCCCGCTGGCCCGCCACCCGCGAGATCGAGTCCTACTGGTATCCCGTTTGGCTCACGTACCCCGCCGGGATGCTCGAAGGCTCCCGCCTGGTAGACGCGCCGCCGCACCATCTGAAGTGGGCCGATGTCGTCGGCATCCTTAAGGACTACGAGTTCCTCGTGCTGTTCACCAGCACCATGGGCTGGGACGGCGACCAGAAGATGGCCGAGGTCATCAAGCAGACCTACCCTGCCATCAAGATCGCCTTTGTCGGCCCGCCGGTCACCACCTCCCCCGACAAGGCCCTCAACGAGTGCCCCGCTATCGACTTCATCTGCCGCCGTGAGTTCGACTTTTCCGTCGTCGAGTTCGCCCAGGGCAAGCCGCTCGCCGAGATCCTCGGCGTCTCCTATAAGGACGCCTCCGGCACGATCCAGCACAACCCCGACCGCGCGCAGGTCACCCCCGAGCAGCTCGACGAGATGCCCTGGGCGACCGAGATCTACCACCGCGACCTCGACGTGACCAAGTACAACGTCCCGTTCCTGCTGCACCCTTA
>CAXTUR010000244.1:608-4145 GCA_964247455.1 uncultured Acidobacteriaceae bacterium | reverse complement strand
CGGGTGCGGTGAGGGCGGGATCCTCCGGAACGGTCCTGCCGCGGCGATCACCTGCATGCCGGGCCGGTTCCAGCCTTCGTCGGCCTCTTCGGTCTTACAAAGACTTGCGGCAGGAAGGGGTCAAGAATCTAAAAACAGGGTGGACCAGACGAGTAGAAGCGGCGCTTCATTAAAGCCGCCTGCACCCTCGGCTACGACGACAAAGCCGCGTCCGATGGGAAGTTGAAACGGATTACGGGTGCGTCCGATACACACCTCATACCTACCAAAATATAGCCTGGGCCGTGCGCGCCTACGGTGGTGCGCTCGCTATGTTTAGTCTGTAGATGTTTGGTCGTCATGTCGCAACCCTACCGCTATGAATCGGGGGGTCGAAGCGATTAGCATTGTCGCAGAAAACGTCAGGCGCCTGCGCTCTGAGCACTCGTGGTCACAAGAAGAACTTGCAGATAGGTGCGGCCTGCACCGTACTTATATCGGCGCAATTGAGCGAGGTGAGCGTAACGTCACCGTTAGAACGCTGTTCAGGATTGCTGAAGCCCTCCGTTGTCATCCGCAACACCTACTGAGGGCAGGGCAAGGTGACTAAGTATTTCGAGAGATTAACCGCCGCCAAGGATCGGGTTGTAGCAGAGTTGCAGCGACGCGGCGTTGAGGTGCGCTATCTTCAGTTCGGCGGACCAGGCGCTCCGCTCGGGCGCGTCTATGTGCCCACCGATGCCCGGTCGGAGTTCCTTGGGAACAGGGCCATGGGCGATTGGGCCGAACACCTTCTCGCCGGCGCCGTCAGCGGCACCGTCCCCGGCTACCGCGCGGTGCATTACGGGAACAGCGACCGGATAGCCGCAGGCGAAGAAGGCTTCCGTGATTTTTATATAGCCGTCCTTGAAGACGTTCGTATGCTTGGCAAGCGCCCGGACCTCCTGATCGTACCGAACAGCTACAAAGGGTCGGACGATGTTTCCGCTCAACCCACCGAGGAGTTGCGGTCTCTTGTCGCCTCGGCTGTCGCGGCGGTCGAGGTGCGATCAAGCAAGTTCGAGGCACTCCACTATGCGCGGGTTCGCGCCCAGGAGCGTGAGGCCGGTAGGCTGAGCGGGCGCGAGAGCCAAAGCTTTACGGTGAAGATCGAAGACTTGAAGATAGTTTATCGCTGGATTGAAAACTTCCAGAAGCCGCAAACCTACTGTCAGGTCTTTTTTGACTCCATGTTCGCGATCAACGTCCTGCGCATCTTCGAGATCGTAGGCAGCGGCGTCGGCTTCAAGATCGACAATCCGGCTGGAAGTCAGGAGAAGGCGACAATATTTATTCCTATAACGTCGGGCCTACAGGTCGCGAGCTTCGTCGAGGCCCCGAGTTTTGAGGTCGAGCCTCAGGTGACGCGCTTGGGTCGCCACGACGCGTTTGTTCGTCCAGTCGGCGGAAAGGTGAAGTTTGATGCGGATGCGTTCCTGAAAGCTCTCCTGGGAATGGATCCTGCGCCGCCTCGTCCACGGCTGCTTTGACGAGATGCTCGGCGTGTCCCCACTCGATGCCCTCGTGTTCCGCTCCCGCCCGGAGCAAGCCCGCGATGCGGTCCTGCTCCGTGGCGAGGGCAGTGAGAGTAACGAGACCGACCGCCCTTAGATCGGGAACCTGTATTGCCAGCAGGTCCCTCGGCTCGAACTTAAGCAGTCCTCCTCCATAGACGCGTGTATGGGCACGCGCCATCGCTTGGACGCTGGGCACGTTCAGGCACAATGTCAGGGCCGTGACGGAGGTGTCCGACTGGTCGTGAGGATAGACGCAGTGGAACGTGGTCAGTGTCAGGACGCCTGTCCGGTTGCGGATGAACCTCAAGCTTCGTCGGCCAAAGACGGCGGCCCAGATCGGGGCGCACTGCTGCGTTTCCATCGAGTGCCAAGGCTTCCGCATGGCTAGAAGGTAGCGTTCGTGGATGCCGCTCGCTTCACCGCTCGCGATGTAGTCCCGTTCGGCAGGCGTAAGTTGCGGGCCAAACGTGACCAGATAGACCCGGCGCCCGTTGGCGACCAACGAATCGAAGTCGGTGCTGTCGAACTCAAGACTGGGAACGTCGCTCGCGCGTCCAACGCAGGGGGCAAGTGCATGGAGCGGGAGCCGCCTCTCGGCGGCGGACGCGGGCGACAGGTGAAAGAACTCGTTGGCGCCCGTCGCGATTCCTCGTTTCGTACCCGCAAGCTCACGGAGCGGCACGAAGCCGCGGGGAGCAGCCTTCGCGCCTTCCCGGATCAGGAAGTCCCACTTGTCAGTCTGGATGAGCGTCTTTGGATCGAGTTCGCTTTTGGTCGCAACCCGCCGCAGCGCGTCGAGCGAGTCCGGGAGATCGTCACTCGTGATCCCTTGAAGATACCAAGCGATGACTCTGTTCATGGCTCAGATTTCTCCAAGAGAAGGACGCAAGCAGTCGTTAGGGCATCATCGAAGATCTCTGAGCAATTTGAGAAGTAGATTATCTCCTTAAGAAGCCCGCGTCTAAGCAGAAACAGCTTCATTGCAGAACCAAAGTTCGCGTTCATCCACTCTGTCGGGATGATGATCGCCGCGCGACCACCGAGATTAAGTAAGGCAGCGGCCTTCAAAGTGAACAGCAGGTAGGAGTTGGACAGCTTGGATAGTTCCACGCCATACCGGCGAGAAAAATCCGCAAATATGTCGAAGTCGTAGGACAGGTCGTGATGGCGCAGGTAGGGCGGGTTCATCAGCATGGCATCGAACGTCGAGCGGAGATCCAATGCCAGAAAGTCGCCCAGAATCACTTCAATCCTGCTAAGGTCCGGCTTCGTGCCGAGGAACGCGCGAAGGATTACCGGATCTCTCTCGAACGCTGCCACCTTGAGATCAGGCTTTCGCGCGATCGCAGCGCGCACGAGCACTCCCATGCCTACGGCGGGATCGAGCAGGGTTCGGGCGTCTCCTCCAAGCGCCCATTCTGCCATGAGCCTGGCAATCTTGGGCGGCGTGAAGAACTGGGCGTGGCGCTGGCGGTGCTTGGCCGGAACGGCGGCCGCATAAGATACCTCCGGCGTGATCCCCCGCCCTATGCTGGCCGCGATGGCGGCAAGATCGAGCGATGCGAGATCATCCGTGACTCCAATGTCGGCCTCTAGTCGGTCCTGCTTCTTGCCCGGTCGGCCCATTGGCTATCCGCTATATCTAGTCGTCAAACGTATGGAGCATCGTATGCCGGTACGCAACCGCGCGCCCGAATCGCTCGTGACGGGCGGCCTAATAGCTCACGGGCAGTAATTCAAACTGTGCTGTCGGCTGCGGCTCTGACAGAGGATGCGATGCCCGTACGCACGGCCAGACCGGACGGGAAGCCTCAGTTCAAACGGTTCATTGGGCATCCCGGCTCTTTCATGCTAGGAGACCCCCCCAGGCGACGTGGAGCCTGCGGCAGGCTGCCTCACCGCGAGCCGAGGCGGGCCACCGCCGTTCGAATTGGATTCTCAAGGCTTCGCCTTGAGCGGGTCCAGGGCGGCGCCCGGGCCTGTGGGAGGTCCGGATGTCCGC
>CAXTUR010000244.1:0-598 GCA_964247455.1 uncultured Acidobacteriaceae bacterium | reverse complement strand
CCGCGTTCTTCTTTTTGCTCGCGGGGGGGGGGGGGGGGGCGCGCCCCCCCCCCCCCCCCCCCCCCTTTGGGAGGTCCGGATGTCCGACCGTGTCGTCGTCCTCGCCGAGTTCGTCGTGCCGCAGAGGTACGTGGACGCCTTCCTCGACATCTGCGCCGGCGATGCCTCGTCCTCGCTGCGCGACGAGCCGGGCTGCCTGCAGTTCGACGTGCTGACCGACCCCGCGGCGCCGGACCGGGTGGTGCTGCACGAGGTCTATGCCGACCAGGCGGCGTTCGAGGCGCACACGAAGACGCCGCACTACGCCGATTTCGCCGCCGGCGAGGCGCGATGCGGCGCCGCGCGGCACCAGGTCCGGCTGCTGTCGCACCGGCATCCCTGACCCGTCCCGCCGCGGGCGGCCGCGCCTTCCTCGGGCATCCGCGCGGGCTCGCCGTCCTGGCCCTCACCGAGGGCTCCATCGGGTTCTCGTTCTACGGCATGCAGTCGCTGCTCGTGCTCTACCTGACGGGCCGGCTCCTGCGGCCGGACCATGCCGGGCACGTGCTGGGCCTCGGCGCCCTCCGCCACGCGCTCGGGCGGCTGCACGGCCCGGTGG
>CAXTUR010000243.1:0-4184 GCA_964247455.1 uncultured Acidobacteriaceae bacterium | reverse complement strand
ACACCTCCGTCTCCCACGCGATTTCGCTGGCAAACCTGCGAAAAGCCGCGCGGGTTAAAAACGCCGATATGAAGACAATATCCGCCTTGCAAGCCGAAGAAAAAGATTCAAGAGTTCTCTTTCGCAGCTCCGTCATCGGATTGGCGGAATGCACCGCCTCCACAAGAAACAACCAGTTCTTTGCAGTCGAGTATGCAAGTACATCCGGCAGCTTATCGTGCGAAAGCTCAAAGAACCCAAGCTTCGCCAGCCGTTCTTGCTCAACATAAAGCAGCTTGTCCTCGGTATCGCCGACGTACAGAACCTCAGCTCCGAATCCAAATCGTGGAAGGAACTCTTCAATGATGCCTTTCTGTAATTCATTGTGTTCGCCGGGACCAAACAGCACCTCCACAGAGCCGATCTTAATCGGAACTCGCTGCTGATGACGCAGCCTCTTGAGTGCTTCAGTAAGTTGTTCCCGTCCAGCAAGAAAATCCGCTAAACGCTCCGGCCAAACAGATGTGCCACAGGAATGAAGCAGCGTTGCCGTCTCTGGACTTAGCGCGTAAGGCCGTGTGCCATCGTTCGTCGCGGCACCTTCTTTCTTTGCGCTGTTCAGGACATAGCCAGCCTCGACAAGCAGTAGAAGGTCTTTTCTCCTGATGTCGTCGTATGAACCGGACGATATGGTCTCTCCAAGATATTCGTTCATCCACCGAATGACGTCGCGTGACCGCAGACGATTGTCCGATCTCGCCTCCGTCCAAGCCATGCCGGGCTTCATGCCCGCAACCGACAGAAAGGCCTTCGCCATCTTCGTCTTGCTCTAGCCGTCAGCCCATCCAGCGGAATACCAATGCTCATCAAGATCAAGATCGTGTCCGCCACGAGCTTGTCGAGCCTACTCTGTCTAGCCAAAAAGGACTCCTAAACCAGATTCAATGCCGACTGAACGGGTGTCCATTGTTCAGAGATGGACGCCTCATCAAGCGAACTCGCCTCATCGAGGTAACTTGCCACGCTCTTCGCCAAGGCAAGCGCAAACATAGGCGGCACAGCGTTGCCGATCTGATCGAACTGGCTGCCCTCGGCGCCTCGGAACTCAAACCAATCGGGAAAGCTCTGTAGCCTCGCCCCTTCGCGGACAGTCAACCGCCTTCGCCGTCCGCTGGGCAGCTTGATGCGTTGCATATCTCCCGTCGCTCCTCCTAGATTCCTGCACGTGACCGTGCGCGATGGCCGGTTTGGATTGAGATCGCGCGGATTGATGCACTTCGAGGCCTTCTCATACTTGGCCACATACCGATCCATACTGTCGGTCAAATACCTTCCTTCAGCTGGTTCCGAAAATAGAAATCCACCGAGCGCCTGTCCGACCGTAACAACTTCCGGACTGCGTTCAGGAAAGCTATATTCGCCTTTGTGCCCAACGACAATAATCCGCTCCCGGTTCTGTGGAACCAGATAGTGCGAGGCATTGAGCAGCTTTACCGCAACTATGTATCCAAGCCGCTCCAACTTATGCGTAATTTCGTTCAAATACCAGCGGTTCTGGTAAAGGAGGCCACGCACATTCTCAAACATCCACAACTTGGGCTGAAGCTGCTCCACCGCCGCCACAAACGCTGGAAAACCGTCGCGCGCGTCTTCCAGACCAAGTTGATGCCCACCCACACTGAACGGCTGGCAAGGCGGTCCACCAATCACGACATCCGCCGCCGGAAATTGCGTCTTCTCGGAAAGAAACAACTCGCTACAAGACCCTCTAAGATTCGCATTGTAGGTGGCGCAGCAATCGGCATTCGCTTCAAACCCGATCGTCTGAAATCCGGCAGCCTCGAAACCCAAGCCCAGTCCACCGCATCCGGCAAATAAGTCAAGCACCAACTCCTTGCGGGCAATCTTCGGACGCAACACCGTATCCACCATCTCAGGATAAGAGCTTGCGTCGATCGATCTGAGCACGTCCAAGGTCATCTGCACTCATCTTACCTGTGTCCACACGCCCCCAAGGGAGTATCATCAACCCTCCTATGGCTCCCCCCGCCCATGCCCGCCGCACCCGGCGAGGGCGCGCCAATCTCCCGATGATTACGTTAGGCGACCCCATGACGATCACACCGCCATGGGCTGTCAGATCGCCGATCCGCGCCGCCGGCAGTCCGTTGATGAACACGCCCGTCGAGCCCTTGACGATCGTGTCAGGCGGCCCCACGCACGTCAGCATGTTCGTCACGGTCGCCGCCGGAAGGAACTCGATCAGCACCGTAGGCGCGCCCGGCGGCAGGATCGGCCCGCCCACGTGCGGCACCGGCCCGTCGAACATCGGGCACGTGTGCATGTCGGTGATCCGAGCCGCTGGCGGCATTTCGTTCTCTTCTCCCGCGAGGAGGCCAGTATAGTATGAATTACTGCCACCATCTTTCACCCACACCGCTGGAGTACATCACCCCCAATCACCCGACCCGCCGCGCCACACCGACTCCAACCCCGCGCCGGTCCCTCACAGTCGCCTTCCGCCACCGCCCGGTCAACCTCCTATGCTCTGCGATCGTTTATTCTCGGCTAGTACATCACCGCCGGCTTCAACACTTCCTCAGCCCACTGCCGGAAACTCGTAGGCGTCGTTCCCTCCACCGTTCGCGGCTGCATCGTGTCCATGCCTTCGTTCTTCGCCACAAACATGGCGATCATCGCCTCCGTCATGCCAGGCGTCATCCCTTGCCCGAGCAGCATTCCCCGGAACGACTCCATCGGAATCTCCTGAAACCGCACTGGCTTCGCCAGAACCTCCGACATAATCCCCGCGATCTCGTTGAACGACAGATCCTCGGGCCCCAGCACCGGGACGCTGCCCACGCCGCTCCAAGAAGTGTCCAGCAGCAGCCTGGCCGATACAGCCGCAATATCCCGCGTCGCGCACGTCGGCATCTTCAAATCGCCCGGCGTAGGCGAAAAGAACATTCCCTGAGTCCGGATAGGCTCCACCTGTCGCAGCAGGTTATCCATAAATCCTGGACACGTCACCGCCCGGTAGCTCACGCCCGTGTCCGCGATCAGATCGTCCATCGCCAGCGTCGCCGCCACGTACCCGGAGTCCTTCGGCCATCCCCGCCCTTGCGCCGAAATCCCCACGACCCGCTTCACCCCCTGGCTCTTGAAAGCCGCGCAACCCGGCCGCGCAAAGTCCACATACGAAACATAGGCGCTCTCCGCCTTCGGGTCCGACGGCACCAGCCAGAACACCGTCTCCGCGCCCGCGAACGCCTTCTCGACGACACTCGCTTCGCTATGCGATCCCTCCACCACCTCCACCCGTGCGCGAACCTCCGCCGGAATGCGAGATGGATCGCGCGCAATCACACGTACCGCCTCCCCGCTTTCCAGTACATGTCCCAAAACCTGACTGCCAATCTTGCTCGTAGGTGCCGTAATCACGATCATGATCTCTCTCCTGTAGAAATACGTTCACAAATACGTTCACAACGAAGTACGCGGACTCTTCCTCAACCGGCTGAAATCGCCCGGCGACTACGCGGATCTTCCCGCCCAGGCCCTCCTGATCTTCTCCGCCCGCTACATCGAGGCTCTCCTCTACAAACCCCAAATCCGCATGATGCGCATCAGCATGGCCGAAGCGGAACGCTTTCCCGAGCAAGCCGCCCAATACTGCGATGTGCTCTTCACCCAGGTCCACGCGCGCCTTGACGCTTACCTGCAAGACACCTTCGTGCTCTCGCCTGCTACCGGCGCGCAAGCCGCTCACCAGCTCTTGGGCCAGATCCTCCACCCGCGCTTTCCCCAGGCCCTCCTCGGCCTGGAGCCGTTGACGGAGAGCTTCAGCGAAGACGGCACTCTCCCCCCGGACCTGGATCTCCGGCCGATCCGCCGGGCCGTCGCCGCCTTGCTCGATTCACTGGCCAAGCCGTAGCGCGACCTATCCGCGAGAGAGAGGCACCCCGCCGCCCATTCCATACCTCATACTGGAGTATCGCCAACCTCCGCATGTCCACCCCGACCCATCCACGCCAGGCCGAGACCGCCGAAGACAACCCCTTCGAAGGCGACTACCGCCCCAACCCCGCTGTCCCCGCCACCGAGCCGAATCCCCGCGTCGAGCCCCTCCAGGTCGCCTTTCTCCATCGCCTCGCCGACGCCCTCAACACCACCCTCGACATCAACACCCTCATGCACCGCGTCGC
>CAXTUR010000242.1:0-4214 GCA_964247455.1 uncultured Acidobacteriaceae bacterium | reverse complement strand
GAGACGATGGTGAAGCCGATCTGCTCGGAGCCTTTGAGCGCGGCCTCGAGCGGGCCGTCGCCCTCTTCGAGGTAGCGCGAGATGTTCTCGATCATCACGATGGCGTCGTCGACGACGAAGCCGGTCGAGATGGTGAGGGCCATCAGGCTAAGGTTATTAAGCGAGTAGCCCAGCAGATACATGACGCCGAAGGTGCCCACGATGGACAGCGGCACGGCGACAGACGGAATCACCGTCGCGGCGATCGACCGCAGGAAGAGGAAGATGACCATCACGACGAGGGCGATGGTCAGCATCAGCTCGAACTGGACATCTTTGACGGAGGCGCGAATGGTGTTGGTGCGGTCGGTCAGGACCTCAAGCGTGACGGAGGACGGCAGTGTGGTTTTGAGCTGCGGAAGGAGCTTCTGCACCTCGTCCACCACGCCGATGATGTTTGCCCCGGGCTGGCGTTGGATGTTGACGATGATGGCGGGGTGGAGAAAGCTCGGGCTATTGACGGTCGTGGCGCGGCCCATCCAGGCGGCCTGGTAGAGGTTCTCCGCGCTGTCCGTCGCGTTGGCCACGTCCGACAGGCGCACCGGCGAGCCGCCCCGATAGGCGATGATGACGTTGTTGTAGTCGCGGCTTGAGAGCAGCTGGTCGTTGGCTTCGATGGTGAAGGCCTGCTTGGCCCCGTTCAGGCTGCCCTTGGCCTGGTCCACATTCGCCGAGCCGAGGGCCGCGCGCACGTCCTCCATGCTGAGGCCATAGCCGGAGAGCGCGGTGGGGTTGGCCTGGATGCGGACGGCAGGCTTCTGGCCCCCCGCGATCGACACCAGGCCGACGCCCGAGAGCTGCGAGATCTTCTGCGCGAGGACGGTGTCGGCGAGGTCCTCGACCTTCGAGAGCGGAAGCGTATCGCTGGTGAGCGACAGCGTGAGGATGGCCGCGTCCGCCGGGTTGACCTTGCTGTAGACCGGCGGGTTGGGCAGGTCCTTCGGCAGGTAGGTGAAGCCGGCGTTGATGGCCGACTGCACGTCCTGCTGCGCGATGTCGATCGACTCCGTAAGCGAGAACTGGAGCGTGATGACGCTGCCGCCGCCGGAGCTGGTGGAGGTCATCTGCGTCAAGCCGGGGATCTCGCCGAACTGGCGTTCCAGCGGGCCGGTGACAGACGACGCCATCACCTCGGGGCTGGCGCCGGGATAGAAGGTGAGCACCTGGATTGTTGGGTAGTCGACCTGCGGCAGCGCGGAGACGGGCAGCTGCAGGTAGGCGACCGCCCCGGCAAGCAAAATGGCGACCATCAGCAGCGAGGTGGCCACGGGCCGAAGGATGAAGGCGCGTGATGGACTCATCTAACTCTGTCCGGCGTGCGGGAGGACGACGCGGCTGCCGTTGCGGAGGCGCTCCTGACCGTCGACGACGATCTGGTCTCCCGGGTGCAGACCACTGGCAACGATGAGTTGCGAGCCTTCCGTCACATCGATCTTGACCGGTTGCGTGACCACATAGAAGCCGGACGCTGTGGCTGGCTGTGCGCTCGGCGGGGCACCTGTGGGTGTCGGCTGGCGAAGCTCCGGTGGCGGCTCACCCTTTTTGACGAGGTAGACGAAGCTCCCCTGAGAGCCGGTTTGAAGCGCGGCCGCCGGTATCACGGTGGCCGCCTCCCGCTGTTCCAGGACGAGGCGGATGTTGACGAACTGGTTGGGGAAGAGTGCGTTATCGGTGTTCGGGAAGACGGCCTTGACCTTGTCGGTGCCGGTGGCGGTGTCGATCTGGTTATCGACGGTAAGCACCGTGCCGGTGGCCAGGTGTGTGGCGGAGGAACGGTCGTACGCCTCCACCGTCAGACTGCGGCCCGCGCGGGTAAGCTTCAGCACCTGCGGCAGCTGGTCTTCGGGCAGGGTAAAGATGACGGAGATGGGCTGCAGCTGCGTCACGACCAGGAGCCCGGTTGTGTCCGCCGCGTGGACGATGTTGCCGGCGTCCACCTGCCGCAAGCCGACCACGCCATTGATGGGCGAAGCGATGTGGGTGTAGGCCAGATTCACTTTGGCCGCCTGAATCGCGGCTTGATCGGAGAGCAGAGAGCCGGCCGCCTGTCCGGCAGTGGAAAGCTGCGATTGCTCGCTCTCGCGGGAGACGACGCCGGCCTCGCGCAGGGCAGTATACCGTTGTGCCTCCGCCTGGGCGTTATTGGCATTGGCCTGATCCTTGGCGAGCTGCCCCTGTGCCTGGGCGAGTGCGGCCTGATACGGAGCGGGGTCAATCTCCATCAGCAGCTCGCCCTGATGTACAGCCTGACCTTCGCGGACGTTCACGCGCATGAGCTGCCCATCGACCCGTGTCTTAATGGTGACCGTGTTGTAGGCCGTAACCGTGCCCAGGCCGGTGATATAGACCGGCATCGTCTTACTTTCAACGGCGGCGACCAGCACAGGCGTGGGCCGATCTTCCTGTGAGGCCATCCGGGCATTCTGCGCCTCCTGCTCGGCGGCGTTGCGGCGAATCTTCCAGACCGCGCCAGCAATGGCCAGCCCCACCAGCAATAGGAGTAGCAGCTTGCGGACGCGGCTTTTCCAAGGGCTCTGGGCCCCCGGTATGTCACTCGCAGGACGCGGCGCTCCGTGGCTGGGTTCCAGATGAACTTCGGGTTCCGTTTCAGGGATCGGTAACGCCATCCGGCCTGGCCTTTCGATTGGAGGTTAGAAGTGGGCTTGTAACCCGGGACGGCTCCGGGAGTTTCCACGATGTTTACCCATCTTCCGCCAGAGTAAATGATAATGGCGTATGCAGTCCCCACAAAGCTCCCTCATCCCGGAGGTCTCGGCCGGCGCGATGCGTCCGCTCTGCGTCGATCTCGATGGCACGCTGGTGAAGTCGGACACGCTCTACGACTCGGTTATGGCGTTGGCGCGACAGCATCCCGCCGTGCTGGTCAAGCTGCCGGGATGGCTCGGTCAGGGCAAGGCGGCGCTGAAGCGGCACATCACGTCGGCGGTCACGCTCGATGTGACGCATCTGCCCTATAACCGCGAACTGCTGCAGTATTTGGAGCAGGAGCACGCGGCCGGGCGTCCGATCTATCTAGCGACAGCCGCCGATACAGCGTTGGCCGAGCGCGTAGCGGCGCACCTGGGACTGTTCGCCGGGGTGTTGGCGTCAGCAGGGACGGTCAACCTGGCGGGCAAGAACAAGCTGGCCGCCTTCCATGAGAGCTTCGGCGAAGACTTCACCTATATTGGTAATGCACTGCCTGACGCTACGCTTCTTGCCAACTGCAAAGACCCGATGGTCGCCAATCCGACAGCCGGTCTGCGGGCAGCTTTGGCGAAGGCGCAGGTCACACCGGTGCGGTCGTTTACCGATGCCGTGTCGCCACTGAAGGCTTGGCTGAAGGCAATTCGGCTGCATCAATGGGCGAAGAATGTGCTGATCTTCCTGCCCGTGCTGCTGGCCCATGCGTGGTCGCCGGGACCGCTGCTCGGCGCGGTGATCGCGTTTTTGAGCTTCGGCCTGTGCGCCTCTGCGACGTACATCGTTAACGACCTGCTCGATCTCGAAGCTGACCGCAAGCACCTGAAGAAGCGGCGGCGGCCTTTTGCGGCGGGCGACTTGTCGGCGGTGGCCGGGCTTGGCGTGGTCGTGCTCTTCCTGCTTACGTCCCTGGCGTTGGCGCTGCTGCTGCCGTATGCCGTGGCGGCTGTTTCCGGTGTCGCTCTGGAGCGGCCTTACTACTTTCTGGAGTGGCTGGCCGTTTATGCAGTCACCACGTCGGCGTATTCATTCCGGCTAAAACGTGCGGTGCTGGTCGACGTGATCGTCCTCTCCGGCCTTTATACGATACGCATCATCGCAGGTTCGGCTGCCACGGGCGTCCCGGTTTCGGCGTGGCTGGGCGGATTCTCGATCTTCTTCTTCCTGTCGCTGGCCTTCGTCAAGCGATTTGCGGAGCTCGAAAGCCTGCGCCAGCGCGAAGCCGCTCCGAAACAGATTCAAGGCCGCGGCTACCTGGTCTCGGATATCGAGCAGATGCGCAGCTTTGGGTCCGCCTCGGGCTACGCGTCGGTCGTGGTGCTCACGCTCTACATCTCGAACATCACGGCCGTGCAGCTTTATCAGCATCCCAACCGGCTGTGGTTGCTGGTGCCGGTGTTGCTGCTCTGGATCAGCCAGTTGTGGCTGTTGGCGTCGCGGGGACAGCTCGATGAGGACCCGGTGGTCTACGC